>NZ_JBWKEB010000007.1:198247-486034 GCF_056435665.1 Amycolatopsis sp. NPDC043887
ACGAGTTGCCCTTGGGGGTCCAAAAAAAGAGCCTTTTTCGCGGGGGGGGGGGGGGGGGGGGGTGAGGGGGGGGGTGGGGGGGGGTTTTGGGGGGGAAAACCAAAACC
Organism: Amycolatopsis sp. NPDC043887; assembly: GCF_056435665.1. Taxonomy (NCBI): domain Bacteria; kingdom Bacillati; phylum Actinomycetota; class Actinomycetes; order Pseudonocardiales; family Pseudonocardiaceae; genus Amycolatopsis; species Amycolatopsis sp. NPDC043887. The sequence goes on from NZ_JBWKEB010000007.1 coordinate 198,355, forward strand.
CCCCCCCACGACCCCCTCGACCCACGACCAGGCCGAAGGTGCCCGTTCGTCCCTTCAGGCGCAGCGAAGGGAGCCTTCACCCCACCTGTCAACCTCACCCCTAAGCTACGTGACATCGGGTTCTAACGACCCGAAACACTCACGACCCACCCGACCCGCACCGTGCCGCCTCGCTCCCGGCTGCCCGCCCGCGGGAGGCGCCAGGGCGACAAGCGGCGGTCTGCCGTGCCGCAAGAAATCCACTTCCGGATAACTCGCCCGCATTCCTTTCGTCCGCTATAAAGTTAAAGAACGCTTCGCTCGCGAAGGTGCTTCGCTTGCGAAGTAGCCCTTCGCAGAAATGCGCGAGCGCAAGTTATCAGCAGTTGAGGTGAATCACCGCGTGGCTATCACCGCGCGGCCGGAGTTCGGCCCTATTTTGGCCCGCATGGTTGAGAAGGATTCGACGGCGCGGACCCGGGAACTGGGCCACCGCATGAAGGCGTTCCGGCAGCGCAGGCACTTCAGCGGAGCCGACGTCAGCCGCCGTAACGGCTGGTTGCAGAGCAAGGTCACGAGGTGGGAACAAGGGCTGCGTGAGCTGTCCATCGTGGACGCGGCGCTGTATCTCGCGACCTGCGGCGAGGCGGAGCCCGAACGTGACCTGCTGCTGGAACTGACCCAGCCCGGCGGTGACCTGTACTGGGTTCGGCCGTATTTCGACGAACTCGTCGATCCGACGAAATCCCTTGCTATCCAGGAGAATCTCGCGCACACCCTGGTGCGCTACGAGTCGTTGACCCTCCCCGGGCTGCTCCAGACCGAACCGTACGCCCGCACCGCCTTCGAGCTGATCGGCAACCGCGACCAGGCTCAGCTGGACCAGGTCGTGAACGCCAGGATGGAGCGGCAGCGGCTGCTGCGGCGCGATCGTCCGCCGAGGTGCCGGTTCTACGTCCACGAGCGCGCGCTGCGTTCGGTCGTCGGCGGCCCCCGGATCATGCACGAGCAACTGCTCCACCTCGTCCTGTCGGCGAACCTGCCGTATTGCTCCATTCGTATCGTCCCGGAAAGCGACGGGGTGGGCACGGTGCTCGAGAATTCGTTCACCATCATGGAATTCACGGAACATCCGGCGGTGGTGTACACGGATTCCTATGCGGCCGGGGTGTTCATCGACGATCGGGTGGCGGTCGAGGCCTATTATTCCCTTGTCGCGAGGCTTGAAAGCGATACTCTGACCGAGGAGAGGTCACGCCAAATGCTCGCCGAATGGGCGGACCGGTACGACCGGATGGAGGAGTGAGCCGTCCGGGGTTTCCCGCGGTCACCTACTGGGGTAATCCTTCCTGGTAGCCGAGGAGAAGGAGTTCGTGGTGACGAAGACGCAGGGTGGTGCCCCGGTCGCCGAGACGGAGATCGAGCGGAAGTACGACCTGGCGGCCGGCAGGCCCATCCCGCCGCTGGTCCCGGTCGGTCCCGTGACAAACCAGGCCGAGCCGAGGGTCGACGTCCTCGACGCCACGTACTTCGACACCTCCGACTTCCGGCTCGCGCAGGCAGGTATCACGCTGCGTCGGAGGCTGGGCGGAAGTGACGAGGGCTGGCACCTCAAACTCCCGGTCGGCGAAGACCGGCGAGAGGAGCTCCGCCTCCCGCTGGCGGGCAAGCCGGACAAGGTGCCGGGCGCGCTGGCGAAGCTCGTCAGGGCGCACACCCTCGGCGCGAAGCTCGTCCAGGCCGCGCATCTTCGCACCGAGCGCACCTCGTACGCCTTGCTCGACGCCGAAGGCCGCGAGCTCGCGACGCTGACCGACGACGTCGTCACCGGCGAAGCTGGCGGGGAGAAGGCGCACCTGGACCGCTGGCGGGAGATCGAGATCGAGCTCTCGCCCGGTGCCGATCCCGAAGTGCTCGACAGCCTGGACCAGGCTGTCCTGGAAGCGGGCGCGGAGCGGTCGAGGTGGCCGTCGAAGCTCCGCCGCTTGACCGACGACCTCGTGCCCTCGGCCGGGGGAGCGTCGGGTTCGGTGCTGGCGGACTATCTCGCCGCGGAGCTGGACGCGTTGCGACGCAACGACATCGGCGTCCGCCGGGACGCCGAGGACGCGGTGCATCAGATGCGGGTCGCGAGCAGGCGGTTGCGCAGCGCGCTGCGGACCTTCCGGCGCTCCCTCGATCCGGACGTCGCGGACGGGCTCGCCGCCGAGCTTCGCTGGCTCGGAGGCGAACTCGGCCCGGCGAGAGACACGGAGGTGATGTCCGCGCGCCTGCACGACGAGGTCAGGGCGTTGCCGGTCGAGCTGGTGCTGGGCAATGTCGAGCAGCTGATGACGCGGCACTTCGCGCGCGAAGCGGAAGAGGCCAAGGCGCGGGCGATCCGGGCGCTCGACAGCAAGCGGTACACGGATCTGATGCGGGCATTGGAAAAGCTCGTCCGCAAACCGCGGAAGATCAAGGACGATAAGAAGGAACTACGCAAGGCGGTTGCTCGTTCGAGCCGGAAGCTGGGCAAGGCCGTCGCCGCGGCGAGCGAACTGGAGCCCGGTGCGGAACAGGACGCCGCACTGCACGAGGTGCGCAAGAAGGCCAAGCGAGCCCGGTACGCGGCGGACACGGTCAGGCCGGTGACCGGCAAGAAGCTTCGAAAATGGCGAAAGAACGTCAAGGCGGTGCAGTCCACGCTCGGCACGCATCACGACATCGTGGTCACCAGGGAGGTCTTGCGGCTCCTGGGCCTGCGCGCGTACGCCGAGAACGAAAACGCTTTCACCTATGGGGTCCTGCACGGACGTTCCATCGCCGCCGCCGAGTCCGCGCACCGGCGCTTCGCCGGGCAATGGCAAGACATGGGTAAAGGTTCTCGCCCGAAATGGCTCAAATGAGGTAGCCCGGGTTGACCTCTCGCCCTCGCCGAGTACCGTCGAGGGGACTTGGTGGTCTGGAGAGAGGCGCTCCCAATGTTGCCTGGCCAGCGCGTACCCGGCGAAGCCCCGCCCCTGGCCGTGACCACCAGCCGCCGCAAGGACGGCGTCCTCGTCCTTACCGCGGTGGGCGAGATCGACGCGGCCACGGTCGGACGGTTCCGCACCGAGCTCACCGGTGCGTGTGTCACGGGTAAGCAGGTGATCCTGGACCTCTCCAGGGTCGGTTTCCTCAGTTGCGCGGGTTTGCACGTGCTCGAGGAGGCCAACGCCGTGGCGCCCCGGTTCTCGGTGATCGTGAAGACCCCTTTGGTGTCACGGATCCTGGACGTCAGCGGAGTCGGAGCCGACCTCGACGTTCGACGTGATGTGGAGGATTTGCGGCTCTAGGCCGTGTCCTGGGCGTTAGACCCCGCCGAGCTCGACCTCGTCGGCGGTGACGTCCGGCAGCAGACCGCGCCAGCGTGGGTTGCGCAGGCAGCCCGCGTCGGTCCAGCCGCCGAAGACGACCTCGCCGACGATGGTCGGCCGTGACCAGCGCGCGTCCCGCGCCTGCTTGTCCGGGACGGAGTGGAACGGGGATGTCTTGCGCTCCAAGCGGAACAACCGCCGGGAGAGCTCCGCCAGTTCGTCGCCCGCGAAGCCGACGCCGACGTTACCGATGTACCGCAGGCCATCCCCGTGCGGGACGCCGAGCAGCAGCGAGCTGAACGTGTCCGCCCGGCTGCCGCCGCCCGGCCGCCAGCCGCCCAGAACCACTTGCTGCACCAGGGTTCCGGTGATGGAAAGCCATTCTCCGGTGCGCCGTCCCGGGTGGTACGCGGAGCCGGCCCGTTTGGCGACGACGCCGGCGAGCCCGTGTTCGCGGGCCGCCCGCGTGACCGCGCCGCCATCCCCGAGGTAGTACCGCGGGACCTGCCAATGCGGTCCGCCGAGCCCGAGTTCGTCGAGGAGTTCTCGTCGTTCCACATAGGACGAGCCGAGGCACGAGCGGCCGTCGAGATGCAGGAGGTCGTTCACCAGATAGAACGCCGGATACCGGGAGGTGAGCCGTTTCGCGGAATTCTTCGTCGCCCGCGCGCGATGCCCGAGCCCGTCCGGACTCGGCTTCCCGCCGTCGAAGACCACGATCTCCCCGTCCAGAAAGGCTTCCGTGGCGCCGAGTTGCTCCCCGAGGCCGCGGAATTCGGGATACAGCCCGGTGACGTCGTCCCCCGAATCGTCGTAGGCGGTGATCCGTCCCCCGGACACCCGGATCAGGGCGCGGCGCCCGGACCAGTCGAATTCGTAGGCCCAGTCCGCGTCTTCGCTCGTCGAAGGAAGCCGCCCCGGTTTGGCCAGCATCGGGGCGAGGAACGAGGGGAGTTCCGCGCGGCCGGGATCGGCCGGATCGAGCCTCTTGAGCAGCCAGCCGTTGTCCCTGCCGTCCTTCTTCACGTTGAGGAACAGGTATTTCCCGCGTGCTCGCTCGCCGTGGAAGACGACTTCGACCTTGTGGTCGTTGAAGTGCAGCGTTTCGTACCGGCCGGTGTCCCAGATCGTCATGGTGCCGCCGCCGTATTCGCCCGCGGGTATCTCGCCTTCGAAGGTGAGGTATTCCATCGGGTGGTCTTCGGTGTGCACGGCGAGCCGTTCGAGATCCGGCGACATCGGCAGGCCCTTCGGCACCGCCCAGGAGACGAGTACTCCGTCCCGTTCGAGGCGGATGTCCCAGTGCAGGCTGCTCGCGTGGTGCTCCTGGATGACGAACAGATCGTCGGAACCGGTCTTCCCGTCGCGATCCGGAAGGGGCTCGGGAGTCCGCCCTGGTCTGCGCTTACGGCGGTATTCGCCGAGTTTCTCCGCCATGGTCGGCCAGCGCACCCCTCTCCGGATCCGGTCACGCAAAGCCTAGCGCCGTTCACGCCCCTTCCGTACGTCGAAGGCCCCTTTTCCCACGGTAACAGCAGGAAAAGAGGCCTTCGCGCGATGCGGTTCAGTCGGTTTCGGCCAGCGCCTCCGCGAACTGGGCGGCATAGAGCCGGGAGTACGCACCACCGGTGAGCAGCAGTGTTTCGTGGTCGCCCTGTTCCACGATCGATCCGTTCTCCATCACCAGGATGACGTCCGCGTCGCGGATGGTGGAGAGCCGGTGCGCGATGACGAAACTGGTCCGTCCTTCGCGCAGCGAATTCATCGCCCGCTGGATCAGCACCTCGGTCCGCGTGTCGACGGAGCTGGTGGCCTCGTCGAGGATGAGTATCGCGGGCTTCGCCAGGAACGCCCGCGCGACGGTGATCAGCTGTTTCTCGCCGGTGCTGACCGTGCCGCCCTCGTCGTCGATCACCGTGTCGTACCCGTCGGGGAGGGTGCGGACGAACCGGTCGACGTGGGTCGCCTTGGCGGCCGCGACGATCTCGTCGTGCGTGGCGCCCGCCGAACCGTAGGCGATGTTCTCCGCGATGGTGCCGCCGAACAGCCACGCGTCCTGCAGCACCATGCCGGTCTTGGCCCGCAGGTCCTCGCGGTCCATCCTGGCGATGTCGACGCCGTCGAGGGTGATCCTGCCGCCGTCGAGTTCGTAGAACCGCATGAGCAGGTTGACCAGCGTGGTCTTCCCGGCGCCGGTCGGGCCGACGATGGCGACGGTGTGCCCCGGTTCGACGGTGAGCGACAGGTCCTCGATGAGCGGCGTGTCCTCGGTGTACCGGAACGACACATGCTCGAACTCGACCTGGCCCCGCACGTTCTCCACGCGCGCGGGTTCGGCGGGCTCGGGTTCCTGCTCGTCCGCGTCGAGCAGTGCGAAGACCCGCTCCGCGGATGCGATCCCGGACTGCAGCAGGTTCGCCATGCTGGCGATCTGCGTGACCGGCTGGCTGAACTGCCGCGAGTACTGGATGAACGCCTGGACGTCGCCGAGCGACAGCGTCCCGGACGCCACCCGCAGCGCGCCGATCACGGCGACCAGCACGTAGCTCAGGTTCCCGATGAACATCATCGCGGGCTGGATGGTGCCCGAGATGAACTGCGCCTTGAAGCTCGCTCCGTAGAGCGTGTTGTTGTGCTCACGGAAGACCTCTTCGGCCTCCTCGCGGCGGCCGAACACCTTGACCAGCGAGTGCCCGGTGTACATCTCCTCGATATGCGCGTTGAGCCGTCCGGTGGTGGACCACTGCTTGATGAACTGCGGCTGCGCCTTCTTGCCGATCTTGGCCGCGACGAGCACCGACGCCGGAACCGAAAGCAGCGCGACGAGCGCCAGCAAGGGCGAGATGACGAACATCATCACGAGCACGCCGACGACCGTCAGGAGCGACGACACGATCTGCGCGAGGGTCTGCTGCAGGGACAGCGCGAGATTGTCGATGTCGTTGGTCGCCCGGCTCAGCACCTCGCCGCGCGGCTGGCGGTCGAAGTAGCTCAACGGGAGCTTGGCGAACTTCTCCTCGATCCGCTCACGCAGGTCGAACACCGCCCGCTGGACCAGGTTCGTGGTCAGCCTTGCCTGCAGCAGCGAGAAGAACGACGCCACGATGTAGAGCAGCAGGACCCACAGCAGGACCTGGCCGACGGCGTCGAGGTCGATGCGCTGGCCGGGGACGAAATCGATCCCCGAGTACAGGTCGGCGACGGTGTTGTCGCCCGCGGCCCGCAGCCCGGCGATGACCTCTTCCTTGCTCACGCCCGCGGGCATGTCCTTCGCGACGACGCCCGCGAAGATGAGGTCCGTGGCCATCCCGAGGATCTTCGGGCCGATGACGCTCAGCGTGACACTGGCGATGCCGAAGAGCAGGATGCCGTACAGCACGGCGCGCTGCGGCTGCAGCAGGCGCAGCAGCCGTTTCAGGGATCCCTTGAAGTCCAGGGCCTTTTCGGCGGACTGCCCGCCCATGAAGCCGGCGGGGCCGCGCCCGAAACCGCCTCCTCCGGGGCCGGGTCCCCGTGCCGCGCTCGCGCGCTCGCCCACCGGCTCGGCCGGGGTGTTCTTGGTGTCCGAAGTGGACTCGGGCGCGCTCATCAGGCGGCCTCCCGCTCGGTCAGCTGGGACAGCACGATCTCCCGATAGGTCTCGTTCGTGTCCATGAGTTCGGTATGGGTTCCGCTGCCGACGACGCGGCCTTCGTCGAGCACGACGATGCGGTCGGCGTTGCGGATCGTGCTGACCCGCTGCGCGACGATGACCACGGTCGCCTCGGCGGTCTCCGCCGCGAGCGCCCGCCGCAGCGCGGCGTCGGTCGCGTAGTCGAGCGCGGAGAAGGAGTCGTCGAAGAGGTAGATCTCGGGACGCCGCACCAGCATTCGCGCGATCGCGAGCCGCTGGCGTTGCCCGCCCGAGACGTTGGTCCCGCCCTGGGCGATGGGGGAGTTCAGCCCCTCCGGCATCCGCTCGACGAAGTCCTTGCCCTGAGCCACTTCCAGCGCGTGCCAGAGCTCTTCGTCGGTGGCGTCGGCCTTGCCGTAGCGAAGATTGCTCGCGACCGTCCCGGCGAACAGGTACGGCTTCTGCGGCACCAGCCCGACGGCGTCGGACAGCACGGTCTGATCCAGTTCGCGGACGTCGACGCCGTCGACCCGCACCGAGCCCTCGGTGGCGTCCATCAGCCGGGGGATCAGGTTGAGCAGCGTGGTCTTGCCGCTGCCCGTGCTGCCGATGATCGCGGTGGTCTCGCCGGGCAGGGCCAGCAGCGAGATCTCCTGCAGCACCGGCTTCTCCGCGCCGGGGTAACGGAATTCCACATCGGACAGTTCGAGCCGTCCGTGCACCTCGCCGGGGCTGACCGGGTTCGCGGGGAGGACGACGCTGGTGTGCGTGTCGAGCACCTCGGTGATGCGCTCGGCGCTGACCTCGGCGCGGGGCACCATCATGAACATGAAGGTGGCCATCATGACCGCCATCAGGATCTGCATCAGGTAGGACAGGAACGCGGTGAGCGCGCCGATCTGCATGCTGCCGTCGTCGATGCGCAGCCCGCCGAACCACAGCACGGCGACGCTGGAGGCGTTCATCACGAGCATGACGATGGGGAACATCAGGGCCATCAGCCTGCCGACGACGAGCGAGACGTCCAGCAGTTCGGTGTCGGCCTTGGTGAACCGCCGCCGTTCGTGCGTGTCCTTGACGAACGCCCGGATCACGCGGATCCCCATGATCTGCTCGCGCAGGATCTGGTTGATCTTGTCGATGCGCTCCTGCATCAGCCGGAACGCCGGACGCATCTTCGCGATGATGACCCCGACCGAGACACCCAGGATCGGCACCGCGAGCACGAGTAGCCAAGAGAGGGTGACGTCCTGGTTCAGCGCCATGATGATGCCGCCGAAGCACATGATCGGCGCGGAGACCATCAGGGTGAAGGCCATCAACGTCAGCATCTGCACCTGCTGGACGTCGTTGGTGGTGCGGGTGATCAGCGACGGCGTCCCGAATTGGCCGACTTCGCGGGCGGAGAAGTCCTGGACCCGGTGGAAGATCGCGCCGCGGACGTCCCGGCCGACCGCCATCGCGGTCCGGGCGCCGTAGTAGACGGCGCCGATCGAGCAGGCGATCTGCACCAGCGACACCAGCAGCATGACGCCGCCGACACCGAGGATGTAGTCGATGTCGCCCTTGACCACGCCGCCGTCGATGATGTCGGCGTTCAGCGTGGGGAGGTAGAGCCCGGCGAGGGTCTGGACGAACTGCAGCAGCACGATCAGCCACAGGTCTCGCCGGTACGGGCGCAGGTGAATGCGCAACAACTTCGTCAGCACAACGGTTTCTCCCCCAGTGGTGGGTAGGGTGTCACTGCTTCTTCGGGTTCGCGCCGGTGAGCGAGGGGATGCCCGCCGCGGCCTCGTGCAGGAGGACGTCGAGCGTCTCCAGGAACGGCCTGGAGCCCTCGTCGATCAGCCAGCTGAAGAACGCGGTCTTCACCGCGGACTCCACGATCGCCGCCATGAGCCGCGCGTTCAACGCGTTTTCCGGGTCCGCGCCCGCACGCTCCAGGATGGCGTCCGCCAGTACCTGTTCGACCTTGGCGTGCGCCTTGAGGAACTCGCCCTGCACGGACGGGTGCAAGAGCAGCGACCGCGCCAGCTCGACCGAGCCGCGATTCGGTTCTCCCAGGCTGCCGTAGGCTTCCAGCGTCGCGGTTCCGACAGCCTCCCACAGCGCCTCTCCCGAAGGCCGCTCGCGCAGCGCCTCCCGCAGGAGTTCCTGTCGTTCGACGATGAACGAGCAGATCGCCTCCTCCTTGCTGGAGAAGTAGTTGTTGAACGTGCGTGGCGAGACCCCGACAGCGGTGGCGATGTCCTCTACGCGGACCTGTTCGACGCCTTTCTCCATGGCGAGCTTGAGCGCCGCCTCGCTCATCGCGCGACGGGCCGCTCGCTTCTTGCGTTCGCGCAGCCCCAAGGGCGCGGCCGGGTCCGGGGTCATGCCGTCAGCCTAGAGAAAAGTTGCGTGGCACGCAAATTTATGCGCACTACGCACTTTTCGGGCATCCCCCGTGGCGCAGGACACCCAAGATGAGCCGAATGGCCTAATGTGCACCGCTCACCAGCCGTAATGCGTTCGTGACCACGTCACTGCCAGCGGTTAGACGGAAACCGACTGTGGACACGGATAGTGACTTCTGCTTGCATGGCCGTCGTTGTGCTGGGGAGTGCGACACGGGTCCGGGTATGCGAAGAGAAAGAAGTGGAAGCACATGGTGACGCGGGCTCGAGGCTTGCTTGACCGCTCACGGGTTCTTCTGGACCGTTCCAGGGTCGCCGCGGCGCAGTTCCTCGCCGCACCGCCCCGGCACGCTCCATCGGTTCCGCCGGTCGAACAACCGGTGGAACAGCGCCCGGCGGTGGAGGCGCCGGACGCCGGCGCGCTCGCCGGGGTCTGCTCCAATGTCGCGCTGCGCGACCTCAACCTGCTCGATCAGTTGCTCGCGCAGCTGGAGACGATGGAGGCGGGGGAGGAGAACTCCGACCGCCTCGCCGAGCTCTACCGCCTCGACCACCTGGCGACCCGGTTGCGGCGCAACGCCGAGAACCTGCGTGTCCTCGCCGGCCGTGACGCCGACGACACGACCACAGGGATCTCGTCCGTGCTCGACGTGATGCGGGCCGCGATGTCGTCGATCGACCACTACTCGCGGATCACGATCGGCCGCGTCGTTTCGCTTGGTGTCGTCGGTTTCGCCGCCGAAGACGTCAGCCGGATCCTCGCGGAGCTGTTCGACAACGCGGCGAACCAGTCTTCGCCGAGTTCGCCGGTCAGCGTCAGCGCGCATCTGACCGAACAGGGAAGCGTGCTGATCCGCATCGAGGATGAGGGCATCGGCATGCCGCCCGAACGCCTCGCCACGTTGAACGAGCGGCTGGCGGCGGGTCCGGTGCTCGACGACGATTCCGTGCGGCATATGGGTCTCGCGGTCGTCGGCAGGCTCGCCGACCGGCACGAGATCACCGTGAAGCTCGACCGCCGCACCCCGCACGGCACGGTCGCCACCGTGCTGCTGCCGGTCCCAGTGGTCTCGGAACTGGTCGAAAAGCAGTGGTCCGGCTCGCAGACGGTCGTGCTGCCGCAGGCCAGGATCACCAACGGCGCGCCCGTGGGGAACCCGGTCGCGACACCGTCCGGGCTGCCGCGGCGCCGCCTGGCCCCTTCGGCGGCACCGGAACCCGAACGGATGCCCAGCCCGCGTCCGCGCACGGCCTTCGAACCACCCGCCGACGGCGGCACCACGGCCAGCGGTCTGCCGCGCCGGGTTTCCCGCAGTATCAGGACTTTGCCCGACGAACCGGCCCCGCCGACCACCCCGTCCGCCGACGCGGCGGACGGGCACGAGGCGCTGCTGGCCGACCTCGATGCCTTCACCGACGGCGAGCGTGCCGCCCTCGACGACCGGCACGAGCGTGAGACCGGAGGAAACACCCAGTGACCGCCCAGGACGCGACCACGGATTTCACGTGGTTGCTCGACGACTTCGTGCGCAAGGTGCACGGTGCCAGCCACGCGCTGATCATGTCCGTCGACGGCTTCCCTTTGACCGCGTCGGAATCGGTGTCCAGCGACGACGCCGAGCAGCTCGCGGCCATCGCGAGCGGTCTGCTCAGCCTCGCGGGCAACAGTGCCGCGCTGTTCGGCAAGGGCAACTGCGAGCAGATCATCATCCGGCTCACCCGCGGATACTTCCTGTTCATGGGGATCGGTGCCGAGGCGGGTCTCGCGGTGCTCACCGAACCGGACTGCGACATGAAGGTCGTCGCCTACGAGATGACCCAGTTCATCACCAACGCCGGTCACGCGCTCACCCCCGAGGTGCGAGCGGGACTCCGGCAGGTCCTGACCGCCCGACGGCCGCAGGCCTGACAATCCGGAGAAGGAAAGGATGACCGTGTCCAGCGACCAATCTCCGGACCGGCCCGTCAAGATGCGCAGCCGCAGAATCCGGCCGTACGCGCTGACCGGCGGCCGGACGAAGAGCAGCCAGCTGCTGCTGGTGGAGACCTTGATCTCGGTCCCGCGTTACGACCCGTCACTGGCCGAAGCGCTGATGCCCGAATCGCGCTCGCTGTACGAGCGCGCCCGGGATCGTTCGTCGATCGCCGAACTTTCGGTGGGACTGGATCTGCCACTGGGCGTGGTCCGGGTGCTCATCGGCGACCTCGCCACCCAGGGCGCCGTTTTCGTGCACCCGACGGCCCACGCCTACAACCACGATACGAACGTGCTCGAGAGGATCCTCGATGGACTCAAGCGCCTCCCGGTCTGACCCCAGTCTGCTGGCGATTTCCGCCAAGATCGTGGTCGCCGGTGGATTCGGCGTGGGCAAGACGACCTTCGTCGGCTCCGTCTCCGAGGTCCCGCCACTGAGCAACGAGGCCTGGATGACCGAGGCGGGGGCCGGCGTCGACGAGCTGGTGCCGCCCGGAACCAAATCCACCACCACGGTCGCGATGGACTTCGGCCGGATCACCCTGCGTGAGGACCTGCTCCTGTACTTGTTCGGCACGCCCGGACAGGCCCGGTTCTGGTTCCTCTGGGACGACCTCTCGCGCGGCGCGCTCGGCGCCGTCGTGCTGGTCGACACCAGCCGGATCGACCAGTCGTTCGCCGCGATCAACTACTTCGAGAACGACTCCGAGCTGCCGTTCATCGTCGCGGTCAACCAGTTCGAGGGAATGCCGGTGCACGACCTCGAAGAGGTGCGCGACGCGCTGGCGCTGTCCCCGGACATCCCGCTGGTCACCTGCGACGCCCGCGACCCGAAGTCGGCGGTCGCGACGCTGCAGGAACTGGTGTCGCACACGCTGTCCCTCGCGGTGGTCTCCGGGCCTGGTCGCGAGTTCGCCGCACTCAGCTGAACGGTTCTGGGAGGAACGTCGAGGATGCGCAAGGTTCTGATCGTCGGTGCCGGACAGTCGGGGTTGCAGCTGGCCTTGAGCTTGCTCGCGCACGACTACGACGTCACGGTGATGTCGGCGCGGACGCCGGACGAGATCCGGTCCGGGAAGGTGATGTCGACCCAGTGCATGTTCCACTCCGCTCTGCAGCACGAGCGGGACCACAAGCTGAACCTGTGGGAGGAAGAGACCGTCAAGGTCGAAGGGCTCGGCGTTTCCATCGCGGGACCGGACTCCAGCCGGGTGCTGGACTGGTTCGGGCCGCTGGAGCACTACGCGCAGTCGGTGGACCAGCGGGTGAAGATGGCCGCCTGGCTCGAACTGGTGGAGGACCGGGGCGGCAAGGTCGTCATCCACGGCGTCACCACGTCGGATCTCGCTCCGCTGGCGAAGCTGTACGACCTGGTCGTCATCGCGGCGGGCAAGGGTGAGCTGGTCCAGTTGTTCGACCGGATGCCGGAGCGTTCGCCCTACACCGAACCCCAGCGCGCGCTTTCGCTGGCTTACGTGCACGGACTGGAGCGCAGGCCCGAGCACCCGGACAAGGCGGCGGTGCGGTTCAACATCATCCCCGGTGCGGGTGAGCTGTTCATGATCCCCGCGTACACGCTGAGCGGGAACTGCGACATCCTGTTCTTCGAGGGTGTCCCCGGCGGCCCGCTCGACTGCTGGGACGACCGGCCGTCGCCGCAGCAGCATCTCGACCGGATCCTGTCGCTGATGAAGCAGTTCCTGCCGTGGGAGTACGAGCGGTCCCGGAACGTCGTGCTGACCGACGACAAGGCGACGCTGGCGGGCGGATACACGCCCGTCGTGCGGAACGCGGTCGGCAAGCTCGACTCGGGGACCGCCGTGCTCGGCATGGCCGACGTCGTGGTGGCCAACGACCCGATCACCGGCCAGGGTTCCAACAACGCGAGCCACTGCGCGGCGTCCTATCTGGACTCGATCCTCGAACGCGGCGACAAGCCGTTCGACGAGGAGTGGATGTCCGCGTCGTTCGAGAAGTACTGGGAGTACGCCCAGCACGTGACGACCTGGACCAACGCGATGCTGCAGCCGCCGCCCCCGCACGTGCTCCAGATCATCGGCGCGGCGGGGGAGAAGCCCGCCGTGGCGAAGCGGTTCGCGAACGGGTTCTCCGATCCGACCGACTTCCAGCACTGGTTCCTGGACCCCGCGAAAGCGGAGAAATACCTGGCCGAGGTCTGATTCCAGGGCCGCGGCGGTCCCGCGATCGGGTCCGCGGGGCTGTCGCGGTGCGCCGTTTCGGGCTACCGTGGTCACCGTCTGTGAGTACGGTCGGTGACGGCAGCGGAGGTGCGGCTCGATGCGTTCGATGTGGAAGGGCTCGGTGTCCTTCGGGCTGGTGAGCATCCCGATCCAGCTGTACGCGGCCACCGAGAACAAGAACGTCTCGCTGCGCCAGGTGCACGAGGCCGACGGCGGCCGGATCCAGTACAAGCGGTTCTGCACGATCGACGGTGAGGAAGTGCCCTACGCCGAGATCGCCAAGGGCTACGAACTGCCCGACGGCGAGATGGTCGTGCTCACCGACGAGGACATGTCCGAGCTGCCGCTGGCGTCGTCGCGGGCGATCGACGTGCTCGAGTTCGTGCCGCTGGAGTCCATCGACCCGATCCAGTTCGACAAGACCTACTACCTCGAACCGCAGAAGAACGCCGTCAAACCGTACGTGGTCCTGCGTGACGCGCTGCAGAAGGCGAGCCACGTGGCGGTCGCGAAGGTCGCCATCCGGCAGCGGGAGACGCTCGCGATCCTGCGGGTCCACAGCGATGTCCTGACGATGACGACGATGTTGTGGCCCGACGAGGTCCGCGTCCCGGACTTCGGGTTCCTGCACGACGATCCGCCGCAGGTGCGGCCGCAGGAGCTGACGATGGCGGGTTCGCTGATCGACTCGCTCTCGGAGCCGGTGTTCGAGCAGGACAAGTACACCGATTCCTACCGTGAGGCCCTGGAAGCCATGATCGAGGCCAAGGCCGCGGGCAACCAGACGACGAAGCCGAAGGTCGTCGGCGCGAAGGCCGACGTCGTCGACCTCATGGAGGCCTTGCAGGCCAGTGTGAGCGAGGCGAAGAAGAGCCGGAAGCCCGCAGCCGCCAAGAAGGCCACGGCGGCCAAGAAACCCGCGTCGGGCAAGCGAACTCCGAAGAGCGCCTGACCCTCCTTTGTGAACTGTCGTGCCCGGTGGCACCCGCCGGGTACCACGACACGCCGCGCGTATGCCAGGATTTGTCGCCCCTCGGTGGTAATAAGGCAATCGAGGAGAACTTTTCCGAAGCGATCTTCGATCCTGATCGCGGGAGGCGGCATGACCATGGAGTGCGCGTTCTGCGCCGATGGGCTCGATCACTGCCACGGGACCCTGGTGGTCCACGTCGACGGTGGTTTCACCGAATGCAGCGAAGACGGCTGCGTCGACCTCGACTTCTCCCGGCACACGCTGACGATCGACTGTTTCGACGTCGACGGAGGCTGCTCGTGCGCGGAGATGGCGGCACGGCTGCTGCTGCGGGCTTCTTGACCGGCGGCCAATACACCAGTCCGGCCCGATTCGGGCGATCGCGCCCGATTGCCACTCGAAGGTGTATGCGTTCGTGTACATCGTGGCCTGGAATGTGTTAACTATGACGGGGTCCTCCGGCTCTCCCTCCCCCTCGGAGCCGGGGGACCCCTTCATGTCACGGTGCTTCCTTCGCGGTGTCGTGGATCGGCGCCCCGTTGTAGGAGCGGATGGCCTCCCAAACACCGTCCCCGTCCGCGTAGTCACGGGCGGGCAGCGTGCCCAAGGGGCCAAGGACGTCGTCGCCCGCTCCGGCCGCCGCGGCGGCCCGCAGGAGTTCGTCGCGTCCACACGGGTACTTCGCTTCCGTCAAGTACGGGCGAGGGTCCGTCCCTGTCATCGGCTTTCCCTCCTTCTCGTCGTCCGATGCGGATACCCGGCGAGCGGAGAACGAAAACGGCCCGGGCACCCGGCGTGAGGGGACGCCGGGTGCCCGGGCCGTTCAGACGCCGGTACCTGGGGGGCTCGGTACCGGTTCGGTCCGGTGCTCAGTACCAGTGGGCGCGACCGCCGATGGCCTTCCCGGTGTTCCCGAGAACGGCAAGGATGATGCCGATGACCGCCAGCGCGATCCCGATCGAGTACAGGACGGGGATGCTGGCGATGACACCGACGACAATCAGGATGACGCCGAGAATGATCACGGGAACACCTTCTCCTTCGTAGTCGCCCGGCCCGCGTGCTGCCGGGGTGTGGCTACCAAGGGAATTCCCGCCCTGATCGGCGAGAAACAGGTCCATCCGGCCGAAGTTTTCACGCATTCGGCCTAGTCGCTGCCCGGCCTCGTGAGTGGTAAGGACGGTTAGAACCGTCCTTACCACTCACGAGACTGTCGAACTCAGTACCGGTAGTGGTCCAGCTTGTACGGACCCTCGACGTCCACGCCGATGTACTCGGCCTGGCGCTTGGTCAGCTTGGTCAGCCGGACGCCCAGCGCGTCGAGGTGCAGGCGGGCCACCTTCTCGTCGAGGTGCTTCGGCAGCACGTGGACGTCGGTGGTGTACTCGCCCTGCTTCGTGAACAGCTCGATCTGCGCGATCGTCTGGTTGGTGAAGGAGTTCGACATCACGAAGCTCGGGTGGCCGGTCGCGTTCCCGAGGTTCATCAGCCTGCCCTCGGACAGCACGATGATCGAGTGCGCCTCGCGGTCCGCCGTGGCGGGGAAGACCCACTCGTGCACCTGCGGCTTGATCTCGATCTTCTGGATGCCCGGGATCTTCGCCAGGCCGGCCATGTCGATCTCGTTGTCGAAGTGCCCGACGTTCGCGACGATCGCGTTGTGCTTCATCTTGGCCATCTGGTCGGCCATGATGATGTCGAAGTTGCCGGTGGTGGTGATGAAGATGTCGCCGCGCCCGACGACGTCGTCGAGCTCCACGACGTCGAGGCCCTCCATCGCCGCCTGCAGCGCGCAGATCGGGTCGATCTCGGTGACGACCACGCGGGCGCCCTGGCCGCGCAGCGATTCCACGGCGCCCTTGCCGACGTCGCCGTAGCCGCAGACGACCGCGACCTTGCCCGCGATCATCACGTCGGTGCCGCGGTTGAGACCGTCGATGAGCGAGTGGCGGATGCCGTACTTGTTGTCGAACTTCGACTTCGTCACCGAGTCGTTCACGTTCATCGCAGGGAAGAGCAGTTCGCCTTCCTTGGCGAGCTTGTAGAGCCGCTTGACGCCGTTGGTGGTCTCCTCGGTGACCCCGCGGACCTCCTTGGCGATGCGGGTGAACCGGCTGGTGTCGCGGTCGAGGCTCTCGCGCAGGGTCTCCAGGACGAGGTGGTACTCCTCGGGGTCCTCCTCGGTCGCCTGCGGAACGGCGCCGGCGGCCTCGAACTCGACGCCCTTGTGGATCAACAGCGTCGCGTCACCACCGTCGTCCAGGATCATGTTCGGGAGGCGGCCGTCACCGAAGTCGAAGAGCTGGTCGGTGCACCACCAGTACTCGGCGAGCGTCTCGCCCTTCCACGCGAACACCGGCGAACCCGACGGCTTCTCGACGGTGCCCTCCGGGCCGACGACGACGGCCGCGGCCGCCTCGTCCTGCGTGGAAAAGATGTTGCAGGACACCCAGCGCACCTCGGCGCCCAGCGCGACGAGCGTCTCGATCAGCACGGCGGTCTGCACGGTCATGTGCAGTGAACCCGCGACCCGCGCGCCCTTCAGCGGCTGGGAGCCGGCGTATTCGCGGCGCAGCGCCATCAAGCCGGGCATCTCGACCTCGGCGAGGCGCAACTGCTTGCGGCCGGCCTCGGCGAGGGAAAGGTCGGCGACGGCGAATTCGATCCCGTTGACCTTGGACAGGGTCGGGCTCATGGGTTCTCCAATCATCAAGGAAGGCAGGGCGGAGCTGTCCTTTACGCCCGTGGCGGAAAGGACTGTGTCACTGCGGGGTTCAGCGCACGGCCTCGACGACGAGGGCCGGAAAAGGGTTCAGACGCAACAAAGGCACCTCCACAGTGGGAGGCGCCCTTACGTCTGTCGCAGCGGGCCGAGCGTGGCGGAAGAATTCCGTCGCAGCGCCTCTCGACCCGGAACCAGAATGGCAAAACGCCGCGAGCGCTGTCAAGGCGACACGGATCGCTCCGCAGGCGAGAGGAATTCGGCGCGGACGCCCAGCAGGCGGACCGGTCTGCCGAGGTCGAACATGCCGAGCACGGCCAGCGCCGCCTTCTCGATTTCGGCGGGATCCGAGGTTCGCGCGCGCAGGGTCACGCTGTGCGTATGGGTCTGGAACGGGGCGAACCGGACCTTGACCGCGACTCGCGCGGCGGGCCTGCCTTCCTCGGCGACGTCCTGCGAGACGCGTTTCGCCAGTGCGACGACCTCCGCGGCCATGGCCTCCGGATCGGTGAGGTTCTGTTGAAAAGTCGTCTCACGGCTACGGGATCGCGCGACGTACGGCGTCGCGGTGACCTCGGCGTCGCCGATTCCGCCGGCCAGGATCCGATACCACGGGCCGAGCTTCGGACCGAACCGGGCCGCGAGGTCCGCCACATCGGCGCCGGCCAGTTCCAGCACGGTGTGATAGCCGGCCTCGGCGAGCTTCTTCGTGGTCTTGGTGCCGATGCCCCAAAGGGCGTCCGTCGGCCGCTCGGCCATGACGTCCCACCAGTTGTCCTGGACGAGTCGGAAGACCCCCGCCGGTTTGGCGAATCCGGTGGCGAGTTTGGCACGCAGCTTGTTGTCCCCGATGCCGACGGAGCAGGAAAGCCCGGTCTCTTCGGCCACTGCCCGCCGGATGTCGGCGGCGAGTTCTTCGGGATCGTCAGAGGTGACGCCGAGGAACGTTTCGTCCCAGCCGAGCACTTCGACGACCACGGGGAATTCCCGCAGTGTCGCCATCACCCGATCGGAGACCTCTTGGTACGCGGGCGCGTCCGTGGCGAGGAAGATCGCCTCAGGGCAGCGTTTCGCGGCGGTTCGCAGGGGCATCCCGGACCGGATGCCGAACTCCCGAGCTTCGTACGACGCCGTCGCCACCACGGCCCGTTCCGCCGGATCGCCCGTGCCGCCGACGATGACGGGCTTACCGCGCAGCTCAGGCCGCCGGGCGACCTCGACCGCCGCGATGAACTGGTCGAGGTCGACGTGGAGTACCCAGGGCACCCGCTCCCGGACGGCCATGAAGCAGACCTTAAGCCCGTTCGGCGATCTCGTCGCGCATCCGCTGCTCGTTCTCCTGCAGCTCGGTGGTGAAGTTCTCGCCGAAGTCCTCGGCTTCGAGGATCTTGCGGACCTCGAGCACGGTGTCGCCGGTCGGGGGAGTGGGGCAGCGCTTCGCCCACTCGATCGCTTCGGCGCGCGAAGGGACATCAACGATCCAGAAGCCGCCGACGAGTTCCTTGGCTTCGGTGAACGGGCCGTCGGTGACGGTGGCCCCTGCCGCGTTCAGCGTGACCCGTGCGCCCTTGGAGCTTTCCTGCAGGCCTTCGCCACCGACCAGCACTCCGGCGTCGAGCATCTCCTGGTTGAACTTCGCCATGGCGGTCAAAGCCTCCATCGGCGGCATCTTCCCGGCTTCGGAATCCTCGTCCGCCTTGATGATGATCATGAACCGCATGCGTCTTCCTCCCAGTGAACCGGACGTATCGCCCGGACTCTACCGGTGGGCGGGAAGACGATCAGGGACGCCCGAACCGGGACAGGTGCACGATCACCGCCGCGGTCACGGTGATCATCCCGGTCAACAGCAGGGTCGGACTGTCCACGACGATGCCCAGCAGCATCAACAGCCCCGCGGTGATGTCGAGGCTGAGAAGGAGAGTCAGCCGGAGCAGGGGGGGCCGGGCGGGCCTGCCGGACCGGAGCCGGGCGGCCAAAGCCGGCTCGGTGAGCTCG
This sequence comes from Amycolatopsis sp. NPDC043887, assembly GCF_056435665.1. Classification (NCBI taxonomy): domain Bacteria; kingdom Bacillati; phylum Actinomycetota; class Actinomycetes; order Pseudonocardiales; family Pseudonocardiaceae; genus Amycolatopsis; species Amycolatopsis sp. NPDC043887. Next base: position 217,547 of record NZ_JBWKEB010000007.1, read on the forward strand.
AACCAGCGCTCGATCTTCTCCAGTTCTTGCCGATCGTGATGGCTCAGCATCGGTTTCTCCTTCGGCGCGCCCCGGCCGTCGACATCCACGGAATACCCAGGAGAAGGGCCGGATAAGCATCGAATTTCGCCGACCGTTGTATAACGACCTATACGGCTGAGGAACGAAGATCTTTCGAGGAGCTAACCATTGCGCCATTAGGGGTTTCGGCACGCTGAAAGATCGTCAAGGAGGGGAGGGCTCGGTAGTTTCCACGCTTGTGGCCAGGGCGGCCGCGGGCTGCGCCATCTGGGAGGACGCGAGCGATGACCATACCCACCGAACCGATCGGCAGTATTCCCCGTCCCGGCTATCTCATCGAAGCGCTCGGTGAGCACGCGGCCGGACGGCTCGACGCCGACGGACTCGGCGAGTCGCGGGAACGAGCTCTCGTGGAGACGATCAAACGACTGGAAGAGACCGGCTCGCCGGTTATCACCGACGGCGAGCAGGGCAAGCCTAGTTTCGCCACGTATCCCTTGGCGGGCCTCACTTCGCTGGCGCCCGACGGCGTCGTCATCCCGTTCGCCGACGGGCACACCCGGCAGCTTCCCAGGCTGACCGCCGGACCGTTCCGCTATCAGACCTACGCCGACGCCTATCTGCGCGAAGCCAAGAAGTACGCGACTCGACCGGTGAAGCAGGCGGTGATCGCGGCTTCGGCGATCAGTCTCGTCCATCCCGGTGAAGAATTGGCCGGATATGGCAAAGAACAGTTCCTCGCCGACCTGGTGAACGAGGCGGAGGCCGACATCCGCCGCAGTCTCGACGCGGGTGCGGACAGCGTCCAGATCGACTTCACCGAAGCCCGGTTGTCGCTGAAGCTCGATCCGTCCGGCGGACTGCTGAAGTCCTTTGTGGACTTGAATAACACCGTACTGGACCGGTTCTCCGAGGAGGAGCGGAGGAGGATCGGCGTGCACACCTGTCCCGGCGGGGACCAGGACTCCGTGCACAGCCTGGACGTCGACTACGCCGGGCTGCTGCCGACGTTGTTCCGGTTGAACGTGGGCAACGTCTACGTCCAGCTGGCCAGCGAGGCGGATCCCGAGCGGGCACTGCGGGTCATAGCCGAGCACTCTCGCCCGGAGCAGCGGGTCTTCGTCGGCGTGACCGACCCGATCGACCCGCGCGTCGAAACCGCCGAAGAGGTCCGGGACAGGGTTCTGCAGGCCGCGCGGTACATCCCGCCGGACCGGCTGGGCACCTGTGACGACTGCGGTTTCTCACCGTTCGCCGACGACACTTCGACGTCGCGGGACACGGCGTTCGCCAAGATCACCGCCCGCGTCGAAGGTACGCGTCTCGCCGCCGAGTCCCTCTGACGTCGTGTGATGGGCGCCTTCGGTCAGTTCTGCACCGCGACCCGGATGCCGAGTCCGACCAGGAAGGTGCCCATCACCGCGTCCATCGTGCGGCGCACCCTGCCGGAGCTGAAGAACCTCCGCAGCGAACCGACCAGCGTCGCCAGGACGAAGGTCCAGACGACGGCCACCGTGGTGGCCAGCACGGCCAGCTGCAGGGTTTGCGCTGTCGAGGCCGAATGCGGGAGGAACTGGGGGATCAGCGCGAGAAAGAACATCGCGACCTTCGGGTTGAGCAGGTTGGTGAGCAGTCCCTGCCGGAACGCCTCCTTGGGCGCGACGACGGGCGTCACCCTGTCCTTGAGTTCGCTGTAGTCGCCGCGGCGCACGGCCAGCCACGCCTTGACGCCGAGGAAGATCAGGTACCCGGCACCGATCAGCTTCACCACGGTGAAGGCGATCGCCGACGCGGTGAGGATCGCCGCGACCCCGAGCGCGATCGCGACCACCCAGACGAAGACGCCGAGCGCGATACCGAGTCCGGCGGCGATCCCGGCCTTGCGTCCGCCGAGGATCGCGCTGCGGGTCACCACCAGGAAATCCGGGCCTGGTGCCATGGCGCCGAGCAGGCAGATCAACACGAACGACAGTGCGGTGGTCCCGGAGATCATTTTTCGATGCTATCCGGTTCGTCGATGTCCCTGGCCATGACGGCGCCCGGTACGTCGACGCCGTCGGGCGTCGTGACGGTGACCCGTTCGACTTCGGTGAAGCCGAACGACCGGTAGAGCGGGACACCGGGCAGGGTCGCGGTCAGTGTCAGCGACGTGAAGCCCTCGGCCTTCGCGGCGAGACGACAGGACTCGAGGATCGCGCGCCCGAGCCCGCGGCGTGTCCAGTCGCCGCGGACGAACATGGCGCGCACGCGCGCGGGTTCGGTGGCCGGATCGAGCGGACGGTCGTCGTCCGACGCGTCGCCGGCGCCCGCGTGGGTTTTGTTGCGCCTGCTCCAGCCTCCGCAGGCGACGATCTCGCCGTCCGCCTCGTGCACGAAGTAGGTGCCGTCTTCGATCAACCGCAGGTCGAGGCGCGCGATGTGGTCCGCCGCGCTCGCGGTCTGCCGTTCGTCGTAGAACCGGGGGAACAACTCCAGCACCGAGGCCCGCATCAGCGCCGCGATGGCGGGCGCGTCGGCGAGGGTGGCCGTCCGCTGCGGCGGCGTGTACATCGTCATTTCGCGGAAGATAGCCAACGACCGCGGCCCGGACTATCGGATAATCACGTGGTGATCACCGACGATGGCTGCGAGCTGTGGACCTCGGCGACCGGCGGGGGCGAGCCGATCCTGTGCTGCCACGGCGGTCCCGGTCTGTGGGACATGTTCGGCACTCTCGATCTCGGTCCGCGGTTCCGGTTGATCCGGTGGGATCAGCGCGGTGCCGGGCGTTCGGAAGCGCGCGGTCCGTACACACTCGAACGGATGGTCGCCGACGTCGACGCCGTCCGCGAGTGGCACGGCCTCGACCGTGTCCCGGTTCTCGGGCATTCGTGGGGTGCGCATCTCGGCCTCCTCTACGCGCAGGCGCGACCGGAACGAGTGAGCGCGCTCGTGTACGTGTCGGGTGTCGGCCTCGGTCACGATTGGCGCGCGGAGTTCGAGCGGAACTTCGAGCGAGTGGTGCGGGAGAAGCCTCGCGGCGAGGGTCGCGAACGCGCGATATGGCAGTGGACGGCCGATTTCGTGGCCGACGGCGCGCGCCACGCCGAAGCGATGGCGACACCCTGGTTCCCGGTCAACTACGAGGCGAACACGGCGCTCAGTGAGGAGATGCGGGCCGTGCCGGAGTCGGAGCTCGTCTCGGCCTGCGAGTCGCTGCGGGTGCCGACACTGATCGTGGACGGCATGGCCGACAACCGGCCACGGTGGGCCGTCGACTCGTTGGAGCAGGCCCTGCCGTTGGTGAGGCGGGTGCGGATCGAGGACGTCGGGCACGTGCCGTGGCTGGAGGCGCCGGACGAGTTCCGTTCCGCTGTGATCGGCTTCCTGGGCAACCGCGGTGGGGTCGTGAGTGGCGATTCGGGTTAGAGCCAACGGTGTCTTGCGTACCTACCGGAGGTGACTGCCGGTCGATCGCGGGTCCGTGAAGGCCTCCTTCCCTACGCTCAAGGTAGGGAAGGAGGCCTTCACGGACACCAGAACGCCGGCAACGGCACGTTAAGGCTGGTCCAGGTCCCCTCGTGAGTGGTAAGGACGGTTAGAACCCGAATCGCCACTCACGACCCACGTGAGCGTCAGGCCTTGGTGATCGGCTGCTGTAGCTCGGTGACCCACTTGTCCCCGTCCTCCGGGCACTCGAGGTAGAACTCCCGCGCCGGGCCGCTCGCGCGGTACCCGTGGGCGTCGACCCACTTCGCCAGTGCCTGGTAGCTGGAGAGCACGGTCGCCATCGAACCTCGGTGCAGGATTGTCGCAGCGGTCGCGACTTCGGCGAGACGGACCGTCGAGAATCCTTCGGTGCCGTCGGTTTCGGCCGAGATCGGGGCCGCGGCGTGGACCAGGACTCGTTCGCCGTCGGCGTCGTCTTCGTAGTAGGCGACGAGCGGTCCGGACGGCGTGATCGGGCCGAGCGCTCCGAACAGTTCCTTGTACAACCGCTGTACGACCGGCCCGATCACGTCGTTCACGTAACCGCTCGCCGTCCCGGTCAGCTCGGCGACACGCACCGCGGGCAGGCTTTTGACGACGACGTCTTCGGAAGGCATGGTTCCCTCGCTCTCGATCGACCGGAGTCTCGCTTCGACGGCCTTGAGCCGGGCCTCGTCGGCCTCGATGGCCGCTTCGAGTTCGGCACGCCGCAGTCTCAGCATGCCGCGCAGTTCGTCCGCGCCGATCTCCGCGTCGAGGATCTCCTGCACCTGGGTGAGGGTGAAGCCGAGGTCCTTGAGCGCGATCACCCGGTTGAGCCGGGCCAGCTGCTCGCCGGCGTAGGACCGGTAGCCGCTGAACGGATCGACGTGGGCGGGACGCAGTAGCCCGATGGCGTCGTAGTGACGCAGCATCCGGATCGACACCCGGCCGTGCTTCGCGAAATCTCCGATACTGAACATGACGCCTCCCAGCACACAGCCTGACACGGTGTCACGGTCAAGCGGTCATCGCACGAGCCGGAAGAACGACCGCACCTCCTCGGTGAACACGTCGGGCTGCTCGAAGGCCGCGAAGTGACCGCCCCGCTCTAGCTCGTTCCAGTACCGGATGTCGGTGAAGCGGCGCTCCGCCCAGCGGCGGGACGGGCGCGGGGTCTCGCGCGGGAAGATGGAACAGCCGGTCGGCACGGTGATCGTGTCCACAGTGGACTCGGCGAACCAGCTCGACACCTCGGCGAAACTCTCCCAGTACAGCCGGGCGGACGAGGCGCCGGTGCCCGTCAGCCAGTAGAGCGTGATGTCGTCGAGCATCGCGTCGCGGCTCAGCGCGTTCTCTGGATGACCGCCGCAATCGGTCCACGCCTGGAACTTCTCGACGATCCACGCGCACAGCGCGACCGGCGAGTCGGCCAGCGCGTAGCCGATCGTCTGCGGTCTCGTCGCCTGCTGGATCGCGTAACCCGAACCGTCTGCCTTGGCCCTTTCGAGGTCGGCGAGCGACTTCCGCTCGGATTCGGTCAGGTCGTCGAAGGTCGCCGGGTCCGGCGCCGCCAGTGGTGGGTTGAGGTGGATCCCGGCCAGCCGGTCGGGTGCTGTCCGGCCCATGAGCGTGGTGATGCTGGTGCCCCAATCGCCGCCCTGGGCGCCGTAGCGCTCGTATCCCAGGCCGTCCATGAGGCGGATCCATGCGTCGGCTATGCGCTGGATCGACCAGCCCGCCCGCGCGGGTTTGTCACTGAAGCCGTACCCGGGCAAGGAAGGGACGACGACGTGGAAGGCGTCCGCCGCGTCACCGCCGTGGGCGACCGGATCGGTGAGGGGGCCGAGTACGTCGAGGAACTCGAAGACCGAACCGGGCCACCCATGGGTGAGGATCAGCGGCAGCGCGCCGGGATGCGGGGATCGGACGTGCAGATAGTGGATGCCGAGTCCGTCGATCTCGGTCCTGAACTGAAGGATCGCGTTGAGCCGGGATTCCGCGGCCCGCCAGTCGTAGTGCTCGGCCCAGTACGAGCACAGTTCGCGCAGGTAGGCGGCGGGCACACCTTGTGACCAGTCATCGACTGTCTCGTCTTCGGGCCAGCGGGCACGACTGAGCCGATCACGGAGGTCTTCGAGATCGGCTTCCGGGATGCGGGCTTGGAACGGCGTGCTGTCCATGCCGGCTGACGCTAACGAGGGGGTCCGACAATTCGTGGACCTCCGGCGGTCCGAGCGACCGTTCTCGACGACGGGAGCCTACGGAGGCTGTCCGCGTCCGTCGTGCGGGCACTGCGCTGACGGAGGCGCAGCGTGGACACCGTTTGCTGTCCACCCGGGCTCGCAGGGAGGGCGGGGATGCCCGACCGGGTACTGAGCCGGGTCGGAGGGGTGTCTCCGGGGCCGCGACGAGTTGTTGCGCACTGGGGTGCGTCCCGGTCGCCGCCGGCTGGACGGGCAGGGGTGCCGGTCATCGTCCGGGCGGACGGATCACCATCGCCACGGGCGAACTTATGGAATCGTCTCCAACGCGGCCGACGCTCGCTCAGTGGGTCAGTACGACCGGCCCGATCTGGTCGGTAAGTGGTCAGTCAGCGTTGAGTCGCGTTTGAGCGAGATCGTTCGCTGCCTGGTTCGTCGTGACCCTGTCGCTTTTCGCGCGCGCGAGCAGCTCCGAGATCGTCTTGCCGACTCCCTGAACCTGGTTGCGTGCCGTTTCCTCGCTGTGGCCTCGGAGCTGGGACTGAAGGAAGATCACGCCGCCTGAGTTCACACAGAAATCCGGTGCGTAGATGATGTGCCGGCTCCGCAGTTCGTCCGCGAGTTCCGGGGTGGCCAGGACGTTGTTGGCGCCACCGGCGATGATCTTGCAACGAAGCGCGGGCACCACGTCAGGTGTGATCACTCCGCCCAGCGCGCAAGGCGCGAAGACATCCAGTTCGCTCGTGGGCAAGGTGTCGGGGTCGACCACCGTCGCACCGGTCTCGGTGGCGAGCGAGACGGCGCGTTCCTCGTCCACGTCGCTCACCGTGACCTCCGCGCCTTCCCGGATGAGCAGTCGTACCAGCGTGCTGCCCACATGCCCGGCACCCTGCACGCCGATTCGTGCCCCCTTCAGGCTGGTATGGCCGGAAAACTCGGCGCAGGCCCGGATTCCGGCGGCGACACCCAGCGCGGTCCAGGGCGACGGGTCGTCCTGCGCGCATACCGGCGAAGTCACCTCGCCGATCTTGCGCAGGTCGGCTTGATCGGTGCCCACGTCGTTCACGGGGATGAACCGGCTCTCGAACGTGGCGATCGCCCGTCCGTGCGCCAGCAGCCTTTCCTGGGTCTTGTCGGAAGTGTCCCCGAGGATGATGCTCCAGCCGCCACCGAGGTCCAGTCCGGCCGCGGCAGCCTTCAACGTCATCGCACGGGCGAGTGCGAGACATTCCGAGAGGCCATCGTCCTCGTTCGGGTACGGGCGCATCCGTACGCCGCCGAGGGCAGGGCCAAGGCGGGTGTCGTGCACCGCGACGATCGAGCGCGCTTCGCCGGCCGCGTCCCGGTCGATGACGACCCGCTCGAAGCCTTCGACAGGAACCTCTTCCACGGTCACGTTTCCTTCACCTTTTCTCGGGATCTGCGTCGGGACACGGCCACGCCGATCAGGCACAGCGCGCCACCGGCGAACGACAGCGCCGCAGGGACCTCGTCGAGCACGACCCAGCTCACGAGGACCACCAGTACCGGGACCAGGTAGGTGGTAGCGCCCAGTTTCCCGGCCGTTGTCCGGGAGAGCGCATAGGCCCAGGTGGAGAAGGCCACAGCGGTCGGGAACACGCCCAGGTACACGATCTCCAGCAAGGCGCTCGAGGGAGCCGCCGCCACTTCCCGGATCAGCGATCCGGCGAAGGGCAGGCACACCAGCGCCCCGATCGCGTTGCCGAAGGCCGTCACCTGCAAGGCCGTCGCGTGCCGCAGCGCCGGCTTCTGGGCGATCACGCCGATGGCGCTCCCCGCCGCGGCGACGGCGCACAGAAGCACGCCGATCAGGCTGGCGCTTCCCCCATCGGAGGAGGCGAAGCCGACCAGGGCCGCGCCGGCGAAACCCAAGGTCAGGCCGGCCATCAACTGCGGTGGGAAACCCTCTTTGAGCAGCCAGCCTCCCAGCGCCGCCATCAGGATCGGGCCCAGGTTGATCACGAGTGAGGCGGTACCCGCGTCGATGCGTTGTTCACCGGCGTTGAGCGCGACCATGTACACGCCGAACCACGCCACACCCGAGACCAGAATTCCCGGCCATGCCGCTTTGGGAGGGATACCTTGCTTGCGTATCACCAGGAACGCGCCCAGCATCAGCGCCCCGGTCGCGAGCCTGCCCAACGCGAGCGCTCCCGCGGAGATGTGTTCTCCGGCGTCCCGGATCACCACGAACGCCGATGCCCACAGAACGATCGTGACGCCTGCCGCGGCGAGCGCTCGATAGTCGGTTTCCTGGCGTGTGATGGCCACGTCCGGCTTCGGTCCCCTCGTGCCCTTCCCGGGCCGTCGCTTCTCGTCGCGCTCCGGCGCCTCGGCTCCGGCCGCGCGCGTGGCCCGGTTCTCGATCATAACGGCGAGACGGGGAGTCGGCAGCCCAGCGCGGCCAGCCGCGAGGCGGCCTCGTCCCGCCGATCCGGGAGCAGACCGAGGGTGCAGGCCAGTTCGAAACGGGCACCGATCGCTCGCCAGCCGATGACGGCCTCCTCCAGCGCCGCGCGGTCGTCGTGCATTCTGCCGCGAGCGCGGGCGAGACACGCCGCCGCCCAGAGGTTCTCCGCCGCGGCGGGTTCCGCGGCTGCCAGCAGCTCCTCAGCCCGGGGATCGCCCGCGACGACCGCGGTCTCCGCGGCCACGGCCCAGGCATAGGCGTCGTAGAACTGGTGGGTGCTGTCGTACCAGCCGCTCTTCGGTATCAGCGACATGGACATCGCGATTTCGACATCGCCCTGGTGCAAAGCGACCCGGGGGAGGACGAAGGCCTCGAAACTTTCCCTGAGTCCGCTGTGCACGCCGGGTTCCGACAAGTTCAGCGCCCGCGCGGCCCAAGCGTCGTACTCGGGGACGTTTCCGCGGAGGGCGTGCGCCATACCCGCCGCGAGGGCGGCGGGGGCCATCCAGCGCGCCGGTGGGCTGCCGAGGCGCTGCCAGGCGTCCCAGGAGATCTCCGCGTATTCCAGAGCTTTGTCGAGGTGGCCGCTGAGGAGCAGCGGGACGACGAACTTGCCTGCCCGCATGTAGAGACCTCGAAAGGGGTCCTTCCAGGACGCCTCGGCCGCGAGTACCGCCTCCGGAAGTCTCCCGGCCGCGAGCGCGACCAGCGGCACCACGTGCAGCGTGTCGACGATCTCGACGCCGATGTTCGGCTCGTGTCTGGGAAGCTTTTCCAGAAGTGACAGCCGTTCCCCGCACGAACGGTGCGCGCGGGCGAAGCGGCCGGCGGCTCCGTCCGCACTGGCCACCGCGTCCAGCGCGGCCGAGATCAGCACCGGCTGATCGGTGACGCGTGCGGCGTCCAGCGCGATCGAAGTCAGGTCCAGGTCGGGTGTGGTCTTTTCGCCGGTGGCGTTCCAGGCCCGCGCGGCCGCGAGGTAGGCCTCGGCGACAGGATCATGCTGCGGAGCGACTCGTTCGGCCTCGATCATCAGCTCGACCAGTCGTTCATGCGGGACCAGTTCGGTGAACGTGGCGGGAAACCGGTTCCCGACGCAGACCGCGTACGCGAGTGCGATCGCCGCCCCCGCCTGGTCGCCGCCCCGTTCCGCGCGTTCCGCTGCCTGCTGGAGCAGCGCGAACGCCGGCTCGCCCCGGTGCTCGGCCATGGCGACGTCGGCGGCCGAGCGCAGGTCACGGGCCGCGGTGCGGTCGTCGGGGGCCAGCGTCGCCGCCAGTTCGAAGGTGGTGCGCGCTTCGGCGAGCAGTTGCCGTGCGTAGAGAAGTCCGGCCAGTGTGCGAGCGATGTCGTGCTGACGGACGTCCGCGTCCGCGCCGGTCCGGTCGCGCACCGTGGCCCGGAGGTCGTCGGCGACGAAGTCGAAGCGATCACGCCAGGCGCCGCCGGTTTCGACGAGGGTGCGGAGCTCGGCGGCTTCCCTGGAAGCCCAGCGGACGCGCCGTTCTATGGCGTCGCTTTCCGGCAGGGGGACGAGTTCGACGACGTCCGGTGGGAGACGCCAGCCGTCCTCGTCCCGCTGGATCAGGCCTTCCGCCGTGAGCCTGGTCAGGATGGTCTCGGCGTCTTCAGGGGTGATGCCGGCGAGCGCAGCGGCCATCCGGGTGTCGAAAGTACGGCTGTGGAGGGAGAACCTCGCCACCCGCGAGACCTTCTCCTCGTCGAAAGGAGCGGGAGCCGTGGGCAGGGCGACGACCCGCTCTCCGGGCACACCGAGCGGGGCCGGCGCCTCGGCGAGCACGGTCAAGCCCGGGCAATGACGGAGAAGGTCGGCGATCGTCCCGCCGACGTCCGCGTTCCGGCGCCGGCCACCTCGAACGACGAGCAAGGGGCTGCCCTGCCGCAACCGCGCGCGCAGCGCGTCGGACAGGGGATCGGCGGGTCGTTCCACGACGTTCAGCGCCGCGGCGGCGGCCTGCGGAAACGTGTCCGGGAGATGACCGGCCGTGATCACCGTGATGTCGGAGGCGATGCCTTCCGCGGCTCGGATCGCCTGGCGGAGCACGTCCGCCCGGTCGGACGGTGATAGTCCCGTGATTGTCGTCATCCGGTTTTCTGTCAGGCTATCGATGATCTCCTCCGGTTTCCTCACCGGTCCAGCTTGTCAGGTCGTGAGGAACTGACAACCCGGGAAAGAATCTTCACACGTTCGGCGCAAGACGAATGCCGGGTGAGGCGTTTCGCTTTTTCGTCCATAAAGGACGGAATGTGGTCGGAATGGGCGCGGTGATCGTCGGCCATGTGGCGGCGTGAAGCGGTCGGACGGCGTAGCGGGCGGGCACTTCCGCAGTTTTTTCGTTGTGCGATAACGGAAAATCACCGCTCGACGTGCGGTGTCGGTGAATCGCGTGCTAGCGTCGATGGGGGCACCGGAGAAGGCGTCGAAATGGATGTGCGCGCTTGGTGCTGATGGTGTTCGGTCCTGGTTATCGATGGATTAATCGTGGCGGTGGGACCTGGGGCACGCCGCTCAAATGAGCGTATTCAGCTGGATTTCGCGAACAGGGCGAATTCGGCGTGTCCTCAAGTTGAAGTCCTGATTAATCGCACTGGCGGGCGTCGAGCGTCCGTCGGGTGAATCGCCCTGGGCCGATCACGGCCGTGACAGGTGGCGGAGGTACGGGAAGGGATCCCGATGTGCGAGAAGAACGAGCCGACCACAAGGCGGCGGCCGGCTACGGGCTACGAGGGGAGAGGCGAGTGGTGAACGCTCCGTTGCCGCGACAGCGACGGCACGAGACCGCCCACTACAGGTGCCTCGGAGTGGGCGTGGGGCCCGCCAATCTCAGCTTGGCGTCGCTGCTGCACGACAGGGACGAGGTCGCCAACCTCTTCCTGGACAGGGAGGAACGGTTCGGCTGGCACGACGGACAGCAGATACCGGGGGCGACGCTGCAGGTGTCGTTGTTGAAGGACCTGGTCACGCTGTCCGAACCGACCAACCGGTTCTCTTTCCTGTCCTATCTGCATGATCAGGGCAGGATCTACCACTTCATCAACGCCCAGTTCGACGCTGTGCCACGACAGGAGTTCCGCAACTACCTCGAATGGGCGAGCCAGACCAACACGAATGTCCGCTTCGGTGAAGAAGTCCGTGAAGTCGATTTCGACGGGACGTCCTTCGTCGTGCGCACCAGTAAACGGACGGCCACGGCGGACAATGTCGTGGTGGGGATCGGCACCCGGCCGTGGGTGCCCGAACCGGTTCGCGGAAAACTGGGCGGATCGCAGTTCCACGTGAGCGATTTCGTCTCGCACGATCGGGACTTCGCGGGCAAACGGGTCGCGGTGGTCGGAGGCGGGCAGTCCGGCGCCGAAGTCTTCCTCGACCTGATTTCCCGCCCGAACGAACGACTTCCCCGCCGCGTCATCTGGATTTCGCGGCGGCACAACTACTTCCCGATCGACGACACGCCGTTCACGAACGAGTATTTCGTCCCCAGCTATTCCGACTACTTCTTCGACCTCGACCGGTCCGCCCGGGTGGCGCTCAACGCGCAGAACGTGCTGACCAGCGACGGGATTTCCGAATCCACCCTGCGGGAGATCTACCAGCGTTGCTACGCGCGCCGCTTCGTCGACGGTGCCGACGACCTCTTCGCTCTCTTGCCCAACCGGACCGTCACCGATGTGACGGCCGAGCACGACGCGTGGGATCTGACCGTCGAGGGAAACGACGACCCCGGCCTGATCGAGCACGTGGAGTCCGACTTCGTCGTCTGGGCCACCGGCTACCGCCCGGCGACGGCGGACTTCCTGTCGCCGTTGGAGGACAAGCTCGCCCGCGAAGGCGAGGAGTACGACGTGGACAAGGACTTCGCGATCCGCTGGGACGGCCCCCGCGACCGTTCCGTGTTCCTGCAGAACGGGGTCCGCGACCAACGCGGGCTGGCCGACCCGAACCTGAGCCTGGTCGCCTGGCGCAGTCAGCGGATCAGGGACCGGCTGCTCGGGGTGCACTCCAACGAACAGCTGGAACCGTTCATCGACTGGGCGGGCAAACACACCACCGACCTGCTGGACCAGGCGTGAGGGCGGCGACGACACCCGGGATCTCCGGCGTCCCGCCGCGGAGTGCCCCGGCCCGGGCGGACATCGCCGTGCTCGGCGGGGGCATCATCGGCTGCCTCACCGCCCGCGAGGTGGCCCGCCGGGCACCGGAGGCGTCGGTACTGCTGATCGACCGGGATCTGGTCGGCGGCGGCGCCTCGCTGCGGTCGGCGGGGTTGCACACCCCGCGTGGCGCCACCCCGGCGGTGCGCGAGATGGCTCGCTTCAGCCAGCGGTACTACACCGAGTTGCTCCGGAGCCACCCCGGACTGCCCATCCATCCCGTGGCCATGCGCGTGGTGGGCACCCTCGCCGACGAGCCGCGTCTGCGCTCGGACTACCTGCCCGAAGCCGGCCTCACCGCCGCCGAGGACCTGCCGGACGGGGTGCGCCCGCCGGCGGGGTCGGTCGCCTGGTCCGTCCAGGGCGCCCAGTACGCCGACGTGGCCGCCGTGACCCGTGCCGTCACCGCCGGTCTGCGTACCGAGGTCGAAGTCCGCGAGGCCGTCCGGGTCGAGGCGGTGTCCGAGGACGTGGACGGGGTTGGGCTGCGGCTGGGCACCGGTGAGGAACTGACCGTGGGCCGGGTAGTGCTCGCGCCCGGCCCGTGGCTGGGGGCTCCCGCGTGGCGATCCCTGGTCGCTCCCTTGGCGGCCAGGGTGAAGAAGATCGTCGCACTGCACGTCGGAGGGCGGCCGGGTCCGGCCGACGCGGCGGTGATCTTCGAACGAGAGGACGCCTTCCTGCTGCCGTTGCCCGGCCGCGGGCACTGGCTCTTCAGCTACACCTGTCCGGAATGGGACGTCGATCCGGATGCGCCTTCGGCCGGGCTGACCGGGCGGCACCTGGACGACGCGCGGGAGATCCTGCGGCGTCACGCCCCGGGGATGGCGGTGGACCACCTCTCCGGCCGGGTCTTCTGCGACGCCTACAGCGGCACCGGCGAACCCTTGGTACGTGCACTCGGCAACGGGCGGATCGTGTTCGCCGGCGCGGCGAACGGCTCCGGCTACCGGCTCGCGCCCGCCATCGCCGCACATGCCGCCGACCTGCTCGAATCGGGAGGAAGTTGATCGTGGACATCAGTACGTTCACCGGCGAAGGACTGAGCCGCGCGTTCGGCATCGACGTCGCCGCACTGGATCCGGGCGCCGCCGGTGACCTGGGCGTGGGCGCGTCCTGGGGCAGGGTGGCCCCCGGCGTGCGGTCGCTGACCCATCAACACGACGAGACCGAGGTATGGGTACTGGTCGCCGGCGGAGGCGACCTCGTCGTCGACGGTGCCGAACACCGGATCGAGGCCGGAGCCGTCGTGCGCTTCGACCCGTTCGAAACCCACTACGTCACCAACACCGGCGAAGCCGATCTCGTGCTGGCCTCGTTCTTCTGGCGTGACACCGCCCGTGCGACCGCCGCCGCCGGGCGTTCGGTGCGCCGCCGCTTCGGGGAGCGCCCGGTCTTCGTGTTCTCGTCCGCGCCCACCCCCAACGGCGACCTGCATCTGGGACATCTGGCCGGGCCGTTCTTCGCCGCGGACGCCTACACCCGGTTCCAGCGGATGAACGGCGTGCTGGCCTGGCACCTCTGCGGCAGCGACGACTACCAGAACTACGTCGAGACGGCCGGTGCCAAGGAAGGCCGCTCTCCTCTGGACACCGCGGCGCACTACAGCGGGCGGATCCGCGAGACCCTCGCGGCCATGGACATCGAGGTCCACCAGTTCACCGCGACCAGTGCCGACGACACCTATCCGGACGGCTTGCGTGGCTTCTTCGGCAAGCTGGTCGCGTCCGATCCCGTCCGGCTGGCCGAGGCCGACGCGTTGTTCGACCCGGAATCGGGCAGGTACCTCTTCGAATCCGGGGTCAGCGGCAGGTGCCCGTCGTGCGGGGAGACCACCGGCGGCAACATCTGCGAGAGCTGTAAGGAGCCCAACTCGGTAGCCGACTTGGGAGACCCGGTCTCGGCCGAGTCCGGTGCCGCACCCCGGCGCGGCACCGTGCGCCGTTACCAGCTGGCCCTGCACGAACTCGCAGACCACGTCCGTGACCACCACCGCAAGGGCAGGGTGCCGTCCTCGGTGAAGGAACTGGCCGCACGGGTCCTGTCGCGCGGCTTGGTCGAAGTCCCGCTGACCCATCCCGCCGACTGGGGCCTGACCCCCGCCGAGTCCGCGGTGGACGGACAGGTGATCTGGTCGTGGATCGACTACGCCTACAGCATCCTGCACGGTGTCGGCGCGCTCGGGACGCGTATCGGCGAGGAATGGCGGGCAGGCGAGCCGGACGCAGACTGGAAGATCGTGCACTTCCTCGGCGCCGACGGGAGTTTCTTCCACCCGATCGTCGTGCCCGCGCTCTACCAGGCGGCGCATCCGGACTGGGCGCCCGACATCGACTACCACATCAACGAGTTCTACCTGCTTCAGGAAAGCAAGTTCTCCACCAGCCGCCGTCACGCGGTCTGGGGGCGTGACGTGCTCGGCCCGGAGACCGCGGACGCGTACCGGCTCTACCTGGCGCTGACCCGCCCGGAGGGCAGGCGCACCAACTTCGACCCCGACGAGTTCGACGCGTTCACCCGGGACACGCTCGAAGCCCAATGGCAGGGCTGGCTCTCGGACCTGGGAGAGCGACTCGCCCGCGGTCACGGCGGCGAGGTTCCCGACGCCGGTGTCTGGACCCCGGAGCACACCGCGTTCCTGGCCCGGCTCACCGAGCGGCTCGCCGCGCTGACCCGGTCACTGGGCGCCGACGGGTTCTCCCTGAACTCCGCCGCCGCCGAACTGCTGGGCCTGGTCGAGGACACCCGCGCGTTCGCGGCCACGGAGTCGGCCGCCGCGCACGTCGGGGACTGGGCCGACGAGGCACGCACCGCCCTCGCGCTGGAACTGGCCGCCGCCCGGTTGCTGGCCACCTGCGGCACGCCGGTCATGCCGCGGTTCGCGAGTCTCCTGGCGGACGCGTTGGGGCTGCCCGCGGACCGCACCTGGCCGCACACCGTGGAACTGGTGCCCGCGGGAACCGCCGTCACCCTCGCCGGGCGTGTCTTCTTCGGCGCGAAACGGGAGAGCGCCGACGAATCACCGCTGCTGCCCTGGCTGTCCGGCGTGGTCCGCGAGGTGCTCCGGCTGCCCGCCGACGAACCGGTGGCCCATCTTTCCCTGACCGAGCTGGGCATGCAGTCCATGCAGGCCGTCGCGCTGCAGTACCAGTTGACCGACCGGCTGGACGCCGACGTCCCCCTGGAGACGCTGCTCAACGGCGGCGACGTCGCCGGGCTCGCCGACACACTGGTGAAGGATCTGCCCGAAGACGTGGTGCGCAAGCACGCGGAGGTGGGCCGATGACGACGACCGAACGGGAGACCCCCGCCCAGGTGGTGCGGGAACTGCACTCGCGGGGGCTCAGCGTGAGCCTCTCGGGGACCGACCTGAAACTGCAGGGCCCGCGTGAGCGGATGGACGCCGATCTGGTCGCGAAGGTCAAGGCGCACAAGGCCGAACTCGTCGGGTACCTGGACACCCCGACCGGCGCGCCCCTGACGGAGTTGCAACGCGGCTACCTGATCGGCCGCGACCGGCAGGTGGAAATCGGCTCCGCCAGTCACGTCTACCACGAGATCTCCGGCTGCTGGGACATCGACGGGCTGGAACGCGCGCTGAACACGGTGGTGGCGCGACACGGCATCCTGCGCACTCGGTTCACCGAGGACGGGACCCAGATCGAGCAGCGTTCAGCGCCCGTCCGGATCTCCCGGTACGACCTGCGCGGTAAACCCGCCCAAGAGCAGGACGAGCACCGGGAAGCGGTGCGTGCCGAGCGAGCCCACCGCAGCCTGCCCGCCGACGAAGCGCCGTTGCTGGCCGTCGCGGTCACCCGGCTCTCCGATGAAGAGATGCTGCTGCACGTCGACCACGACGGCCTGATCCTCGACGCGATCAGCATCTTCCTGTTCTTCCAGCAGTGGCACGCCGAGTACCTGGGCGAGCCGGCGGAGGCGGGGGAGGAAGCGGCGTTCGCCGACTTCGTCGCCGCCCAGGAACGAGCCCGCGGCCGCGCGCCGGCGAAGCGGTCCCGTGAGTACTGGCTGGCGCGCCTGGACGACCTCGCACCGCATCCGGATCTGCCCCTGCGCACCAGTCCGTCATCGATCACCGAAGCCCGGTTCGCCACGCGGTTCGCCCGCCTTGATCGTCCACAATGGACTTCGCTGAAGAAACTGGCCGCCGGATACGGTCTGACACCGTCCGGATTGCTGCTGGCCGTCTACAGCGAAGTGCTGGCCTGCTGGGGCGCGGGGGACCGGTTCACGCTGAACACCACCGTGGCCAACCGGCCGCCGATCCACCCGCGGATCCACACCGCGCTGGGGAACTTCGGCGAGACCATGCTGGTGCGGGTGGAACCGGACGCCGGCGCGGGGTTCGCCGACCGGGCCCGCGCGATCCAGGCGTCGCTGCGCGAATCGCTGGACAACCGGCACTTCTCCGGCATCGAAGTTCTGCGCGAACTTGCCAGGAGGGGCGGCACGGACGCCCGGATGCCCTACACCTTCAACAGCGCCATCGGCTACGAAGGCGCCGACGGTTCGGCGATGGAGTTGTTCGGCCCGGAGGTGTACACCGAAAGTCAGACCCCGCAGGTGTGGCTGGACGTGTCACCCTACGAGCAGCACGGCGGGCTCGTGGTGCAGTTCGACAGTGTCGACGAACTGTTCCCCGAAGGACTGGTCGACGCCGTCGTCGACGGGTGCCGTCGGCTGCTCGGTGAACTGCTCGATCCCGGTGCCTGGTCACGGCGGATTTTCGACCTGCGCCCGGACGACCAGCGCGCCCGCCGCGCGGAAGTCAACGAAACCGCGACCGAGATCCCCGACCCTGTTCTACCGCAACGCTTTCTGGCGCAGGCCGAGTCCGCTCCGGACGCCCCCGCGGTGATCACCGGAACGGCCGAGATCAGCTATCGCGAGCTGCTCGCCCATGTCCAGCGGGCGGCTCGCTGGCTGCGGGACCGGGGAGTACGTCGTGACGAGCCGGTCGGGCTGGTGATGACCCGCGGGCCCGAGCATGTCGCCGGTATCCTCGCCGTCGTGCTCGCCGGCGGGGCGTACCTGCCGGTCGACGCCGGGCTGCCCCGGGAACGACGTGCGCTCATGCTCGCCGACGGTGGTACCAGGTTCGTCCTCACCAACGCCGGCCACACCGATGACGAGCGCGCCGTGCTGGACCTGGACCTCACCCGTCCCGCGGAGTCGGTGCGGCCCGTGGAGCCCCTGCCCGACGCCCATCCGGACGACCTGGCCTACGTGCTCTACACCTCCGGCACCACCGGCAGGCCCAAGGGCGTCATGGTCACCCACGGCGCGGTCGCCAACGTCGTCGCCGACTGCAACAGCCGGTTCGGCGTCGGACCCGGTGACCGGTTCTTCGGTATCAGCATGTTCTCGTTCGACTTGTCGGTCTACGACGTGTTCGGCGCGCTGTCGGCGGGGGCGGCCGTCGTGCTGCCGGACGCCGATCAGGCGGCCGATCCGGGGCACTGGCTGCGGTTGTGCGGCCGGACGGGCGTGACCGTGTGGAATTCCGTCCCCGCCATCGCCGGGCTGCTGCTCGAACAGGCCGAGGCCGGCGGCGCCGAGGCACTGAAGACGCTGCGGCTGGTCATGATGAGCGGCGACCGGCTGCCCCCCGCGCTCCCGGCCGCGCTGCGGGCGGTGTGCCCCGGTGTGGATGTGATCTCGCTCGGCGGGCCGACCGAGACGACCATCTGGAACATCTCGCATCCGGTCGGCATTCACGAGGACGGCTCGGAGTCGATCCCCTACGGCAGGCCGAACGCCAACAACCGGGCCTACGTGCTCGACGCGGCGGGCCGTGACCTGCCGGACTGGGTCACCGGCGAGATCTGCGCGGCGGGCACCGGCCTGGCGCGCGGCTACTGGAACGACGAGGAGCGGACCGCCGAGCGGTTCGCCGACGACCCCGTCCGCGGCGAACGGATCTACCGCACCGGTGACCTGGGGCGCTGGCTGCCCACCGGCGAGATCGAGATCCTCGGCCGCACGGACTTCCAGATCAAGGTCAACGGCTACCGCATCGAAGCGGGCGAGGTCGAGACCCGGCTGGTCGCACTGGAGGAGGTCCGCCGCGCCGTGGTGGCCCGCGAGTCCGCCGGGCGGGGAGACCGCCTTGTCGCGCATCTCGTGCCCGCCGGGGACGAGCGGCCCACCGCCCGCGACCTCGGTGCGCGGCTGCGCGAGGTGCTGCCGCAGTACATGGTTCCCTCCGGAGTCTATTGGCATGACACGTTTCCCTTGACGCGCAACGGAAAGGTCGACCGCGCGAAGCTGCAGGAACACCAGCCCGGCCAGGCGGCCGCCCCCGAGGCGCCACCGGACACCGAACTGGAGCACGAGGTCGCGCTCTTGTGGGCGAAGGTGCTCAAAGCAGACGTGCCGGCCGCCACCACGACCCTGTTCGACCTCGGCGGCGACTCGCTGGTCGCGGCCCGGATCCTCGCCGGTGTCCGGAAACGGTTCGGTGTCGGCTTCACCTTGGACCGGTTGCCCGAACTGGACACCGTGCGCCGCATGGCCGCGATGATCGCCGCCGCTCCGAGGAAGAAGGGGGACCGCTGATGACCACCCTCGAATCCAGGATCCCGGACGGGCTGCTGAACGCCATCATCGCGGCCCCGCCCGAACCCGGTCACCGATTGCGGGTCGCGCGGCTCGACAGGACCGAGGAGTTCGAGCTGCGGGAGGTGTACGAGATGGCGGGCAGGGTCGCCCGCGCCCTCGCCGACCTCGGTGTCCGGCGCGGCGACCGTGTCGGCGTGCTCGCGCCCAACTGCCTGGAGTGGGTACTGCTGGACCTCGCGGCCCTGCGCGTCGGCGCGGTGACCGTGGGGTTCGACCCGGCGAAGTTCGACGCCGATCCCGCGCTGGCCGTCCGGTACGGCCTGACGGTGCTCTTCGCCGACGGGGACGGCGACCGGGTCCATCCGCTGACGGACGTCCGGGCCCTGGCCACGGACCAGGGCGCCGTCGCGCCCGAACCGGTGCGCTACGTGCCGGAGGACGTCACGACCCTGAAGCTCACGTCGGGCAGCACCGGCGAGCCCAAGGGCATGACCGCGTCGGTCGGCAGCATCGACGCCGGTATCGCCGCCGTGCAGGAGATCTTCCGGCATGGCGCGGACGACGATCTGTTCGTCTTCCTTCCGTTGGCGGTCCTGCAACAGCGGTACTGGGTCTACTCGGCGTTCCGTTACGGACACGACGTCACTCTGAGCACCTACGAGGCCGCTTTCCCCACGCTGCGCAGGGTCGCGCCCACTGTGGTGATGGGTGTGCCGGGGTTCTTCGCCACCGCCAAGGCCTTCATCGAGCGCCAGGTCGCCAGGTCGGGCCCGGAGACCCCGTCGTCGGAGGCGCTGGCCCACGGTGCCCGCCGAGTGTTCGGTGACCGCGTCCGCTACCTGTGGACCGGTTCCGCGCCGGCGGCCGAAGACGTCCTGCGGTTCTTCACCGACGCGGGACTGCCCATCTACGAAGGTTACGGCCTCAACGAGACCTGCGTCGTGACCAAGAACCATCCCGGCGCGCATCGCCAGGGGAGCGTCGGAAAGGTGCTCCCGCACAAAGAAGTCCTGATCGGCGACGACGGCGTGGTGAGCGTCCGCAGCCGGTTCCCGGTGTGCGACCGGTACGAGTTCGCGCCGCCCGGCGCGTCCGAACGGGTGTTTCCCGAGCCCGACCTGGTTCGCACTGGTGATCTGGGGGAAGTGGACGACGACGGCTTCCTCTACATCAAGGGGCGGGCCGACGACGTGATCGTGCTCGAGAACGGCCGGAAGGTGGTGGTGCGCCCGGTCGAAGACCATATGCGCACCAGTCCCGCCATCGCCGAATGCGTGCTGTTCTGCCCTGCCCAGAGCTATCTGGTGGCCGTGGTGTCCCCGGCTTCGCTTCCGGCCGACGAAGCGGCCATCACCGAACAGCTCACCCGCACCAACGCGGCGTTCGGTGCCGACGAGCAGATCCGCAAGGTGGTCGTCGCCGCCGAACCGTTCAGCTCCGCCAATGGACTGCTCACCTCGCAGTTCAAGCCACTGCGGTCGCGTATCGCCGACCGCTATCACGACGAGATCCACGACGACCAAGGGAGCGTGCATGTCTGCTGACCTGTCCACCATCGACGACGCGGTGCGGGACAACCTGTCCCGCGTGCTGAGCAAGCCGGTCGAACCCGCCGACTTCGACCCGGACCGTGATCTCGCCGACGGCTACGGACTGACCTCGATGCAGAAGGTGATGTTCCTGATGTCCGCCTGCGACGACACCGGGGTCGCGCTGGAGACGTTCACCGAGCCGGACGTGGCCGCCATGAAGACGCTCCGCGACGTCACCGACGCGCTCGCCGGGGCGGTGGCCGAATGACCGGGCCGCGCTGGGCGGACGCCGCCCGCACCGAACTGTCCGACGAGCACGTGCTGCTGCGGCCGATCGCCGAGACCGATCGCGAACCACTGCGCACACAGGCACTGGACCCGGCGATTTGGCGCTACTTCGTCCAGCTCATCGAGACCGACGAACACTTCGACGCCTTCTTCGACGCCGCGGTCGCCGACCAGGCCAACGGCGACCGGGTCGTGTACGTGATCACCGACCGGACGTCCGGGCTGATCGCGGGCAGCATGAGCTTCTGCAGCATCAACCAGGACGCGGGGCGGCTCGAGATCGGCTGGTCCTGGCTGGGGACGAAGTTCCACGGCAAGGGTGTCAACCACTGGGCCAAGTACCTCATGATGCGCGAAGCCTTCGAACGGCTGGGCGCCGAACGGGTCGAGTTCAAGACCGACGCGCTGAACAAACAGGCCCGTCAGGGGCTGCGCAACATCGGCGCGGTCGAGGAAGGCATCCTGCGCAGCTTCAACCCCATGCCGGGTAACCGGCGCCGCGACGCCGTCTACTACAGCGTCCTGCGCGCCGAATGGCCCGAGGTGGCGGCCACCCTGCTGGCGGGGAAGAAGGGCAAGGAGCGTGGCTCGTGACCGTCCCTTTGGTCCGTGCCCACGGTGACCCCCGCACCCGCGGCCGCGCCCACGGCGAGGCACTGAGGAGGGAACTGCGGGCGTTCCTCGGCGACCGGTTCGCCCGGCTCAACGCGCTTTCACCCGATCCTTTGGACCTCGACGCGTTACGTCCCGACCTCACCGAGTACGCCCGCGCGATCGACGCTCAGCTCCCGGACCTGGGAGAGGAGATCCGCGGCCTGGCCGACGGCGCCGGCATCTCCCACGACGAAGCGGTGCTGCTGCAGATGCGCCGTGAGGTGCTCGGCTACCGGAAACTGCCGACGATGGGCGACTGCACGACGTACGCCCGGACAGGATCCGAACCGGTGCTCGCGCAGACGGTCGACCTCAACGGCGATCTCGACGACCACATCGCGGTACTCGACGTCCGGGCGGGACCGCGGCGGTCGCTGGTGCTCAGTTTCGGCGGCCTGCTCGGCTATCTCGGGGTCAACAGCGCCGGGCTCGCAGTCGGGCTGAACCTGGTGCTGGCGGGGAAATGGCGGCACGGGCCGTCGCCCTACCTCGCGATCCGGCATCTGCTCGACACCTGCGACAGCGTCACCGAAGCCGTTGACGCGGTGCGTGATCTGCGGCTCGCCAGCTCACGGTCGCTGACCCTGTGCGACAGGGAAACGACCGCGTGGGTGGAGATCGCCGACGACGACGTTCGGGTGAGCGAAGGAACGGAAGTGGCGCACACCAACCATTTCCTGCATCCGGACCTCGTCCCGCGGGACGAGCTGACCGTCTTCGCGCGCAACTTCTCCGTCCGACGGCTCGAAACCTGCGTCGATCGGCTCGCCGGACTGCCGGCGCGAGCGTCCACAGAGGACCATTTCGCGTTGCTGGCCCGCGAACCGTTGCGCGTCGCGGGTGACGGTGACATCCGCCGCGACCGGACCGTCGCCGCGGTGGTGCTCCGCCCGGATCGCGGGGAACTGCACGTGCGCCCCGGCGACCCGGCCGCCTCGTCCACCGAATCCTTCGCGCTGTGACCCGAGAGGAGACACCCGGTGCCCGACTGGTTCCTCACCCGCGGCGGTGATCGCCCCGCCAGGGTCTTCTGTTTCCCCTACGCCGGCGGAGACCCGCGTACCTACCTCGACTGGCAGCCGCTGCTCGACGGCCACGCCGACGTCGTCGCGGTCTGCCCCCCGGGCAAGGCGCACCGCGCGCACGAACCGCTCCCCGTGTTCGACGAACTCGCCGACCGGATCGCCGAGGCGATCGCCCATGAGGTCGACCGCGATCCGCGCCCTGCGCAGCTGTTCGGCCACAGTTTCGGCGGGTTGCTGGCCTTCGAGGTCGCCCGCAGGCTACGGGATGTTCCCGCCGTCGGTCATCTGACCGCGTCCGGCATCTCCGCCCCCTCGCTGCTGCCTTCGGAGCGGGTGCGCGGCATCGCCGGGCTGGACGGCGCCGAATTCGCCGAGGCGCTGGTGTTCTTCGGCCAGTTCCCACCCGACGTCGTCGCGGACGAGGACGTCCTGGCCCTGCTGCTTCCCGGCCTCAAAGCCGATTTCGACCTGGCCGTGGGCTATCGCTACCGGACGGCGCCACCGTTGGAGATCGGTGTCTCGATCATCGTCGGCACCGAGGATCCGCATGTCGGCTCCGCGCAGATCGCCCCGTGGGACATCGAATGCGCCGAGCCGCCGGAGCACGTCCGCGTCCCCGGTGGTCACTTCTACTTCGATCCCGACCCGGGCCCGGTCGTGTCGGTGCTGAACGCGCACGCCGAATCCGTGACACACGTGGAGGTGATCTGATGCCGGTCTACCTCGGCGAACCTCGCTACGTCCTCGGAGAGCAGGAGATCGACCACGCGGACCTGCCCGGCCTGGAGACCAAGGCCGAGCAGTACGGGCTCGCCCTCGAACCCGCCTTGTGGGGCTGGGGAAGCGTGTTCCGCACCGAACGCGGACTCGACGACCTCGCCGTGGACGCGGCCACGGAAACACTGCGCGCCGGCGGGACCGACCCGGGAACGGTCGAGGCCCTGGTGCTCTGCTCGACCTACATGCCGGGACCGCCGGAAGGACACGGCACCTTCATCCGGGGGGTGCTGACCCGGCTCGGTCTCGGTGACATCCCCGTCTACGGCACGAGCATGGGCCGGTGTGTCAACCTGCTGTCCGGTCTGGACGTCGCGACCGCACTGGTCGCCGCCGGGCGGTTCCGGCGCGTCCTCGTCGTCACGGCGGACCGGGTGTTCGACGAAGACACGAGGATCACCGGTTACGCGCTGTTCAGCGACGGTGGCGCCGCCTGCCTCGTCGACGCCGACGGCGGCGCCTACGAAGTCCTCGGCTGCTCGTCCGCCCAGGAGACGGCGTCGCTGGACTGGTCGTCCGAGATCAGCTCCGACCTCGCCAAACAGGTCAACGAGCAACTCCTCGGTGCCCAGGGAATCGACGTCGGTGAGCTGGATGCCTTGCTGCACAGCAACATCTACCTTCCGCTGCTGGTGATGAAGGAACGGCAGGCCGGTTTCGGCCCCGGCCAGCTCGACACGACGAACATCAGCCGCGTCGGGCACTGCTTCGCCGCCGACCCGCTGATCAATCTCGCCGACCGCGAAACGGCGGGCCGCGTCCGCCCCGGCGGGCACTACCTGCTGGCCTCCAGCGTGCCCGGCTCCCGGATCGGGATCCTGGTCCGCACACCGGAAGGAGCGATCGATGGCCGTTGAGCCGACTCTCGTCCCCGACGACACCACGACTTCCCTGCCCTGCCGGCCGTTCCACTTCACGCCCGGCACCGACGGCGCCGTCGACGCGATCATCGCCGCCGGCCCGCGCGAGATGTTCCGCACGCTTCTCCAGGAACGCGAATCCGAAGCTACTCTGCTCCTCGCCCGCCGTCTCCTGCACGCCTTCCTCGGCCACTCGCGCGAACCGGTCGACGATCTGCCCGGCGCCGCCGGTGAGCTGATCGTGCAGGCTCGAGCCGATCTGGGGCCCGCGCTGGAATCCCTCTCCACGACCGAGCCGGGGATCCGTGCCGAGCTGCTCCGACAGCGCGGGGTGATCGCCCTGCTCGACGGCTGCTGGCTCGACGCGGTCTCCCAGCCCGCCACCCAGCCCGCCGTGGTGGTGAACCGCTTGTTCGCCCATCACTTCGACCTGGCGGGAGGCGGCGAGCCGCTCGCATCCGCGCAGCACCGCCGGGCGCGGGCGCTGGAAGACGAGGGGGCGGCGCTGCCGGACATCGCCGCCGCCGATTTCCTCGACCGTGCTGGTGCCCGTCCCGCGACGATCCTGCTCGCCTGCCTCCCGCTGTCGCTCGCGGTGCTGCCGGGCAATTTCCTGCCCGAGGTCGTCGGCCTGCACCACGCCTTCCACCGGCTGGGTGTCGACGACCTGCTGCTGGGCACCCCGCCACCGATCCCGGCGGACGATCTCGACGACCTGCTCGGCGAATACGCCTCCCAAGCGAGCCCGGAAGACCGCGAGCGGGTGCTGGCCGCCGTCGCGCTGACACTGTCGTGCGAACGCGAGCACGTGCGGTTGCTCACCGAACTCGCCGAGTTCCGCCGTACCCAGACGCTGGAGTCGCGGGTCGCCGAGGTGATCTCCCGGCACGCGCCGCTGGCCGGCCGCCAGCACGGCCGGGTCTCGCTGGCCGGCCGCCAGCACGGCCGGGTCTCGCTGGGCGACCGGCACCTGGTGGACGTGTTCGCCGGATTCGGCCGCGCCGCCGGCGACACGGACCCCGGCGTACTCGCCGCGTTCCTCACCGAATTCCGGGACTCGCCGTATCTGGTGGAGCGCGACGACGGCGACTGCTGGTTCCTCGCCGCGACCCGGTTCGGCGGGCCGATGTTCGGCATCTTCGACGAGGCCGAAGCCGCGGTGCTCGCCGAATGGGCCGCCACCGTGCACAAAGGTGACCGGCCGCCGATCACCGTGCGCCTCAACACGGTCGGCGACGAACTCGCCGCCCGCTGGTCGGCCGCGTTCGCCGAAGCCGCACCCGGCGACGTGGTGTTCGACGACTCGCCGCCCGCCGACGACCGCGACCTTTTCCATCGGCTGGTCAACATCGAGAACCACGCCAGCACGATGCCGGTGGCCATCGAGCGCGCGGAGCGCTGTTTCGCCGACGCGCAGGTGCTGTTCGAACACGGCGCGGGCGGCCGCTACACCGACGCGAGTTTCTTCGAGTACGACGCCGACGCGCTCTACGCGCGCGCGGAGAAGATCTACTGGGAGAAGCTGGTGGACCCGTACGAGCCACTGCGCGAGGTCCCGGACGTGGACGAAGTCCTGTTCCGGCAGAGCACCTACCAGCTGACCTACCTGATCGACGGCGCCTGGCTGCACCGCGTCGGCAGGCTGGGCCGCCGGGAACGCGAAAGCGACGGCATGCTGTTCCGCATCCACGCCGACGAGATGGGCAACGGGGACCTGCGCAAGAACCACCTCACCCTGACCCGCCGCGCGATGGTCAGCCAGGGCCGGGACCTGCCGCACATCCGCACCGAGGAGTTCGCCGACCAGGACGAACTGCCCGACGACATGTACGGCTTCGCGTTGCAGCAGCTGTCGATGTGCCTGTTCCCCGACCGGTTCTACAACGAGATCCTCGGCTACAACCTGGCGATCGAGATGTTCGGCTCCGGCGAGATGCGGCTGCACGAGATCCAGAAGCTGCGTCACCACGGTTTCGACGACTGCTACGAGCAGGCGCACCTGACCATCGACAACTTCTCCGCCGGGCATGCCAAACAGGCCGCCGACATCATCGTCGCTTACCTGGACCGGGTGCGGCGCACCAGCGGCGAAGCGGCTGTGGCGGGGGAGTGGCGCCGGATCTGGCGTGGATACGCCTCCTTCGCCTACTTCCTCGAACAGCCGTTGCTTCGTGACGTCGCGGTGGCCGCATCCACCGAAGACGACAGTGCGGAGTTGGTGTTGTGACCGAGTTGACGTTGCTGATGCGCGAAGAGTCCCGGCCGACCGAGCGGCGCGCGCCGCTGTCTCCGCAAACAGCCGGGAAGCTGCTCCGCGAGGGCGTCGCCGTCAGCGTGGAGCGCTCATCGCGGCGCGTGTTCGGCGACGAGGAGTACGCGGCGGTGGGCTGCGCGCTGGTCCCGCCGGGGAGCTGGCCGGACGCCCCGGAAGACGTGCACGTGGTGGGTCTGAAGGAACTGCCCGACCGGCCAGACCTCTTGCGGCACCGGCACGTCTTCTTCGGGCACGCCTACAAGAACCAGCCGGGAGCCGCGAACCTGCTGCGCAGATTCGCCGAGGGCGGCGGAACGCTGCTGGATCTGGAAAGCCTCGTCGACGAGCGAGGTCGCCGGGTCGCCGCTTTCGGGTACTGGGCAGGCTACGTCGGCGCCGCGCTCGCCGTCCTGCGTCACCGCGGTGACCTGGTCGAACCCTTGACGCCGACCACCCGCGGAAACCTCGACAAGGCTCTGGCCGCGGATGAGGAACCCTTGCGGGCCTTGGTCATCGGCGCCCTCGGCCGATGCGGGAGCGGGGCCGGGGACGCGCTCGTCGCGGCGGGCGCGGAAGTGGCCCGGTGGGATCTCGCGGAGACCGAAAACCTCGACGTCGCAGCCTTGCTCGACCACGACGTCCTCGTCAACGCGGTCCTCGCCACAGGGCCGGTCTCCCCGTTCCTGACCGCCGAGACGCTCCGGCGCCCCCGGCGGCTGTCCGTGGTCGCCGACGTCACCTGCGATGTCGGATCGCCATGCCACGCCCTGCCGATCTACGACCGGACCACAACCTGGCAGGACCCGGTGCTCCGGCTGGACGGACTCGACGTGATCGCGATCGACAACCTGCCGTCACTGCTTCCCCGTGAAGCGACCGTGGACTTCGCCGCGGACCTGGCGCCGCATCTGGCCGTCCTCGGCGATTCCGGCGTCTGGCGCCGCGCCGAAGCCGCGTTCACCGCCGCCTGCGCCTCCCACGCCCTCCATCGGAAGGAAGACCATGCCTGACACCCCGACCGTGCACTGGATCGGCACCGGCCTGTCCACCGGGCCCGGTCTCACCGCCCTCGCCGAGCGAACACGCGTATTGCTCTGGGGCCGCACCGAAGCCAAAGCGGCCGCTTGCCTCGCTCGTCTCGGAGCGCAAGGCGAACCTCGGCGCTTCACCCCGGAAGCACTGGCCGCGGAGGTCACCGAAGGAGACGTCGTCGTCTCGATGCTGCCGGGCACCGAACATCCGCGGCTGCTGCGTCTCTGCCTGGACAACGGCGCGCACTTCGCCTGCAGCAGCTACGCCTCGGACGAGATCCGCAACGGTGCAGGGAAGGCGGCCGCGGCCGGGCTCACGGTGCTCACCGAAATCGGGCTGGATCCCGGAATCGACCACCTCTTCGCCGACGTCCTGGTCGAGCGGGCGGCGCGGGCACTGGGGCCGGACACGACGGCCACCGCCGCGTTCACCTCCTACTGCGGCGGAGTGCCCGCCGAGCCCAACGAGTTCCGGTACCGGTTCAGCTGGGCACCCCGCGGTGTGCTGACCGCCCTGCTCACCCCGGCGCACTACGTCGAGGCGGGCGACAAGCACATCGCGGACCAGCCGTGGGAGGTAGCGCGGCCGCTCGATCTCGACGGGGAAAGATTCGAGGTGTACCCGAATCGGGACAGCCTGCCTTACATCCGCCAGTACGGGATACCGGAGAGCTGGCGGCTGGACACCTTCGTACGCGGAACCCTCCGCCTGAACGGCTGGCTCGACGCCTGGGAGAAGGTGTTCGCCGAGCTGCGCGAGGGCGACGCCGACCGGATCACCGAACTCGCGGAGGAACTTGCCACCCGCTACCCGACACGCGCGGAAGACAGGGACCGGGTGGTGCTCGCGGTCGAACTGTCCGTCCGCGGCGAGGACGGACGCACCTGGGCCGGCCGATATTCGCTGGACCTCATCGGTGAGCCCGGCGCCAGCGCCATGGCCCGGTGCGTATCCGTGCCGCTCGCCCTCGGCATCGGCGAACTGCTCGACGGAGCTCTGCCGGCAGGGCTCGTCCAGGGCGCCCCCGACCCGGCCACCGCCGGGCAGTGGATCGAGAAACTCGCCTCCTGGGGCCTTCCGATCCGCATCGCCGGCACCGACAGCTGAGACCGACCAGAGGAGGCAGCATGACCCAGCGGACCGGTAAGCCCGGCGCCGTCATCCTCACCGGCTCGTTCCCGGTGATCCGGCGCAACCCGCTGTATCTCGACGAGGTGACCCGACGCGACCTGCGGGTCCTGGTGATCACCGCCGAGTCCTACCGCGAGCAGGCGGCCGCCGCGATCGGCGACCCGGACAACCCTGCTTCGCAGATCACCGAAATCGGCTACGTTTCGGGCGATTTCACCGTGCAGGGCGCCTTTCTCGCGGGGGCGATCGCACAGGCCACCGTGTGGCGGATCACGTACGACATCGTGGGCGCCTACGCCGTCGGTGACTATCTGGCCGAGCCGACCGGCCTGCTCTGTGACGCGCTGGGCGTCCCGTCACCCGGCCTGCGCGCCAGCCGCGCCTGCCGCAGCAAGTTCCTGCAACGCTGGTATGCCCCGGAGCTCGGCCCGGCGTCACTGACCATCCCCGCGGGAGACCGGGAAACCGCGGATCTGTCTGGCGTCACCTACCCGGCGGTGGTCAAACCAGCGGGTCGCGCGTCCAGCTCCGGGGTCGAGACCGTGCACGGTGAAGAGGAGCTGCGCCGCCGCCTCAGTGGCTATCCCGGCCATGAGGTCGTCCTGGTCGAAGAAAAGGTCGACGGCCCGGAGTACTCGGTGGAAAGCCTCGTGCAGCGAGGAGAAACAATCTTCGCCTCGGTCACCGGCAAGGAAACCACCGACTCGCACGCCCGGACATTCGTCGAACTCGCGCACAGCGTTCCCACCGCCGACGACAGCGTCCGCGATACCGTCCTCGACGCGAACCGCGCGCTGCTCGGCGCCCTGGCATTTGCCGACGGCATCGCGCACTCCGAATGGCGCGTCGGGGAGGACGGGGTGCCCAGGTTGATGGAGATCGCCGGCCGGACTCCCGGTGACGGTCTTCTGGTGCTCTATCACCTGGCCACCGGCGCCCCGCTGGAACCGGAGATCATTCGGATCGCTCTCGGCGAGCGTGCCTCGTATCCGCGGCCGACCCGCTACGCCCGGCAGGTCTACCTCGAGCATGTGCCGGGGAAACTGGCCGACGTCACCGTCGAATGGCCGGATGTCGAACCCGTGTGGATCGGCGCCAGCGGCGTGTGGCCGGACATCCTGCCCGGTACCCCGGACGACGGCCCGACCCTGCGTGCGGTCCTGGTACACCAGCCACGGGGAGCGAAACTGGTGCCACTGGCCAGTTCCGACGATCGGTCCGTCAGCTTCTTCATCGACGCGGCCACGCCCGACGATCTGGATGAACTGGAGAAGCGAGTGCGCGCCGCGATCTCGATCGAAGTCATGCCCGGCTGACGGCCCCGCCACCGACCTCCGACGCGTCCTCGAAGTTCGAGTAGGGCCTGTCACTGACGCCTCGCCTGTGTTCGTGCTGGCCGGCTTGGCGCGTTCTGGCTATTCGAGGGTCATGTCGCGGTCGAGCGAGACTTCCGGCGTCGCATGATCAGCGGTCTGCCCTCGATCGATGTGCATCTCGAAAGTGTCCCCTGGTTTCGATGGTCAGAGTGGCTCCTGCCGTGCATGCCGCAGGAGCCTGTCCGGGCGCTCGCGCAGGTTGCCATTCATTCCCGCCTGCGCAGCTTTGCCGCGAGGCGGTATCGCCGGTGAAAGTGATCGAGTCCGGGTCCCGTCGCGTCCGTAGTCTCCGCCCGCTTCCACCGACGCGGCCGACCAGGCCTCGCGTGCTGCCGAGGCGGCACGCGACGCCGCACCAAGCGGGTCGCGCTGCCCGCGGACGGTGAACCGGACCCCTACGCCAACGACCGGCGGCTGCTCGGCCTGGCCGACGTACTGACGGTGCCCGGCACGCTCAGCACCCACGAACGGCGTCGCGCCGAGGACCTCGCCCACACCGATCGCCGGATCCGGGTCGCCCTCGACACCCCGACGCCGGTATCGCGCATGGCCGACCACCGAGCAGTGAACGACGTCGTACCTGCGCCGCGGTACGGCCCACCGCAGCGGGCGAGGTCACTGACGATGATGCGAACGATACCGGCGAGATGGGATTCATTTCTCATTGCAGAATTCGGCAGAATGTGCGGAATTGTTGTCGCGCGACAAGTTGTAGTAGAAGGTTCAGTGAATCTGCTCTGTCCGGTGTTCCCGGGGTGGTAGTCCCTGAGGTGTATCTCCTGATCTGACACCGGCTATTTTTTCGACGTGTTGGTGGATGTCGGCGATTAGCTGAGCTGATCCCGTGATGGCTGTATCTTGACGTTCAACCGCGACCAGCTGGTGGTGCCGCGGAGGACACAGTCGCTGATCCGCGAGTTCTGTGAGTGTCTCCAGATTTCACTCGACCGTTCGGCTGACGCCTCTTCGTGCTGTTGGCTGGCTCTGCCACGATCGACCGCGTGTGGGAGAGACAGCCAGCGATCGAGGCCATTGGCGCGCTTCTCGAGGGCGTGCGCGGGGGTCGAGGCGGGGCATTGTTTCTAGTGGGTGATGCGGGGGTTGGCAAGTCCGCCTTGCTCGAGGACGCGGAGCGGCGTGCGGGAGCCGGGGTCGAGGTGGTCCGGGCTGCGGCTGCACCTGTGGAGAGCGGTGTGCCGTTCGCTCTGATCTCACAGGTTCTCGACGGACTCGGTGTTGCCGAACGGTTGGGGGAGGGCACGGCGGCGGATCATCTGTATCGGGTGCGGGAATGGTTGCGGCGATACGACCGGCCCCTCCTGGTGGCCACCGACGACCTGCATTGGGCAGACCGTGACTCGCTGGTGGTGCTTTCTTTTCTGGCCAGAAGGCTGGCCGAGCTGCCGGTCGGTTTGGTGGCGACGTTGCGGCCGTGGCCACCGGAGGCGGCCGATATCGTGGCCGGCCTTGTGCATGATGACCACGCGCGGTCGGTGACGTTGCCGCCGCTCACCAAGGCGGGAGCGGAGGCGCTGCTGGCCGACCGTGTCGGGCGAGCGTTGCCCGGGTCGGTCGTCCATACCGCGCAGGTCCTGACCGCTGGCAATCCACTGTTGCTGGTGCACTTGTCCTCGGTGCTCGCGGAGGGTGCGGACTTGCCGCGGCTCGACACGCCGCCCGAAACGGTGCGCCGCCGGCTGCTGTTACGGCGATTTACCGATCTTTCCGAGGCCGGGATGGGACTGGCGCGGGCTGCCGCGGTGCTGGGGGTGCGGTTCCGCCCGTCGGCGGCGGTCGAGCTGGCGGGGTTGTCGGCCGCGGACGGTGATGCGGTTCTCGACGGGTTGCTGGCCCACCAGGTGTTGCGGGAGACCCCCGGCTGCCAGGTGGAGTTCACGCATCCGTTGATCCGTCAACTGCTGTATGACGACCTTCCGGCGGTGTCCCGCCTTCGGTTGCACGGCAACACGTTTCGGATGCTCGACGCGTGCGACCGGCCTGATGAGGCGGCCGAGCATGCAGTGCTGGGGGACCTTGTTGGTGACGAGCGGGCCGTGGCGGTGCTGACCAGGACCGGGCGTGCCGCGTTCGAGGCCGGCGCGTTGTCCACGGCGGTGCGCTACCTGAACGCCGCGTGCGTGTTCGCCGGCGATGCGGCGGACGCCGTTCTGTTGCTGCTCACCGGTCGGGCGTTGCTCGCCGCCGGTCGCGCCGACGATGCCGTCGAGGTGCTCGCCGCGGCCGAGGAACCGAGTGATGATCTAGTGCGGGCACAGCTTGCGCGGGAGCTGGGACGCGCTTACTACCAGCTGGGCCGGCCGCACGACGCGGCGCGGTACTTCGCGCGCGCCGTCGAGTTGGTGCAGGTAGTGGCGCCCAGCGTCGCGGTCGAGGCGTTGCTCGACCAGGCCACGGCGGGTCATGTGCACGATGTGGCGGCGTCGTTGGAGCCGGCGCGGCAGGCCCTCGGGCTGATCGATCGCGTCGATCCGGTGACGCGTAGGCGCGCTCAGTCCGCCTGGGGCTACCTGTCGTGCATCAATGGCGACAGTGCGGGATTGGCCGCGGTGGCGGAGGCAGCCGAGCAGGTCGCTGCCGACCCGGCCGCGCAGCTAGCCGACTTGTCGTGGGGCTGGGGTGCGTTGAGCAGTTATGCCTATGCGGCCAAGTGGTTCGACCGGTTCGAAGACAGCGAACGCTGTTTCGAACTAGCGCTGACCGCGGCGGACCGGCTCGGAGCGGCCAGCTCAACGGGATTTCTGCTGGCTTCGCGGACCGAGCTGTACATCCGAACCGGTCGGCTCGATGCCGCCGGGGCGGACGTGGCGCGAGCACTGGAACTAGGTGATCTCGCCCCCTTGGTGAGGCGCTATACGACCACCTCCCAGGTGTGGCTGTTGCTCCTGCTGGACGAGTGGGACGAGGAACTGTGTGAGCGGTTGGAGGCCGAGGCCCGTCCGCTTCGGGACCTGGGCAGCCTGCTGACCGTGTGGTGGCTCCAGGGTCGCCGAGCGTTGCACGAGGGAGACTTAGCGAGGGCATGCGCACGGTTCGAGCTGGTCGAGGAGACCACCAGTGATGCGGGTCTCTGTGAACCTTGTGTGGTGCCGTGGGCACGGGACGCGATCCTGGGTTATGCGCGTGCCGGGCGGCGAGGCGATGTTCTGCGAGTGGTGGGTTTGCTGGACGCAGCTTGTGAACGGGTCCCGTGCGTGTGGCCACGCAGCGCTGCAGACCTCGGCAGGGCGGTGACGGCGTCCAGCGCCGAGGCCGCGGAACCCTGGTTGGACCGGGCTGTCGCATCGCTTCAACAGTCCGGGCAGCCGTTGGAGCTCGTCGAGGCGTTGCTGGCTGACGGTGAGTGGTCGTCCCGGGCGGGGCGGCCGCGGCGAGCACGCGCCCAATTCGCCGAAGCCCTGAACATTGCGGAGCGGTTCGGGTCGCCGTGGTTGGCCCGACGCGCGAGGCACCAGTTGTCGAAGGCGGGTGGCCGGCGCCGTAGCCGGCCGCCGTCGGAGCTGACGCCCGCGGAACGGCGCGTGGCCGACCTAGCTGCGGCGGGCCACAGCAACGCCGAGATCGCCTCGATCCTGACAGTCGCGGTGACCACCGTGGAGACCCACCTCAGACGGATCTATACCAAGCTGGGTGTGCGCAACCGCCGCGAGCTGATGCTCCGCGACCACTTCAGAGCGGACACTTAAACATCCTGGTTTTCCATGACGCGCCACGCCACCCGGCCCAACCAGACTCGTCTTGTCGAGTCTTCACTTGGGAGTCTGTATGGCGCGTGGACTGGTCGCCCTGCTTTTTGTCATGGCTGGAATGCTGCTGTGGGGCACGCCCACAGCAGCGGAACAGAACTCGACTCTGCAAGGCCTTTCGATACAACCGAACCCGGCGCGGAGCCTGCCCGGCACCGCGATCACCTTGCGGGGAGACGGATACGGGGCCTGCCCGGACTACGGCAACCGTACCGTCAACGTGTTGTGGAACGGGCAAGACACGGGAGTGTCGGCGCCGATCAGCTCCAGCGGCACGTTCAGCACGTCGTTCGTCGTTCCCGCTGGCACGCCGGTCGGAGACCATTGGGTGTACGGGCAATGCCAGGACGGCGGCGACTGGGCTCGGGCGGTGGTCAAGGTGACCGCTCCGGTCTCACTTGCGGTGACCCTGTCATCAACGACCGGTGCGCCAGGCAGCAAGGTCACGGTGCGGGGCCGCGGGTTCGACACGTGTCCCGACCACGGCACGCGGCGCGCGGACGTGTTGTGGGACGGGTACGGCACCGGGGTGTCGGTGCCGATCGGCGCGAACGGCACGTTCACCGCGCCGTTGCCGGTTCCTGCCGACGCTGCCGGCGGTGAGCACCTGGTCTACGGGCGCTGTGTGGACGGTGGTGAGTGGGCGCGCGCGACGTTCTCCGTGGTACCAGCGGTGGGCAGCACGACCACCACACCGCCGACTAACGTGGCCAGGGGCCAACAGCAGCAGCCCGGAGGGACGCCTTTCATACCACCGGCCAGTTCCGGTCCGCCGTCCACGCCACCGGTCGATTCCGGCCGGCCGCCCGCACCTTCGGCCTCGCCTTCAACTCCTGGGCCCGGTGTCGATGGTCGGCAGTCGGCACAGGGCGAGGAAGGCATGACCAAGGCCGAGGACGAATCCGAAGAACCATGGCAGCGGCCCGGGTTTCTCGACGCGATCCCCACACCTGGGCAAGTGTGGGAATTCCTGACGAGCGGCGGCGCACTCGCGTTGTTCATCGTTCCGCTGCTGGGATGGTTCCTGATCGGATGGCCCGCCGAGCTGTTCAACACCACCTACCGTGAGAACGAGAGCACCATCCGTCGATGGCTGCCCTTCCTGCCGAAGGAACGCCCGGCGCGCGCAACCTCGTGGCCGGTCGTGGTCGCCTTCGCGGGAGTCGCAGCGCTCCTGATGACCACGGTCCAGGTGAACGTCACATCGCCGCGGCAGTTCGCCCCCGTCGCGTTCGGCTATTTCATCGCGATTCCGTTGGTGGTGCTGGCCTACGAGTACGCGATCGAGCAGCGGCTGCGGAGCGCCTTCGGCGGCGACGCGGCCCGGCTGCGGGTCATCGGTATGGCTCTCGTGATCGCCATTGTCTGCGCGGCGGTGTCGCGATTCTTTTCATTTCAACCGGGTTACGTGTATGGACTGCTTCTGGGGTACACCATCGTGCGCGCCCGAGGTACCCGGCACGTCCGGGTGAAGGCGGAGGCCGTGCTGCGTGGTGTGGTCGTGCTGGTGGCACTTGCCACGTGCGCGTGGCTGTTCTGGCAGTTCGGCGTCAGGGCCGCCGCCGAGATGCCGGGTGCACCCGCGGCGCTGGTCGCGCTCGACACCCTGCTGTCGCAGATCGTTGTGCTGAGCCTGGAAACGTTGGTCATCGGCCTGGTGCCGGTGCGGTTCCTGCACGGCGCGATCCTGCGCCAGTGGAACCGCCGCATCTGGCTGGCCGTGTATGCGACGGTCTTAATCCTGTTCACCGTGGTGCTCATCCACTGGCGGAGCGGGACGACGTGGGGGGATGTCCTACGGTCGTTCTGGCTGTTCGCCGCCTTCTGTGTGGGATCACTCCTGTTCTGGGCTTTCTTCGCGGTACGGGAGGCGCACAAGTCGCGCAGACTGCCCTGGCACCGACTCCCTCTCCAGCAACGATGAGCTCTCCGGCGGCTCTGCTGGTGGTGCAGAAACCCGCCGGGGCGTCAACATGGGTTGACTTACCCGTCGGTGGGGCAAGGTCACTTTCCGCAGGTGAGGAGGCTGGGGATGTTTGTGGAATCGTGAAGATCGCGATGTTCTCTGCTGGTCGATGGCGCGATGCGGCCATGCTTCAGGGTCTGAAACTTGACCTTGAAAGCCTTGCGCCGTGCTCTCCGAGACAAGGCGCGCGCCGTGTAGCGGCGAACAAACCGGGCGGAGGGTAGTGCCGGCGATGCTGATCTACGCCGGGCCGAACGACGATTGCGACTCGGCCGTCGGAAGTGTCGGCCTGGTGGGGCTCAAGGGGAGTTGTCCCTTGAGCATGCGGCCGCCGTCCGCGGTGAGCCGCAGGTAGTAGTCGGCGGAGCAGCGAGTCCCGTCTTCGTCGAGAGCGAGATAACCCGAACCCGCGGGAACGTCAGCCGAAGTCTCCGCGGTCTTGGCGATTTGGTTGCCCTCGTTGTACTCGTCGAACATCGAGATGTAGATGCCTTGCGCTCCGAGCCGGACCATGTTGTAGAACTGGCGCCACATGAAGTCACCGTGTACGCGCTGGCGCTGATTGAGATCGCCGGGCAGCACACACGGCTGGTAGTCGATGCCGTGGGCATCGCATTCGGCCTGGTCGGGCACGTTCACGGCGGTGTGGAAACGGTCCGAATCGGCGACTGTGGCGATCCGGCCGACCATCCACGGCGACAGCATGTCGAACGACCGGTAGACACCGCCGAAACCGGGCCGGGAATCCTCGATCTCGGTGCGCCAGTGTGTCGGTACACCGCCCATCACGTAGCAGCCTCGCGCCTTGAACCAGTTCACGACGTCCTGACAGGGTTCAGGTCCCCACGGGCGGGCGGGATCGTTGAACCCGAATCCCCAGATGCCGACGACCGGCTTGTCGTTCTGATGCGCGTAAGCTGAGGACGAGGTGTAGGCCGACATCTTCGTCAGCCAGTCGGTCTTGATCTCCGACTGCATGTTCGTCCAGTTGGTCACGTCATACATGATGTAGAACATTCGACCCGTGGTCTCGGCGGCCGCCCGTACGTGCGCGGTGACGGCATCCCGGATGGGGCCTTCACCCCCGGTCGGGTTGAAGCGTTGGAGAGCCGCCGTGTCGCAGCCGTTTTCACGCATCCATTGGAAGTGGATATCCACGGTTTGGCTGTCATAGTTGGAGAACAGCGTGGCGGGCCGGCCATCGCCCAGGTTCGGGAACGCGGTCTGATAGGTGTTGATGTAGTTGCGCACGTCGGGCCACGACTTGACCGAACTGAGGGATGGAGATGGCGGTCGACTCCAGTCGTCGCTCCAATGCCACCAGCCATTGATGGGAGAGTGATCACCCCGGCAGGCGAACCAACCCTGATAGCCGACAGTAACCTTGCCGACGACGTCACCGAGGGGATAGGCGGTCTGGGCGGTGGCGGGCAGCAAGCCGAAAGCGGGTGCGGCGAGGGCTGAGCCGAGCAGTGTTCGACGCGACAGAGACATTGCGAACTCCTTCGTCGGCAACCTGACATCAGAATGCAAGAATGTTCTGTGCGCGGTCATGGGGGCGGTCTCGGCGGCCTCAGGGTGTTCGGCCGGTTCGCAAGGGCCCGCGCCGGTGCCGCGCGGACGGGTGAAGTCCTTGCCGTCCCCATCGAATACGGCTGGCGCACTCTGCTCGACGGCCCTGGGAAGGTGGAATTCCGGGGCGTGAGTGCGTTCGCCGGGGATAGGACGCTGTTGGCGGGCATCGATCTGGTCGTTCCCGGAGGCAGGTCGGTCCGGCGCGGGTAAATCCGTGCTGGCCGCGCTGGCGGCGAGATTGCGCGACCCGGAGCGAGGACAGGTACTGCTCGACGGCGTACCCCTGCCCGAACTCAGTCATGAGGCGCTGCGAAAGGCAGTCGGCTGTGCCTTCGAAGTGTGCCCGGTGGGGCGCCCGACACCAGCAAAAAAGCCGCTGCCCAGCAGCGTGCCGGTGAACACGGCCAGATTTATGGGGTTGCTCTTCAACGAACCGGCACCTCCAGCGTCCTCAGCCTGAAATTCGTTGGCTGACCGGGCGAACGTGTCGTGGGCTCGAGCATATGGTCGTGCTTGTGCTGCTGCGTGCGACATGTATTTTTCGCAGATCAAGATGACCGTGGAGATGTACGGAAATCGGCCAGTCGATTTCCGGGCAGGGAACGTCGAGCGGCTTGACCGCTTCAGGTTCAGTGCTGGTTCGGCAGATCTGAAATGATCGCTCGGGTCGGTGCCGTCGCCGGATCGTCAGGACGAGCGGGACGCAGAGCAGCAGGATCGTTCCGCCCGCCACGACCGGCCCGGTCGGGGAGTGGGCTCAGGCGTGGCGCGGGTGTGCCTGTGATGTCTCGCAGTACGGTCAGGTAGCGGTCGCCATCCCGGACGCTGGGCTCGACGTGGGAGTTCTCGCTGAACTCGTTCCAGCTGATCAGACCGAAAGCGTCCGGAGACGAGGTGATCGCGGCCGTGTGCTGGCGCCGCAGCGTTTCACCGCTCTCCGGTCGACCACTCGCCTGCCACCGATCTTCCGTGCGTTGAAGCCCGGTGCGAACGGCACGATCCATAGCCCCTTGTGCCGATGCACCGCAGTGCCCATGGCCGCCAGTTTGGCCGCCGTACCTTGTCACGGTGGGAGCGACGGAGGACCAGCGATCGCCGCGTTCGCCATCGGGGCGCGGAAGGGATACGTCTACCCGCGCGGTGAGTATCCACGCGCGCTGAAGGTGCCGCGCAACGCCATCGACATCGCCCGCGAACGCGGATTCCAGGGCGAGGAAACGGCGATCTTCAACTCGATCGAAGGCTTCCGCGGCGAGCCGAGGACCAAACCGCCGTTCCCGGTGGAGACGGGGTTGTTCGGCAAGCCGACGGTGGTGAACAACGTCGAGACCCTGGTCAACGTCCCGCTGATCCTCACCGAGGGCTTCGACGCCTACCGCCGTATCGGGACGGAGCGTTCGTCCGGGCCGAAACTGTTCTGCCTGTCCGGCGTCCTGGCGTGTACGAGGTGCCGTCGGGACGGCGCTCGGTGAACTGCTCGACCTGGCCCGAGGAGCGGGAGCTCCGGGCGATCCTGCTCGGCGGCGCGGTGGGTGGTTTCATGCGCCCGGACGAGACCGCCCCGCCGTTGACCATGGAGGACGCCCGCGCGGCGGGCAGTGCGTGCCGTGCCGGATCGTGACCGTGCGGCAGGAGGAGGCGTTGCACCGGATCGTCGGCGGCCGCGGGCTCGGCACCGGCGGGGACGATCTCGCGCTGCTGCGCGAAGTCGGCCAGGTGATGCGTGACTCGTCCATCTGCGGGCCGGACCAGACCGCCTGGAACGCCATCGAGTCGGCGATCGACCGGCTGGGCGCGCCGGAGGGGGCAGTCATGACCATCGTCGAAATAGGACTCCCGCGACGGCTCGTCGAGTTCACTGTGGACGGCGAGATCGTCCGCGTTCCCGAAGGATCGACGATTCTCGACGCCTGCGCGGCGGCGGGCAAGAACATCCCGACGTTCTGTTACGGCGACACCCTCGAACCGGCGAACGCTTGCCGGTGATGGTCGAGTGGGTCGTGAGTGGCGATTCGGGTGAGAACCCGAATCGCCACTCACGACCACCTGTACCGAACGGCCACCCGCGCTCGACGTCCCTCTGCCGGTATACCGCCCGTTGACCGAGGGCAGGCCAGCGAGCTATTCTCGATATACGAAAGAAAGTTTCCGCAGAGCGAAATTGCAGAGGTTTCGATGGCTGATCTTGCCGGTTCGCGTCATGCGCTGCCGTACGTGCTGAACCTGTCGCTGGTCTTCACCGAGCTGCCGCTGCTCGACCGTGCGGAGGCGGCGCGCGCGGCGGGTTTCACCGCGGTCGAGTACTGGTGGCCGTTCGAGACGCCGGTGCCGGACGCCGCCGAGGTCGACGCCTTCGTGGCGTCGGTCGAGCGGGCGGGCGTCGCGGTGACCGGGCTGAACTTCTTCCCCGGTGACATGGCGGGCGGCGATCGCGGCCTGGTCACCTGGCCTGGCCGCGAGGACGAGTTCGCCCGCGGTATCGCTTCGGCGATCGACCTGGGCGAGCGGCTCGGCTGCCGGCGGTTCAACGCGCTCTACGGCAACCGGATCGACGGCGCGGATCCGGCCGGGCAGGACAAGCTCGGCCTGTCGAATCTGGCGCTCGCGTCGGACGCGGCCGCGCGCATCGGCGCGGAGATCGTCCTGGAGCCGTTGTCTGGGGCGGAGAAGTACCCGCTCAAAACCGCGAACGACGTACTGAAGGTGCTCGACGAACTCGGGCGGGACAACGTGAAGCTGCTGGCCGACCTGTACCACCTGGCGGTCAACGGTGACGACCTCGACACGGTCACGACCGTCCACACCGGACGGATCGGCCATGTGCAGATCGCCGATTCCCCAGGGCGTCACCAGCCGGGTACCGGAACGCTGGACATCGAGGGATACCTGGAAAAGCTGCAGACGGCGGGATACCGCGGGCAGGTCGGCGTGGAGTACAAGCCCGACGGGCCGAGCGCGGATTCGCTGTCGTGGCTGCCTTTCGAACGAAGGGGACTGGCATGACCAAGCTGGGATTCATCGGCCTGGGCATCATGGGCGGGCCGATGGCGGGACATCTTGTCGCCGCCGGCCACGAGGTGAGCGGGTTCGACACGAACGCCGACGCGCTCGCGAGGCTGGAAGCCGCGGGCGGCCGGGCCGCGAACGGGGTGACGGACGCGGTGGCGGGCGCGGAGGTCGTCATCACCATGCTGCCGAACCATCCTCAGGTCGAGGCCGTCGTGCTCGCGGCGGACGGGGTGCTGGAGTCGGCGAAACCGGGCACCCTGCTGATCGACATGAGCACCATCCGGCCGGAGACCTCCGTCGAGGTGGCCGAGCGGGCGGCGGAACGGGAGATCCGGGTGCTGGACGCACCCGTTTCCGGTGGCCAGGCCGGAGCCGAGCAGGCATCACTGTCCATTATGGTCGGTGGCGATGGCGAGGACTTCACCGCGGCGCTCCCGATCCTGGAGTCGGTCGGCAAGACGATCGTCCACGTCGGGCCGCACGGCGCCGGCCAGGTCGTCAAGGCCGCGAACCAGCTGGTGGTCGGCGGCACCTACGGGCTGATCGCCGAGGCCATCGTGCTGCTCGAAGCCTCCGGTGTGGACGCCGGTGTCGGGCTGGACGTCCTCGCGGGCGGCCTCGCGGGCAGCCGGATTCTCGAACTCAAGCGGAAGTCCATGGTGGCGCGGGAATTCGCGCCGGGCTTCCGGATCGACCTGCACCACAAGGACATGGGCATCGCGCTCGCCGCCGCCAGGCAGGCCGAGGTCGCGCTGCCGCTCACCGGGCTGGTCGCCCAGCTCGTCGCCGCCGGACGGGCGATGGGCCACGGCTCGCTCGATCACTCCGCGCTGCTGAAGGTCGTCGAAACGCTGTCCGGCGCGGAAAACAAGGAGTGACGCATGCCCAGAATCCCCGCCATGCAGGCCGTCGTCGACGTTCTGGTCAGTGAGGGCGTCGACACCGCGTTCGGCTGCCCCGGCGCCGCGATCCTCCCGCTGTACCACGCGATGCAGGACAGCGGTATCGAG
Organism: Amycolatopsis sp. NPDC043887; assembly: GCF_056435665.1. Taxonomy (NCBI): domain Bacteria; kingdom Bacillati; phylum Actinomycetota; class Actinomycetes; order Pseudonocardiales; family Pseudonocardiaceae; genus Amycolatopsis; species Amycolatopsis sp. NPDC043887. Next base: position 258,655 of record NZ_JBWKEB010000007.1, read on the forward strand.
CACCTGATCGTGCGCCACGAAGAGGGCGCGACCCATATGGCCGACGGCTGGGCGAGGACCACCGGCAACGTCGGCGTCGCGATCGGCACCTCCGGGCCCGCCGGGACGAACATGATCACCGGCCTCTACACCGCGCAGGCCGACTCGATCCCGATCCTGTGCATCACCGGGCAGGCCGACTCGCGGAAGCTGCACACCGAGGCGTTCCAGGCCGTCGACATCGTCGAGATCGCCAAACCGGTGACGAAATGGGCCGTGCAGGTCAAGGAGGCGGCCCAGCTGCCGTGGGTGTTCCGGGAGGCGTTCCGGATCGCGCGGTCCGGCCGTCCGGGGCCGGTGCTGATCGACCTGCCGATCGACGTCCAGCGGCAGGAGATCGAGTGGGACTCCAGTATCGACTCGCCGCTGCCGGTCACCAGGGCGACGCCGTCACCGGCCAGGGTCCAGCGCGCGCTGGATCTGCTGCTGGCCGCCGAACGGCCACTGATCCTCGCCGGTGGCGGCGTGGTGCTCGGCGACGCGAGCGACCGGCTGCGGACCGCGGCCGAGCTGCTCGGCGTCCCGGTCGGCGTGACGTTGATGGGCAAGGGGACCTTTCCCGAGGACCACGAACTGTTCGCCGGCATGGCGGGTATCCAGACCTCGCAACGCTGGGCGAACGCGGCCTTCCTCGAAGCGGATCTGGTGCTGGCGCTGGGCGCGCGGTTCGGCGATCGGCACACCGGTGACCTCGACGTCTACCGCGGGAACCGGAAGTTCATCCACGTCGACATCGAGCCGACGCAACTGGGCAAGGTGTTCGGACCGGATCTCGGCATCGTGTCGGACACGGGCGCCTTCCTGGACGCGCTGATCGAGGCGGCGTCGAAGCGTTCGCCGGTGCGGGATCGCGCGTGGCCACAGCGGATCGGCGAGCTCAAGGGGAGCCTGCCCCGGCGCGAGGACTTCGAGGACACACCGATCAAGGCGCCCCGGGTGTTCAAGGAGATCAACGAGTTCTACGGCGAGGACGCCTACTTCGTCACCGCGATCGGGCTCTACCAGATCTGGTCCGGGCAGTTCCAGCGCGCGCACAAGCCGCGGCACTACCAGGTGTGTGGCCAGGCGGGGCCGCTCGGCTGGGAGATCCCGGCGGCGATCGGGGTCAAGAAGGCGAAACCGGAGGCCGAGGTCGTCGGCGTCGTCGGGGACTACTCGTTCCAATTCCTGGTGGAGGAGCTGGCGGTCGCCGCGCAGTACGACGTCGGGTTCGTGCTGATCATGCTGAACAACGAGTACCTCGGGCTCATCCGGCAGGCCGAGACCGGCTACGAGATGAACTTCGAGGTCGACATCCACTACGACAAGATCGGCACGGACAACGTGAAGGTCATGGAGGCCTACGGCTGCTCCGGTACCCGTGTCACCGAGCCTGGCGATATCCGGGCTTCGCTGGAATGGGCGCGCAAGGAGGCCGAGCGGACGTCGCGACCGGTGCTGGTGGAGATCATGATCGAACGCGAAGGGAACGCCGCGATGGGCAAGGCACTCGACAGCGTCGTCGAGTTCGAACCGATCGCGGGCTGATGACGGTGTCCCGGCGGCCGGCCCGCCGGGACACCGTCATGCGGTCAGGCCTTGCTCTGATCGTTGCTCAGCCACTTCTCCAGCCGGACGCGGACCAGCACGGAGTTGTCGCTGAGCGCGCCGTCGACGTACTTGGTGCCCTCGTCGCCGGGCAGGTAGCGGTGCGCGATCTTCAGCGCCTGCTCCCTGGTCGGCGGCGTGTCGTTCGCGATGACCGGACCCTCGGCCGTCACGTACTTGTAGGGGAAGGTCTCCGTCTGCGCGACCAGGCTGAGCCTGCCCGCCTTCTTGATCGCCTTGTCCTTGACCGAGCCGCCGTCCATCCAGATCAGGAGCTCTCCGCCTGGCTCGTAGTCGTACCAGACCGGCACGGCCAGCGGCGCCCGGCCCTCCCGTTCCACGGCCAAGACCCCGATGTGGACCTCGCTCAGGAAGGCTTCCCGTTCTTCGGCGGTCATGACGAATGACGACATCCGTGTCTCGCTTCTCTCGGTTGGTGGCTACGAGAAGCGGTAACGCGGAACGGGTTCAGGCCATTCCGGGCGCTGAGCCGGCGATGTTACGTGATTGACCGGACGACACGCGTGATCCGGCGGACGACACGCGTGACTGGATGGACGACACGACCCGCGGCCGATTCCGCCGCGAGTCGTCCGCCCGAACACGCGAAACCGCCACCCGCGCACCGGCAGAACCTACTAAGCGAGCGTGGCGGTCCCAGCGGTAGTGAAGGCCTCCTTCCCTACCCTCAAGGTAGGCAAGGAGGCCTTCACGGACCGGCCCGCGCAAGCTCATCCAGGCGCCAGTAGGTACCTAAGACACGGCTGGCCCTAACCGTCCTTACCACTCACGAGCGTCACGGGGTGGGTGAAGTGGTGGTGCTGGTCGGGCTCGTCTCGCCGGTGTTCCCGGCCGGTGTCGAGGACGGCGCAGCCGAGGACGTGCTGGACGGCGGGGGCGTCGTCGAGGACGGAGGCGTGCTCGAAGGCGGTGTCGACGAAGGCGGTGTCGACGAGGGAGGTGTCGACGACGGCGGGGTGCTGGTCGGCTTCGAGGGCGAAGTACTGCTCGGCGGTGTGGTGCTGCTCGGCGGTGTGGTGCTGCTCGGCGGGAGCGACGTACCGGGCTGCGACGTCGGCGGCGGCGTGGTCGTACCGGGCGGGGGAGTGCCGGGCAGGGTCGGCACCGGGACCTCGCCGCCGGGCGTGCCGGCGGCGACGTCCGGAGAGTCGGGAGCGCCGACGGGCACCTGGCTGTCCGGCGTGGTCGCGACGCCGCCGCGGTAGGCGACCGCCCAGCGGATCACGGTGTCCACATAGGACAGTGAGTGGTTGTAGCGGTACACGGCCACGCGCTGGGTCTGTTCCGACGTCAGGTCGACACCGCCGGAGCAGAGGTACCGGCCCGAGGCCAGCGTCGCGTCGTAGATGTTGTTCGGGTTCGACTCGCCGTCGCCGTTGCCGTCGGAGGCGTAGCCCTTCCATGTCGACGGGATGAACTGCGTCGGTCCGACCGCGCGGTCCCACACCGTGTCACCGTCGTACTTGCCGCCGTCGGTGTCGGAGATCGCGGCGAACGGCCCGGCGCCGTTGAGTTGCGGGCCGAGGATCGGTTCGAGGGTGTTGCCGTTGGCGTCGACGTAGCCGCCGCGTGCGTGATTGGACTCGATCCGGCCGATGCTGGCGATCAAAGCCCAGTCGATGTGGCAGCCGGGCAGTTCCTTCGCGAGGATGTCGGCCGCGTTCTTGTACGCCTTCATCATGCTGGCGGGGATGCCGAGCGCGCCCGACGGCGCGAACGCGCCGCCGACGTTGCCGCTGTGGCCGGGGACGGTCAGCGGGTCCGGCGTGGGCGGCTGGGGGAGGCTGCCGTCGACGGCGATCTCCGGGACCGTGCCCGCCGGCGGTTGCCAGGCCGCGGCCTGGTTCTGCGGTGCGGCCGATTTCGGCGCGGCGACCGGGGCGTCCGGGCCTGCCGACGCGGTGACCGCGGGCAGGACGGCGAGCGCCCCGCCGGCGAGCGCGAAGGCCGTCCGGTGCCGGGCGGACAACTTGTCCGTCTGTCGAGGGCGGTGCTTCGGCATGTTCTCTCCCGCAAGGTCGACTCCGGGCAAAACTATCCGATATCACCGAATTTCGGGGACGGCGCAACGAAGAACCCGCGATCCTGTCGAGTTTTCGTCCGCCCGGCACAAGACCTTCGTAGTGAAGTTGTCAATTTCACGCTGAGTTCACCGAATCGTCAGCAGAATCCCCGCTCGCTCCTCGGGGTGGCCTGAACCGCGTGCAAAGAGACCTTTGCACAATCTCCTTTGCACGGCTACCTTGGTGCCATGACCGGTCCGCCGCCACCCGAAGAGATCGCCGACGCCGCCGTGCTGAAGGCGGTGATGCACCCGCTGCGCCGCCGGATCATGGAGGCGCTGGGCCGCGGACCCGCGACGGCGACGAAGCTGGCCAAGGAACTGGGGGAGAGCTCGGGCGCGACCAGCTACCACCTGCGGGAACTGGCGAAGTACGACTTCGTCGACGAGGCGCCGGAACTCGCGCACGGCAAGGAGCGCTGGTGGCGTGCCCGGCCGCGCGACATCCGCTGGCCCCGGCACAGCGAGCAGAACGACGAGATGCGCGCCGTGTTCGACGAGGCGCAGCGCGCCGCGTTCACCGAAGACCTCGAACAGCTGGCGCGTTTCCTCGAGCGCCGCGGTGAGCTGGGCGAATGGGGTGACGCGCTGGTCTTCTCACGCGGCTCGGTCCACCTGAACCTCGAAGAGCTCAAGGAGTTCTTCGACGCGTACCTGGACCTGCTGCGCCGCTATTGGCGGCCGGAACCCGGCCCGGACGCGCGGAAGGTGCTCGTGCGCTGGACGGCGTTCCCGGATGCCGACGGGGAGGTGGGCGAAGGGAAGTGAAACCGGTGGGAGAGCGGCCACTCGACCACCGGCATCGCGTCACCACGCCGGACGGCGTGTCTTCACGAACGACTCCACAGACAAGGGGGAGCAGCATGCTGCTCTGGAAGAGAATCGCGGCCGTCTGCGCCGCGGCGAGCCTGCTCGCGGCGGGGACCGCGGCGGCCGCGCAACCGCCGGACGGGGCAACCCGGGCGGACGCCACCATCCGCTACACCGAATACGGCATCCCGCATATCGTCGCGAACGACTGGGTGAACCTGGGCTTCGGGCAGGGGTTCGCCGCGGCCAAGGACAACATCTGCGCGATCGCGGACGTCGCGGTCACGACTCGGGCCGAGCGTTCCCGCTGGCTGGGGCCGGACGCGCCGCCGACGAGCGGGGTGAGCCAGGCGAGCACGAACCTCGCGAGCGACCTGTACTTCCAAGGTCTGAACGAAAGCGGGGTGATCGAGCGGCTCCTTTCGGCGCCCGCGCCGCGCGGGCCGTACCGAGAGGTCCGCGAACTGATCCGCGGCTACGTCGAGGGGGTCAACAAGTACCTCCGCACCGGTGAGATCACCGACCCGGCTTGCCGGGGCGCCGGCTGGCTGAAGCCGATCACCGAACTCGACGTCTACCGGCACAGCCACGCGGTCGGCATGATCTTCGGACAGGGCGGCGTCGCGGACTCGATCACCGCGTCGCTGCCGGGTGCGCCGCCCGCGGGCGGCGGTGCCGGACAGATGCTCGGGGAGACCGGGATCGGCAGCAACGCGATCGCGATCGGCTCGGCGGCGTCGGCGAACGGACGTGGTGTCTCGCTGGCCAACCCGCACCTGCCGTGGCAGCTGAGCGGGACCAGGCTGTGGCAGTCGCAGGTGACGCTGCCCGGCAAGCTCAACGTCAGCGGAGCCGGTATCCCCGGTATTCCGCTCATGTGGCTGGGACACAACGAAACCGCCGCCTGGAGTGGAACCGCCACCGACACGACGCGGACGTACACGCTGTTCGAGCTGAAGCTCGCGCCCGGCTCACCGACGACGTATCTGGTCGACGGGAAGCCCGAGCGGATGCGCCGCCACGACGTGAGTGTCCTGTCGCGCAAGGCGGACGGCACTCTGGAGCGGGTCGTACGTCCACAGTGGACGACGCGGTACGGCCCGGTGACGACCCGGCTCGGGCAGCGGGAACTGCCGTGGACGGCGTCGAGCGCGTTCGCCATCGCGGACGCCAACGCCACGAACCTCGGGATGACGAACTCGATGTTCGCGATCGCCCGCGGCCGGACGGCGGGGGAGATGATCGGCGCGGTCCGCGAGACCCAAGGGCTGCCGTGGATGAACATCCTCGCCGCCGACGACCGCGGCCGGGTGGAGTTCAGCCAGATCCACGGCGTCCCGCACGTCACCGACGAGAAGGCGGCGCGCTGCAACACGCCACTGGGCAAGGAGCTGTTCGACTCTGACGGCGTCGCGGTGCTCGACGGTGCCAAGACGGCCTGCGCGTGGGGCCGGGATCGCGACGCGCTACGACCTGGCGTCTTCGGCCCGTCCAGCCTGCCGAGCCTGAGCCGGTCCGACTACGTGGCGAACTCGAACGACAGCTACTGGCTGCCCAACCCCTCGGCCGCGACGACCGGTTTCCCCAGGATCGTGGGCCCGGTCCGCTACGAACAGAACATGCGGACCCGTGGCGGCTTCGTCGAGATCGCCGATCAGCTGAAGAAGGGCGGCTTCACGGGGCAGGCGATGCGGGACCTGATGTTCTCGCACCGGGACCACGCCGCCGAACTCGTGCGGGCCGACGTCGTCACGATGTGCCGCACGATGCCGGGAATGGAGGCCGCGTGCGCCGCGCTGGCGGGCTGGGACGGCCGTTCGGACGCGGAGAGCAGGGGCGCTCTGCTGTTCGACCGGTTCTGGTCGGCCGTGGATCGCGTGGGGCCATCGATCTGGAAGGTTCCGTTCGACGTCAAGGACCCGGTCCGCACGCCGAACACCCTCGACACGGGCAACGCGGCGGTCCGCAAGGCGCTTTCCGATGCCGTCGCGGAGTTGCGAGCGGCGAAGATTCCGCTCGACGCGCCGTACGGCGACAACCATTACATCGTCCGTGACGGCCGGAAGATCCCGCTGGGTGGTGGAACCGCGGGCCGCGGCGTCTACAACACCCTGGGCGGACCTTGGGATCCGGCACGCGGCTACACCGAGTTCACGCACGGCGGGACGTACCTGCACGTCGTGGCGTTCGACGGTACGGGCTGCCCGGACACGACGACGCTGCTGACCTACTCGCAGTCCGCGAACCCGGAGTCCGCGCACCACAGCGACCAGACGGAGTTGTACTCGCGCAAGCAGTGGGTCACCGAACGGTACTGCGAGAAGGACATCCTCGCGTCGCCGTCGCTGGAGGTCGCCCGGGTGAGCAGGCGATGATCGCCGCGTTGCTCGCGGCCGTCGTGGCGGTCTCGTCACCGCTGCCCGCCGCGGCTCCGGACGGCGAAGTCTCGTTCACCAGCCACGGGGTCACCTTGCGGGGAACGGTGGTCGCGCCGGAGGGCGGCGGTCCGGCGCCGGGCATCGTCATGGTGCACGGATCCGGCGAACACGACCGGGACGACTACCGCGCCGAGGCGGGATCCTTCGCCAAGGCGGGGATCGCGACCCTGATCTACGACAAGCGGACCGAGGGCTATTCGCTGTTCGAACGGGACTACTCGGTCCTGGCCGACGACGCTCTCGCCGCTGTCCAGGCGCTGCGTTCGCGTCCGGGGGTGGATCCGGCCCGCGTCGGCGTGTGGGGACTGAGCGAGGGAGGCTGGGTCGCGCCGCTGGCGGCGTCGAAGTCGAAGGACGTCTCCTTCGTGGTCACCGTCGGTGCCAACGGCGTTTCGCCCGACCGCCAGCAGTCGTGGGCCTTCGAGACCTATCTGCGCCGCGGCGGGGTCACCGGTTCGATGGTGGACATGGTGTCGTCGACGAACATGCGCACCCTCGCGGGCGCCGGCGTGTTCCCTGAGGCCGGATACGACCCTGTTCCGGTGCTGGAGAGGGTGCGGCAGCCGGTGCTCGGCCTGTGGGGCGAGCTGGATCGGCTCACCCCGCCCGGCGAGGCCGTCCGGATCTTCCGGGAAACGCTGGACAGGGCCGGGAACCGGCAGTACACGCTGAAGGTGTTCCCGCAAGCGCAGCACGGGCTCCGGCGGACCACCGATGGTTTCGACAAGCTCGACGGGTTCGCTCCCGGCTACCTCGACCTCGTCGCGAACTGGGTGAACGGAGCGAAGGGCGGGCCGTTGGCAGACCCGCCTCCGGTCCAGGCGAGCCAAAGTGCGGCACTGGCGCCGCTCGCCTGGTACGAGGCGCCGTGGGTGCAGATCGGGGTCTGGGCGCTGGCTTTGCTGGCGTTCGCGGCCTACCCGGTGACAGCGTTGTTCCGCCGTCGTAAGGAGGTTCCGCTCGGCAGGCCCGCGCGTTGGCTGGCGTCGGCCGGCCTGCTCGGCACGGTGGGATTTCTCGTCTACTACGTCGTGCTGACGATCGGGGCGGCGATGGCGCCGGGCCCGGTCCTTTTCGGACGGACATTGCCGTGGCTCGCGTTGCAGCTGATCGCGGTCGGGGTCGTCGTCGCCGGAGCGGTGACCGCGGTTTCGTGGTGGCGGAAGAAGGAAGGCGCGGGAGTGCGCGTCGGCCTGCTGCTGGCCGGGACCGTGCTGTTCGTCCCCTGGGCCGTCCACTGGGGACTTTTGGTGCCGTGAAATGAGCCTGGGTGCCGGGCGGCCACCCGGCACCCAGGCGAACGGAAGCCGCGTCACCACGCCCGAGGGCGTGTCTTCACGAACGGACCTCCGGGTCAGAAGATACTCAGGACTTCGGGGTGACGGCGAACCGGCGCAGTTCCAGCGCCGGGTTCTTGGCACGTACCTCGGAGATCCGCTCGGCGGAGACCTCGCCGCTCGCGGTCCCCGTGCGCTCGCCGAGCGAGGCGACGACGACGCCCATCGGGTCGACGATCATGCTGTGTCCCGAACCCGCGGGCGCGGCCTGCCCCGCCGCGACGAGGTAGATCGTGTTCTCGATCGCCCTGGCCCGGACCAGGGTGGTCCAGTGGTCCTCCTTGAGCGGACCGGGCATCCACTCCGCGGGCAGCAGCACCGCGTCCGCGCCCGCGTCGACCAGGCGGCGGGTGACCTCCGGGAACCTCAGGTCATAGCAGGTCTGAAGACCGAAGGTGATGCCGTCGACCTCGAACGTCTCCGGGGCCTCGATGTCGCCGGGCCGGACCAGTTCCGATTCGCGGAAACCGAAGGCGTCGTACAGGTGCAGCTTGCGGTAGAGCGCGACGATCGCGCCGTCGGGGCCGGCCGCCACCAGCGTGTTCGAGATCCGCTCGCCGCCGGGGAGTGCTTCGTTGATGCCCGCGACGACGGTGATTTGCCGGTCCTTCGCGAGGCCGCGCAGCTCGGTGACGAAGGGCCCGTCGAGTTCTTCGGCCGAGGTCACGAATTCCCGGCTCATCGTCGGTACGGTGAACAGCGAGTACTCGGGCAGCGCGACCACCCGCGCACCGCGGTCGGCCGCTTCGCCGACGAGGGAGGCGACTCGGGCGAGGTTGGCCTGTTTGTCGTTGCCGGGCGCGAACTGCGCCACCGCGACGTGCACCATGGGACCCCTTCCAATCAGTGGAACTCTTGTATACATGATGGATACTTGAGTGGTCCAGGTGTAGGCTCTGTCGCGGAAAGTAAGGGAATAGAGGGGGAACGAGATGACTGTGACCGCCGAAGGGGGCGGCCCGGCGCGCGAGCGGGTCTACACGTGGCTGCGCGACGGAATCATCTCGGGCGAGCTGGAGGGCGGCCGCTTCCTCGACGAAATGTGGGTTTCCGGCGTCGTCGGCGTCTCCAGGACCCCGGTGCGCGAGGCGTTCCACCGCCTGGCCGCCGAGCGGTTCATCAGCCTCCTGCCCCGCAAGGGCGCCCAGGTGCGCACGGTCACCGCCAGGGAACTGGAAGAGGTCTACCAGAGCAGGCGGCTGATCGAAGGGCACGCCATCGCGGCGCTCTGCGCGAACTCGGCGGGGGCCCCCGCCGAACTGCCGGAACTCATCGAAGCGATGGCGAGCTCCGGCGCCGAACGTGACTGGTTCGCCGTTTCGGGTTTCGACCGCCGGTTCCACCGCGCCATCGTGAACGCCGCGGGCAACACCGTCCTGACCGAGCTGTACGACACGCTCCGTTCACGGCAGCAGCGGGTCACGGTCCGCGCGCTGGAGGCACGCCCGGAACGGCTGACGGTGATCAACGAGGAGCACCGGGCCCTGGTCGCCGCCCTGAACGCCCATGACGTCAAAGAGGCGTCGCGGCTGCTGGAGGAGCATCTGCGCCCGGTGTCCGAAGTGATGTCGGCGCTGCCACAGGAAGGCTGACCTCGATGGGACTCGAAAAGGTCGTCGGCGTCATGCGCGACAACCTCACCGTCCGGCGTGTCTACGGCGAGCCCGTCGAGAAGGACGGCGTCGTGGTCATCCCGGCCGCGAGCGTGATCGGCGGCGGAGGCGGTGGGCACGGAGCCGAACAAGACAAGGAAGGCGAGGGCGGCGGTTTCATCCTCGCCGCGCGACCCGTCGGGGCCTACGTGCTCAAAGGCGGCGAGGTGCGCTGGGTCCCCGCGGTGGACGTGACCTTTCTCGGAGCGGTGTTCGCGGTCATGGTCGCCGCGATCCACCGGCGCCGGCTATCCCGGCGAGGATCAGATCGAGCCCGGTGAGGAACTGCATCCGGTCGTCGTGATCGCGGGCCTCGGCGGCGACTGTCCGGAGGAAGGGGAATTCGCCCGGATCGAGGTCTTCCCACGCGTCCGCCGCGGCGTGGAGGAATTCGGTACGGTCCACCCCGGGCCCGAGCACCCGGGCGTTCGCGGCGTGCTGGCCCGCGGCGCCGAAGATGTAGTGCACCAGCGCCGAGGTCGCCGTGAACCAGGTGGTTTCGGGGACGCCGAGCGCGCCGACCCGCTGTCCGATGTTTTCGAAGATCCGCGGCGTCACGGAGCCCCGAGGGCTACGGGAGAGTAGCGGGGAAAGCCAGGGGTGCCGGTCGACCGCGTCGAACAGGCCGAGCGCGAGGGCGCGGATCTCGCGCAGGGGTGAGCCCGTTGCTTCGACGGCCGGCGCATCAGCGATGACGGACGTGGTCGCGGCGTCGAGCAGCGCGCCCTTGTTCGGCACATGCCAGGAGATCGCGCCAGGGCCGGTGGCAGTGCCTCCGCGCGTGTCCGTGGTGCCATGTCGTTCATCCTGGCAGAGCGCGGATAGGCGGCTTTCGGGTTAGTTTCCCTGTATGGCGAAAAGCTCGGCGGTGGAGATCGAGGTCGGCGACCGGACGGTGCGTGTCTCGAATCCGGATCGTGTCTACTTCCCGGCACGCGGCGAGACCAAGCTCGACCTCGTCCGGTACTACCTCGCCGTCGGCGACGGGATCGTGCGGGCACTGCGGGAACGGCCGTGCATGCTGCATCGGTTCCCGTCCGGCGTTTCGGGGGAGAAGGTCCATCAGAAGCGGGTGCCGAACGGTGCTCCCGACTGGTTGCAGACCGTCCGCGTCGACTTCCCCTCCGGCAGGCACGCCTACGAACTGTGCGTCACCCATCCCGCGGACGTGATCTGGGCGGTGCAGATGTCGACCGTCGAGTTCCACCCGTGGAACTCCCGCCGCGCCGACACCGAACGACCCGACGAATGGCGGATCGACCTCGACCCGATGCCCGGCTGCCCGTTCTCCACCGTGCGGAAGGTCGCCCACACGGTCCGCGAGATCCTGGACGAGCTCGGGATCACCGGCTGGCCGAAGACCTCCGGCGGGCACGGCCTGCACGTCTACGTCCGGATCGAACCACGCTGGGGTTTCCAGGATGTCCGCCGGGCGGCGCTCGCGTTCGCGCACGAGGTCGAGCGGCGGATGCCCGACGAGGTCACCACCACCTGGTGGCGCAAGGACCGCGACCCGTCGAAGCTGTTCGTGGACTACAACCAGAACGCGCGCGACCACACCATCGCGAGCGCGTATTCGGTTCGTGGCGTGCCCGAAGCCGTCGTCTCGACCCCGATCCGGTGGGACGAGATCGACGACGTCGAACCGCGCGAGTTCACCATCGCCACCGTGCCCGCGCGCTTCGCCGAACTCGGCGACCTGCACGCGGGCATCGACGACACGGCGTACTCGCTCGACACCCTGCTCGAGTGGGCGGACCGCGAAGGCCTCGACGCCGACGGCGAGTGACCCCCTCCCGCATTTAGAGGACTAAATGCGAGAGGGGCAGAGGGTCACTTGCCGACGTAGGCCGCCAGGTGTTCGCCGGTGAGCGTCGAAGCACTCGCGACGAGGTCGGACGGCGTGCCCTCGAAGACGATCTTGCCGCCGTCGTGGCCGGCGCCCGGGCCGAGGTCGATGATCCAGTCGGCGTGCGCCATGACCGCCTGGTGGTGCTCGATCACGATCACGGACTTGCCCGCGTCGACGAGCCGGTCCAGCAGGCCGAGCAGGTTCTCGACGTCGGCGAGGTGCAGACCGGTGGTCGGCTCGTCGAGGACGTAGACGCCCCCCTTGTCACCCATGTGCGTCGCGAGCTTCAGCCGCTGCCGTTCACCGCCGGAAAGCGTGGTGAGCGGCTGGCCGAGGCTGAGGTAGCCGAGCCCGACGTCGTCGAGCCTGCTGAGGATCGCGTGCGCGGCCGGGATGCGCCCGTCGCCCTCGCCGAAGAACTTCACGGCCTCGGAGACCGGCATTTCGAGCGCTTCGCTGATGTTCTTGCCACCGAAGGTGTACTCCAGCACCGACGCCTGGAACCGCTTGCCGTCGCATTCCTCGCAGGTGGTCGCGGTGCCCGCCATGATGCCGAGGTCGGTGTAGATGACGCCCGCGCCGTTGCAGTTCGGGCAGGCACCTTCGGAGTTGGCGCTGAACAGCGCCGGCTTCACCCCGTTGGCCTTGGCGAAGGCCTTGCGGATCGGTTCGAGCAGGCCGGTGTAGGTGGCCGGATTGCTCCGCCGCGAGCCGCGGATGGGGGTCTGGTCGACCGAGACCACGCCCTCGGCGGCGGGGATGGAGCCGTGGATCAGCGAACTCTTGCCGGAACCCGCGACACCGGTGACCACGCAGAGGACACCGAGCGGGACGTCGACGTCCACGTTCCGGAGGTTGTGGCGGTCCGCGCCGCGGATCTCCAGTTTGCCGGTCGGCTTGCGGACGCTGTCCTTGAGCGACGCCCGGTCGTCGAGGTGCCTGCCGGTGATGGTGTCGCTGGCGCGCAGGCCTTCGACGGTGCCCTCGAAGCAGATCGTCCCGCCCGCGGTACCCGCGCCGGGCCCGAGGTCGACGACGTGGTCGGCGATGGCGATGGTCTCCGGCTTGTGCTCGACGACCAGCACCGTGTTGCCCTTGTCTCGCAACTGCTGGAGCAGGTTGTTCATCCGCTGGATGTCGTGCGGGTGCAGACCGATGGTGGGCTCGTCGAAGACGTAGGTGACGTCGGTGAGCGAGGAGCCGAGGTGCCGGATCATCTTCGTGCGCTGCGCCTCGCCACCCGAAAGCGTGCCGGACGGCCGGTCGAGGGAGAGGTAGCCGAGGCCGATGTCGACGAAGGAGTCGAGGGTGTGCTGGAGCTTCTCCAGCAGCGGCGCCACCGACGGCTCCTTGAGCCCGCGGACCCAGTCGGCGAGGTCGCTGATCTGCATCTCGCAGGCGTCGGCGATGTTGATCCGCTTGATCTTCGACGATCGCGCGAGCTCGCTGAGCCTGCTTCCGTCGCATTCGGGGCAGGTGGCGAAGGTGACCGCCCTGTCGACGAACGCGCGGATATGCGGCTGCATCGCCTCGCGGTCCTTGGACAGGAACGACTTCTGGATCGTGGGAATCAGTCCCGAGTAGGTCAGGTTGATGCCCTCGATCTTGAGCTTGACCGGCTCCTTGTAGAGCAGGTCGTTCATCTGCCGCTTGGTGTACTTCTTGATCGGCTTGTCGGGGTCGAAGAAACCGCAGCCGCGCAGGATGCGGCCGTACCAGCCGTCCATGGAGAAGCCGGGGATCGTCAGCGCGCCCTCGTTGAGGGACTTCGTGTCGTCGTACAGCGCGGTGAGGTCGATGTCGTTGACCTGCCCCCGGCCTTCGCAGCGGGCGCACATGCCGCCGGTAATGCTGAACTCGCGGCGTTCCTTCGTGGTCCGCCCGCCCTTCTCGACGGTCACCGCGCCCGCGCCGGAGATCGACGCGACGTTGAAGGAGAACGCCTGCGGCGAGCCGATATGCGGTTTTCCGAGCCGGCTGAAGAGGATGCGCAGCATGGCGTGGGCGTCGGTGGCGGTGCCGACCGTGGAGCGCGGGTCGGAGCCCATCCGCTGCTGGTCGACGATGATCGCGGTGGTCAGGCCGTCGAGCACGTCGACCTCGGGCCGGGCCAGCGTCGGCATGAAGCCCTGCACGAAGGTGCTGTACGTCTCGTTGATCAGCCGCTGCGACTCGGCCGCGATCGTGTCGAAGACCAGGGAGCTCTTGCCCGAACCGGAAACCCCGGTGAACACCGTCAGCCGTCGCTTCGGCAGCTCGACGGCGACGTTCTTGAGGTTGTTCTCACTCGCGCCCAGCACGCGGATCAGGTCGTGGCTGTCGGCGGGGTGTTGCTCGGGCGGCTGCGGCCTGGTGGTCTTGCGCATCTTCTCTCCATCCTCATGTGGGCCGCGTGTACGTTCCGTCAGCCTCACCGGGCTCGATCTAACCAGCTTCGAGCTGTTCGTCCTCGACGATGATCACGCTAGGTGAGTTCGGGCGCATTGTGCTTCTCGATTCCTGATCCGTCTTCCCGAAGCAGGGCCGCGAGGAGCTTCTCTCCCTCGGGCCACGGCCCGTGCGCTCCGGTGAGGTGCCCGACGAGGCCGATGTCGGCGAACTCGGCACCCCAGCTTCCGGCGAAGGACCGCGCGCGGGCCGGGGTCATCCAGCGGTCGTTCGTGCTCGCGGCGACGACGGCCGGGAACGGGAGCCGCAGGCGCGGGATCGGGCCGAACCCGGCCAGCGCGGGCTCGGGGTTCTCCTCGACGTCGGGAGGGGTGACGAACAGGGCGCCGCGCACAGGGCGGTCACCCCCTGCGGCGAGCCAGTGCAGCACGGTCAGGCAGCCGAGGCTGTGCGCCACCAGCACCGGCGGGGTGGTCGTTTCCGCGAGCGCCTCGTCGAGCCTGGCGACCCAGGCCTCGCGAACCGGCGAGTCCCAGTCGTCCTGCTCGAACCGCCTCGACCCCGGATAACGGTCACACCAGACCGACTGCCAGTCCCCGGGCTCGGGGCCGAACCAGCCGTCCACGAACAGAAGTGCCATGGGCGTCAGTATTCAGACGCTCCAGCCCTCGCTCTTCGTCGCCTTCAGGTAGTCCTCGACCGGCGGGCCGACCGGCCTGCCCTCGTACTGGGTCGACAGCACCACCGACGACCGGATCTCGCCGTGTTCGCCCAGCCGTTCGAAGAGGCCTTCGAGGTGTTCGAGCGAAACGACCCGCACCTTCAGCATGGTGCAGCGGTCGCCGCTGAGCCGGTGCAGCTCGACCACCTCGGGGTAGTCCTCGGACTTGCTGGTGCGCAGGAGGCAGCTGCCGAGCGAGCAGCGCATCTCGACGAACGCCTGGAGGCCGTACCCGGCGCGGCGGGCGTCGACCTGGGCGCGGTACCCGGTGATGACGCCCGCCTCCTCCAGCCGCCGGACCCGTTCGGCGACGGCCGGGGCGGAGAGGTTCACGCGGCGGCCGAGTTCCTTGAACGAGAGCCGCCCGTCGCTCTGGAGCGTTTCGAGGAGCCGCCAGTCGAGGTCGTCCAGCGCCCTTTCCGATCGTAAGGTCATCGCGCCCGGATTCCTTCCATGATGCGCCTCGCACCCCCGCGAGGCCTTCGTCAGCCTATTCGCCGGAGCGCCCGGAATCCCTAGATTTGAATCATGAAACCGATGTTCGCGCTCTTCATGGGCGTCGCCTGTCTCAGTACCGCGGTCGTCGGCCTGTCCACCACGGCGGCGCTGATCGTGGTCGAGCACGCCGGCGCAGCGTGGAGCGGACTGCCGAACGCCGTGCTGGTACTCGGTTCCGCGGCGGGTTCGCTGTGGTCGGGGGCACTGGCCGCCCGCTACGGCAGGAGGCTCGTCCTGGTGCTGATGTACGGCGCCGCGGTGGCGGGCGCGCTGATCTCGTTCGCCGGTGTGCTCGGCGGATCCGTGCTCGCGCTGGTGGCGGGGATGCCCTTGATCGGCTTCGGCAACAGCGGCGCGCAGCTGTCCCGGTACACGGCCGCCGACCTGTCGCCCGAGCACCGCAAGGGGTTCGCACTGTCCACAATGGTCTGGGCGGGCACGGTCGGCGCGGTCGCCGGGCCCGCACTGATCGCACCGGCCGCGGCGAGGGCGGAAGCCGCCGACCTGCCCGCCCTGTCCGGCCCGATCGCGGCAGGGGCGATCGTCGTGGCCATCGCCGTGGTCGCCGTCGCCACCCTGCCGCGTGGCCTCGCCGCCCCGGCGGAGGGGGTGCCGAGGAGGGAGCGGATGTCCGTGCGGAACCCGGTGATCCTCGGGCCGCTCGTGGCGATGGTCGGCGCGCAACTGGCCATGGTGGCGGTGATGACGATGACGCCGGTCCAATTGCACCAGCACGGTCAGGGACTGGACGTCGTCGGCTGGGTGCTGAGCGCCCATCTGGTCGGGATGTTCGCGCTGGCACCGCTGTCCGGCTGGATCACCGACCGCTGGGGCGGCCGCGCGGCGATCTTCGGCGGGATCGGCACGCTCACCGTCGCGGCGGTCACCGCGATCGGCGCCCCGGATTCGCATCACGTGGGAATCCCGGTCGCGATGTTCCTGCTGGGCTACGGCTGGAACCTGGTGTTCGTCGGCGGCAGCAGCATGCTCAGCCGCGATCTCCCGCCCGCTCAGCGGACGAGGGCGCAAGGCACCGTCGACGCCTTCGTCTGGGGGACCTCGGCCGCGGCGAGCCTGCTCGCCGGGCAGCTGTTCGGCCTGGGCGGATACGTTCTGGTCGCCGTCGCGGGCGGACTGTGCGCTCTCGTCCCGCTCGCGGTGATCGGCCGACGGGCGGCCGCGCCGGAACCCGTTGAAAAAGCCAGGCTCCGCTGATCTGCGAAACCCGGGGCCTGCCGTCATACTGCTCCACTCCGACACGAACGAACCCGTGATGACGCAGATCACGTGGGTGACCGATTCGGAGGGTCCTAGGGTGAAAGCAGACAAGATGCGGGAGATCGGGGGTGCACGATGAGCGAGTTCGCGGTGAATCTGCGGGACCGGGTACGGCAGGCGAGGGAAGACGTCCAGATCGCCAAGCAGGCCTCGGACGAGGACAGGGCCTCGGCCGTCGGCGCCGATCTGGCCAACCTGGAGCGACTGGCCGCCGAGCACGGCGTGGAGCTGCCGGAGCAGTCTTCGGGTGACGTCCGGGCGTGACCCGGGTTCGGAGCCGATGATCGGGCTTTGACACCCTGGGGCGTGTGACCGCAAGCCTGAACCGGATCCGCGCCTTCCTGGCGGACCGCGAGCCGCCGACACCGTGCCTGGTCGTCGACACCGACCTGGTCGCGGAGCGTGCGGCCGCGGTCTCGGCGGCTTTCCCGGACGCGCTGATCCGCTACGCGGTCAAGGCGAATCCGGCTCCCGAGGTACTCGACGCCGTGGCGTCGACCGGCGCGGGCTTCGACGTGGCGGGCACGGCGGAGATCGAGCTGTGCCTGTCCCGGGGCGCGCGGGCGGCGGACCTGGCCTACGGCAACACGATCAAGAAACCGGCGGACATCGCCTTCGCTCACGAGCGCGGGGTCTGTGAATTCACCACGGATTCCGCCGGTGATCTGGCGAACCTTGCCGAGCACGCGCCCGGTTCGCTGGTCTCGGTCCGCCTCCTGACCGGCGGCCCGGACTCGGTCACGCCGTTCGGCCACAAGTTCGGGTGCGAGCCCGCGGTGGCCGCGGTCTTGGTCCGCCAGGCCGCGGAAGCCGGACTGCGGCCGGGGATCGCGTTCCACGTCGGCTCGCAGCAGCCGGATCCGGCCGCCTGGGAGATCGGGATCGCGACCGCGGCAAAGGTCGCCGCCGACGCGGGCGTCGTACTGGAGCGGCTCAACATCGGCGGCGGGTTCGCCACCGAGCATCGGGAACCCGTGCCGTCGCTGACGGACTACGCCGCGGTGATCCACGCCGCACGCCGGGAGCATCTGCCGGAGCCGGAGTTGCTGCTGGAACCCGGTCGCGTGATCGTCGGCGACGCCGGGCTCATCAGGACCGAGGTCGTCCTGGTGACGACTCGCGCCGCCGCCGACGAACGCCGCTGGGTCTACCTCGACGTCGGCAGGTACAACGGAATGGCGGAGTGCGAGAACGAAGCCGTCGCGTATCGGCTGGAGGCCGTCGGCGTCAAGGGACCGCAAGGACCGGTGGTCCTCGCCGGGCCGACCTGCGATGGTGACGACGTGCTCTACCAGCGGACGCCATGTGCCCTGCCGATGTCGTTGAAGGCCGGCGACCGGCTGGACATCCCGGGCACCGGGGCGTACACCGCCAGCTATTCGTCCGTCGCGTTCAACGGAATCGAGCCGTTGCGTACCTATTGTGTGGGGAGGTTCGCCGATGCCGGGTGAAGTACCACTCGTCGGCCGGTTCGCCGGCCGCCACGTACTCGCGGAGTTCGAGGGGATCGAGCCGTCGTTGCTCGACGATGCCGTGCTCCTCAAGAAGACGCTCGCCGAAGCGGTGACCGAGGCGGGCGCGACGGTCTGCGAAGTCGTGTCGCACTCCTTCGCCCCGCAAGGGGTCACCGTGCTCGCGCTGCTGGCGGAATCGCACGCGTCGGTGCACACCTATCCGGAGATCGGCTCGGTGTTCGTGGACGTGTTCACCTGCGGGGACCGGGCGGATCCGGAACGCGCGGTCACACTGCTGGCGAAGATGCTGGGCGCCGGTACCGTCCGGATGTCCATCGTGGAACGAGGAGAGAACTGATGGCGCAGCGAGTGATCGTCGAGCCGATGGGCGCGGGGCTCACCCGGAACTGGGACGTCGAGGAGGTCCTGTTCGAGGGCCGCACCGCGTTCCAGAACGTCCTCATCGGACGGACCGCGCAAGGGATCTCCTTGTTCTGCGACGACGAACGGCAGAGCACCGAACTGAGTCAGCTCGTATACCACGAGGCGCTGATGATCCCCTCGCTGCTGCTCGCAGAACGCGTCGAGCGGGTACTGATCATCGGGTCCAGCGAAGGGGTCGCCTCCGAACTCGCGGTCGCCGCGGGCGCAGAGGTGGTCGATCACGTCGACATCGACGCCGAAGCGGTGCGGGCCTGCGCCGAGCATCTTCCCTACGGCTACACGCTCGACGATCTGGCCCGTGCCGAACGCGGGGAGGGGAAGATCCGGATCCACTACCGCGACGGCTGGGAGTTCCTCGCCGACGCGCGTGAGCGCGGGGATTCCTACGACGTGGTCGTGATCGACCTGCCGGACGAGAACGACGATCCGGAGGCGCAGCACAACCGGTTGTACGGTGCCGACTTCCTCGCCCGGTGCACGGCGTCGCTCACCGACGGCGGAGTGGTCGGGTGTCAGGCGGGTTGCCCGACGTTGTGGCGCAACCAGACGTTGAGCACGTCGTGGCGCCGGTTCAGCGAGTCTTTCGGTACCGTTCTCTACTACGGTTCGGACGAGCACGAGTGGGCGTTCCTGAGCGGCAGGGCCGACGCGCTCGAAGAGCCTGGCGCGCTCGTCGCGGAAAAGCTCGGCAAGGCGGGCATCGGGGAGTCCACTTTGGACGAAGAGGCGTTGAGGGCGAATGCAGTACCGCCGTTTTCCCTGCGGCGGTACTGAGAACCCCGCCCGTCGTTATCCAGCCGAGATCAACGGTCGTCGCCGTGTGTGACGCCGTCGGAACAGGATCCTCCATCTGGTCGTTGCCGGTGATCGCGGTGAAGGCCAGAATCGCTCGGGTGAACAGCTGGCGAACGGACCGGGAGCCCGCGGTCTGTGCCGCCTTCGCGAGTTTGACCGCGAGTGTCACGGAAGACCTCGGGCCGGACCGGGTGGTGGACACCTTGTCCAGCGAATGCACGCGACTGCTGCCGATCGATTCCACCGAGGTCTTCCTGCCGGGTCTCGAACTCGAACGCCATCCCTCGGCGGTGGCGGAAGGGCCCGCGCGAGAGTCGTTCGAAACCGGGAACGACATCGCCGTCCGCGACCTTTCCGCGGAGGCTTCGCGCTGGCCGGGTTACGCCGCCAGAATGGCGGGGAAGGGTTATGCCGCGGTTTCCGCGCTGCCGTTGCGGACGGCGGACGAAACCGTCGGCGCGATCGCCTTCCTCAGTGCCGAAACCGCGGTCCTGAGTGCCGAAGACCGCCGTCTTGGCCGGGCGCTCGCCGACGTCGCGACGTTGTGCCTCCTGCGCCAGCGGGAATTGCGCCACTACCGGACCCTTTCGGAGCAGTTGCAGACCGCGCTCGAAAGCCGGGTCGTCATCGAACAGGCGAAAGGCATGCTCGCCGAACGCGCCGGTGTCGATGTCGGCACCGCCTTCAAGCGCTTGCGTTCCCTCGCCCGCGGTACGAACAGGAAGCTGTCGGAAGTCGCGCGCGGCGTCGTCGAAGGCACACTGGACGCCCGTGAACTCCGGTCGCGAGGCCGGTGACGGCTGCCGGGAAACGGCAAGCGTGGGCTGGTAGGGCCGTTGGTCACCGGAACCGGGGACTTGTCCCGGACAACGCGCGACCGTGCGGCCCTAGGGCGCGAGGTCGTCATCGGAAAGGCTTCACGCACCAGAAGGGTGCGGTGAGGTCATGGCGTCGCTGGGAGGTCTGCGCGGGAGGAGCCGGTCGGTGCGGCCGAGCCTGCTTCCGTTGCTGGAGTTCAGGTCCGCGGCACTGACACTGCGGTCCGGGTACGGGCTGGCGTCCACCGGATCAGGGACGGTTTGCTTCGTCGCGGAGGGCCGTCCGGGCCAGGGGACGGAGGCGGAGATCGTCGCCGGGCTCGCCGGGGACTCCGTCCGTCGTAACGTGGTCAATCACGACGCGCTCGGGCGGACGATCGTGCGCTGCTGGCGGGAGAACGGCGACCTGGGCTGGTTGCTCGACGACCTCGCCGACGTCAACGAGCGGTTGGCTCAGGCCGGGTTCGCGCCCTGGCTGCTGCACACGACGGTCGACTTCGCCGAGCTGCGGGACATGCGCCATCCCAAGCTGACCATGGTCTATCGCCGGGAGCGCGGCACTTTCTATCCGTACGCGCCTCGTGGGACCCAGGGCCGGGACAGGGCTATGGAACTGAGGATCCGCTCGTCGCTGAGCCGGATCGTGCCGATGGAGTCCGACATCGGCCGGTGGCGCCCGGTGTGACGGGCGCCTGCCCGGTCAGCCGGGTGCGCCGCTGAGCCAGCCGCGCAGCCGCTGGACGCGCCGGTCCCGCGGGGTCCACCCCGGGAGACGGCGCCGCGACGGCGTGGCCAGGGCCGCGCCGTCGAGATGCCGGATGGCGGTGAGCACGTCGTCGAGCAGCGAAGCGTGCGTTTCGGGTTCGGCCACGACCCTCGGCAGCCGCCCGCCGGCCGCGACCCGCGCCCGGCGGGCGACCGCGTGCGTGCCGGGATGGCGGCGGGTCTCGCAGATCCTCGTGGTCACGTCCCGGTCACCCTTCCCGTGCTCTCGGTCCGGCAGTCGACGCGTACGACGATGAGCCACCGAGGGCCGTTCCGGTCAGCGCCGAAGGTTGTGCCATCGAGGGCACAAAGACCTCACCGCGGTCGCCGGACGGGTACAACGGGTCACGGGTTGGCCTCGAAACGACGGCGGGACCGGAGGCAGTGGGAAGATGCGCCGGTCTCCAGCCGGACCACACGTGTGCCTGGGCGGAAGACTCGTGTGTCCGGCCGGATCTCGCGTGCTTGAAGCCGGAAGACACCGTGCGATGCGGTTTCGGGTGTGGTCCGTCTTCGGGCACGCGAATTCGCACCAGGGTGAATGCGGCCATGGGCGGGATTGATTTCCGTGAATCTGCCGGACAATGGTCAGGGCGAGACCACGATCGACGGAGAAGGTGCATGCCGAACCCGACCTCCCCGCAGCCCGTGCCCCCGGAGGCGGCCCCGATCCGGGTGCTGCTCGTCGAGGACCACAAGATGGTGGCCGAAGCGCTGGGCGCGGCCTTCGGGGAATTCCCGGAGATCGACCTGGTGGCGTCGGTGGAGTCCTTGGCGCACGGGATGATCGCGGCGGAAGAGCACCTGCCCGACATCGTGCTGCTCGATCGGCGGCTGCCGGACGGCGACGGGATCGAGGCGATCGCCGGGTTCCGCGCGATCTCGCCGTCGAGCAGGGTGCTGGTGCTCACCGGTGACGCGAACAGCGCCATCGTCGCCAGGATCCTGGAGGTCGGCGGGGCCGGGCTGCTGCTGAAATCCGGTCTCCTCGACGAACTGGTCACGGCGATCCGGACCATCGCGGCGGGCGACGTGGTCATCGACCCCGAACTGCTCAGCGGCGCGCTGGCCATGCTGGGGGCGGGCAGCCCTGGCAGGCTCGGGCCGGTACTCACCCTGAGGGAACGACAGGTGCTCGGGCTGATCGCCGAAGGAGCGGGAACCGACCTGATCGCCGAAGAGCTGCGGCTGGCGCGGAATACCGTGCGGAATCACGTGCAGCGGATTCTGGTGAAGACCGGGACCCATTCGAAACTCGAAGCCGTGGCGCACGCGCGCAAGAATGGCCTCCTCGAACGGCCGTAGCGGGGAGACGTATCCGAGTGCCAAGCTGCACTATGGCCATGCTGCCATCGGAACAGACGCCTGATCACCGCAGCGCTGTGCTCTTCGAGTTGTTCATGCACAGCGTCGTCGACTACGCCATTTACCTGCTGGACGCCGAGGGTCGCGTGATCAGCTGGAATCCGGCGGCGGAGCGGATCAAGGGCTATTCCGAGGACGAGATCCTCGGCCGTCATTTCTCCGTTTTCTACACCGAAAACGACGTCGCCGACGGCAAACCCGCCTCGGAGCTGCTGGTCGCCGCCGAGATGGGGAGTCACGAGGACGAGGGCTGGCGCGTCCGGCGCGGCGGCGAACGGTTCTGGGCCAACACCGTGATCACCGCCTTGCGGAACGCACAAGGCGGCCTCGTCGGTTTCGGCAAAGTCACCCGTGATCTCACCGAACGCCGGAAAACACTGGAGGAAAGGACCGAACGCCGCCAGGCCTTCGCACATTTGGTCCGGGCACAGGAAACCGAACGTCGCCGTATCGCGTGGGATGTTCACGACGATTCCATTCAGTCGATGATAGCCGTCAGCATGCGGTTGCAGATGCTCGCCGCGCAACGGCGGGATCCCGCTTTGAAGCAACTCGACGAAGCGATTCAAGGGGCGATCCGACGATTGCGGATCCTCGTCGCCCAATTGCGGCCGCCCGCGTTGAACGACGAGGACGTGATCGCTTCCGTCCGCGACTACCTCGACGAGGTCGTGGCGGGGTGGGGGCTCGAATGCACACTGCGGCACGATCTCGCCGTCAAGCCGCCGCCCCACCTCGTCGTCACCGCCTTCCGGATCCTGCAGGAGGCGTTGGTGAACGTGCGTAAACACGCGAACGCCACTTCCGTCGCGGTCTCGCTGACCGGTCAGGACGGCGGTCTGCTGGTGACGGTCGCCGACGACGGCGATGGGATGAAACCGGACGGCGAGAACGCGCATGAATCGTTGTCGGGCGAGCACATCGGCATGGCGTCGATGCGTGAACGTGCCGAAGCGGCGCAAGGCTGGTTTCGGATCTCCAGCAGACCCAGCGAAGGTACGTCGGTGACCTTCTGGATTCCGTTGGGCCCTCTCCGCGGGTAGTCAGGACAAGGAGCCATTTCGATGCCGGAACCGGGAAGCAAGCGCGGATCACGAGAGACGGTCCGGGTGGGCGGGGCGATCGACGACCAAGGCTTGCAGCGGCTGCTGGAGGGCCTGAAAGCCGTTCGCGACGGTGATTTCAGCACCCGGCTGCCCCAGGTGGACGACGTCCTGATGGACGAGATGGCGCTCGTCTTCAACGGGATGGTCGATCAGCTGGCGTTGTTCACCTCCGAGGTCACCCGGGTCGCGCGCGAGGTGGGGACCGACGGAAAGCTCGGCGGCCAGGCGGCGGTGCCCTCGGTTTCGGGGACCTGGAAGGACCTCACCGATTCGGTGAACGCGATGGCGGGCAACCTCACCGGCCAGGTCCGCGACATCGCCGAGGTCGCGACGGCGGTGGCGAAGGGTGATCTGTCGCAGAAGATCACCGTGGACGCGCGGGGCGAGATCCTGGAGTTGAAGAACACGATCAACACGATGGTGGATCAGTTGTCGTCGTTCGCCGACGAGGTCACGCGCGTGGCTCGCGAGGTCGGCACCGAGGGGCGGCTGGGTGGTCAGGCGGACGTCAAGGGGGTGTCGGGCACGTGGAAGGGTTTGACCGAGTCGGTCAATGTCATGGCCGACAACCTGACCGATCAGGTGCGGTCCATCGCCCAGGTCGCGACCGCGGTCGCCAGGGGTGATCTGTCGCAGAAGATCATCGTCGAGGCCAAGGGCGAGGTCGCCGCGCTAGCGCAGACGATCAACACGATGGTCGACACGCTGTCGGCCTTCGCGGACGAGGTCACGCGCGTGGCGCGCGAGGTCGGCACCGAGGGCATCCTCGGTGGGCAGGCCAGGGTGCCGAACGTCGCCGGGACCTGGAAGGACCTCACCGACAACGTCAACTCGATGGCGAACAACCTCACCGGCCAGGTCCGCAACATCGCCCAGGTGACCACCGCGGTCGCGCAGGGCGACCTGTCCCGCAAGATCGACGTCGACGCCCGCGGCGAGATCCTGGAGCTCAAGACCACCATCAACACGATGGTCGACCAGCTCTCCGCGTTCGCCGCGGAGGTCACCCGCGTCGCGCGCGAGGTCGGCAGTGAGGGGCGGCTCGGCGGCCAGGCCGAGGTCGAAGGCGTTTCGGGCACCTGGAAGCGGCTGACGGAGAACGTCAACGAGCTGGCGGGCAACCTGACCCGCCAGGTCAGGGCGATCGCCGAGGTCACCAGCGCGGTGGCCACCGGCGACCTCACCCGGTCGATCTCCGTCGAGGCGCAGGGCGAGGTCGCGGAGCTGAAGGACAACATCAACGCGATGGTCCAGTCGCTGCGCGAGACCACGCGGGCGAACGAGGAACAGGACTGGCTCAACAGCAACCTGGCGCGGATCTCCGGCCTGATGCAGGGGCACCGGGATCTGCGGGTGGTGGCCACGCTCATCATGAACGAGCTGACCCCGCTGGTCGGCGCCCAGCACGGGACGCTGTTCCTCACCGAATCCGGTGAACACGGCACCCGGCTGCGGCTCATCACCAGCTACGGGCACAGCGAGGACCCGGACACGCCCTCGGAGTTCGCGATGGGGCAGTCGTTGATCGGCCAGGCCGCGCAGACCAAGAAACCGATCGTGGTCGACCGGACGCCACCGGGTTTCGTGAAGGTCTCGTCGAGCCTCGGCTCCGCCCCGCCGGTCACCCTGATCGTGCTGCCGATCGTCTTCGAGGACCAGGTGCTCGGCGTCATCGAACTGGCCACGTTCGGCCAATTCACCGCCGTCCGCAAGGATTTCCTCGAACAACTGATGGAGACCATCGGGGTCAACGTCAACACGATCATCGCCAACGCTCGGACCGACTCGCTGCTGGAGGAGTCCCAGCGGCTCGCCGAGGAGCTCCAGGCCCGCTCGGAGGAACTCCAAGCGCAGCAGGCGAAGCTCCAGGTCTCCAACGCGGAACTGGAGGAGAAGGCCGAACTCCTCGCGCGGCAGAACCGCGACATCGAGGTGAAGAACTTCGAAATCGAGCAGGCGCGCCAGGAGATCGAGGAACGCGCGCAGCAGCTCGCGCTGGCTTCGAAGTACAAGTCTGAGTTCCTGGCGAACATGTCGCACGAGCTCCGTACGCCGTTGACCAGCCTGCTGATCCTCGCCGGCGTCCTCTCGCAGAACACGACCCAGAACCTGACGCCCAAACAGGTCGAGTTCGCCAAGGTGATCCAGTCCGCGGGCACCGACCTGCTGCAGCTGATCAACGACATCCTCGACCTGTCGAAGGTCGAGGCTGGCAAGATGGACATCCACCACGAGCCGTTCCCGCTGCGCCAGCTGCTCGACTACGTTGGCACCACCTTCCTTCCGCTGACCGCGGAGAAGGGGCTCGACTTCCAGGTCACCGTTGAACCCAACGTGCCCGAACTGCTCTTCACCGACGAGCAACGGCTGCGGCAGGTGCTGCGGAACCTGCTGTCGAACGCGGTCAAGTTCACCGAAGACGGCAGCGTCGAACTGCGGGTCAAACTGGTCGACACCGTCGTTTCGCCGTCGGGGGCGCTCCCGCACGAATCACTGGTGGCCTTCAGCGTCATCGACACCGGGATCGGGATCGCCGAGGAGAACCTCGAATCGATCTTCGGGGCCTTCCAGCAGGCCGACGGCACAACCAGCCGCAAGTACGGCGGCACCGGGCTCGGCCTGTCGATCAGCCGTGAGGTCGCGTACCTGCTCGGCGGTGAGATCCGGGCGGACAGTGCGCTGGGGACGGGCAGCACGTTCACGCTCTACCTGCCGGTGGCCAGGTTCGCCGCGCCCGCGAGCCTCGACGAGTCCACTGTGGACAAAGTCGGCGCGGAGCGGCGGGTCCTGGTCGTGGAGGGCGAGCGGAACAGCCTGCTGACCCTGCTCGCTCGCGGTGTCGCGGCCGACGTCGCGGACAGCCACGGCTCGGTCCAGGTACGGGCGGTGGCCGATCCGGTGGAGGCGTACGAGGAGGTGAAGCGCGAGAGCTACCGGTGCGTCGTGCTCGACACCAGCATTCCCGGAACGAGCGCGCTGACGTTCCTCAAACGGCTCGCCGAGGGGCCGGACCCCGTCGAGGTCCCGGTGCTGGCGTACGCGACCCGCAAGCTCAGCGCGGCGCAGGAGCGATTGCTGCACGGGCACGCGAAGGTGCATCCGGTCGAGCTGTTGCCGTCGCTGGACATGCTGCGGGAACGCATCATGCTGCACATCTCGGCCAGCGAACTCGAAGGCATCCTGCCGCTGATGCAGCAGCCGGAGGTGACGGTGCCGTCGCCGGACGACCAGCCGCCCGGCCTGCCTGCCGGCTCGCCGCGGTTGCAGGGGCGCAAGGTCCTGCTCGTCGACGACGACCCCCGCAACGTGTACGCGATCTCGGGGATGCTCGAACTGCACGGACTGTCGGTCGTGCACGCGCCCAACGGCCGCAAGGGCATCGAGGAACTGCTGGCCGACGACGACATCGACCTGATCCTGATGGACGTGATGATGCCGGAGATGGACGGCCACGCGACGACCGCGGCGATCCGCGAGATGCCGAAGTTCGCCGGTCTGCCGATCATCACGGTGACCGCGAAAGCGATGGAAGGGGACCGAGAGAAGAGCCTCGCCGCCGGGGCGAGTGATTACGTCACCAAACCCGTGAACGCCGAGGAACTGCTGGCTTGCATGGAACGCTGGCTCGCGGACTGAGTGTCTGTTGGTGAACCCGCGTCCGCGATCGCGCCGGCAGGGCGCGATCTGGTCTTACCTCTCACGTTGGCGACAGAGGCGCCCTGCCACCGCGATAGCGAGGCCTTCGGCCGAGGCGGGGTCACGCGTTATGTCCCTTTCGCGAGGCACGTCGCAGCTCCGCCAACAGGCTCTCAGCGGCGGGCTACTCGGTCCCGTTGGCGCTGCTCGCGCAGACGCGGCGGATGGCCGCGACGATCTCCGTGTTGGGGCTGCCCTTCACGAGGTATTCGGTGACGCCCGCGGACGCCATCTGGGCGATGGACCGGGTGTCGCTGTGCGCGGAGAACGCCATCAGCCGCGTATGGGGCACCCGGCGCCGGATCTCCCGCGCCATCCACGCGCCGCCTCCGCCGGGGATCCGTACGTCCAGCAGGGCGACCTCCGGGGCCAGCAACTCCGCGAGCGCGACCGCTTCACCGGCGTCGAGCGCGACGCCGACCACCTCGATGTCAGGTTCGGATTCCAAGAGGGCGCGCAGGGCGTCGCCGATGACCGGGTTGTCGTCCGCTACGAGCACCCGGAGTCTGGGGGGCGGCGTTCGGTTCATCACCCGATCCGAGCCCGCGCGGTCTGCGGCTCCGGTGGTGGTCGCGGGCCCCCCGCCGAACTGGGCGTGACTCAGCAAGAGATCCGGCGGTCACCTTCGCTGGGCTGCTCGATGAGCGTCCTGGCGACGTCGTGGATCTTCATGTTGTTGTTGCGGCAGAACGAGCGCAGCAGTTCGAACGCCGCGTCGATGTCGATCTGGTAACGCTCGGCGAGGATTCCCTTCGCCTGTTCGATGGGAAGCCGGTGGTCGAGCGCGTACTGGAGTTGCTCGGCGCGGGCCCGGTAGAAGCGGATGCGGTTGCGCATGGCCACGAGGTCGTCGGCCGGGTCGGGAGACCCGGCCGCGGGGGCCGGCGAAGACGTGATCTCGGACATGAGGTGATCGTCGCAGCGGCCGGATTGCTCCGGAAGAACAGAACGTCCTGACTCGAATGATGCAAATGAACCTGGTCCGGTCGGCGGCAGCCACTCGAACGGGCGCCGAACAGGGCCCTTTGGCCTGTCGCAGTGACCGGCCGTGCGCCGTACGCTCTCATCCGAGGAGGGAAGCCGTGGAGGTCGGAATGCTCCGGGTGTTTCTGGTCGACGATCACGAGGTGGTCCGTCGAGGGGTCGCGGACATGTTCGAGGAGGACTCCGACCTGTGCGTCGTCGGGCAGGCCGCCACGTTTTCCCAAGCGCTGGCGAGGATTCCGGCTCTGCGGCCGGATGTCGCCGTGCTCGACGTGCGGCTGCCGGACGGCAACGGCGTCGAACTAGCCAGGGAACTGCGCTCCAAGATGCCCGAGCTGAAATGCCTGATGCTCACGTCCTACACCGACGAGCAAGCGATGCTGGACGCGATAATGGCGGGCGCGAGTGGGTACGTCATCAAGGACATCCGGGGGATGGACCTGGTGGCGGCGGTCAAGGAGGTCGGCCTCGGCCGGTCGTTGCTGGACACGCGGGCCGCCGCGACGCTGATGGCGAAGTTCCGCGACGACGCCGCCAAGAAGGGACCGCTCGCCGGGCTTTCCGACCAGGAACGCACCCTGCTGGAACTGATCGGCGAGGGACTGACCAACCGGCAGATCGCCGAGCGGATGTTCCTCGCGGAGAAGACCGTGAAGAACTACGTGTCCCGGCTGCTGACGAAACTCGGGATGCAGCGGCGGACTCAGGCGGCCGTGTTGGCCACGGAACTGCGACGGCAGTGAAGCCTCCGGCCTGGCTCAAGCGGAAATGAGCGTGTCGAGCAGCATGTCCTCCAGCGGGCGCCGGGGCGTCCACGGCAGCGGCGACCCGTAACCGACCCGCAGCAGCACCTGCGGCCACACGCCGCAGCCGAGGAGACGCCGGAGTTCGGCGCGGGCCCCGCGGACCCTGATCGGCGGCGAGATGAACGACACGTCCAGGCCCGCGCAGGTCGCGGTCAGCAGGACCCGTTGCAGTGCCTGGCCGGCTTGCAGCCGGTCGAGCCGTTCGTCGGTCAGGGACCCGATCACCACCACGAGCGGAAGAGGCAGCGTGGTGCTGTGGTCTTCGCCGAATTCGTCGAGGAGCCAGCTTTCGTCGGCGGGGGAGCCCGCCATCGCGTAGGACGGCACCCCGTCGCGAGTGCTCGCGCCCAGGCCGGTCCAGCGGTCGAGTTCGGCGAGGAACGCGGGGTCGGCGAGTTGCTCGCGGCGGGCACGGGCGGTGAGGTCTCGCAGCAGCCGGCACTGTTCGACATCGAAGCTCGACATCCAAGCGTGCTCGAGTTCGGTCGCGTGACGGAGCGCGGTGAGCGTGGTCTTCGGGACGACGTCGGACAGGAACGGCCGCCGGTTGGTCCGTCGGCGGGGGATCGCACGGGCGAGCCGGACGACCTTCGGATCCGGCGTGCGCTCGGCGAGCGGCCGGACGACCGCCAGCAGATCGGGATCGGCGCGGCTCGGCATCAGGGTCGTCGCCGGATGGAAGCCGAGTGCGTGAATCGCCGTCCGGAGCGTGAACAGGGCGGCACCGCACGAGAGAACGATTTCCCGGCCGTCCGGATCAGTGGCGGGCAGGATCCGGCGCGGATCGGCGTGGACTTCGATCCCGGTGCCGGTGCACCGGAAGAGCCACGGCTGCGTGTTGTGCGTCGACGGAGCCAATGTCGCCGACCGGAGCACGGAATTCACCTGTTCGGAGTTCAAGCGTCCGACCCTGGTGACTTGTATGGTCATGGTTTCCCCCGCCGCCGCGCCACGGGCAATAAGGTTGTCTTGTGAGACGGTCCCCGCCTGCGGTACGGGGCCGAAAGAGGAGAAAGTCACCACGGCCGCGACTCGTCCCGATCTTCGGAGGCGCAGCAGGATGTCGGCTCATGACCGGCTGGGCGGAAGCGACGACCGGATCACCGGCGCCCTTTCCCAGCTGCGCGTTCGTGAGGTGCTGCGGGACCTCCAGGACCGCATCGAACGGCTCATCGGCACCCGCGACAAGATGGACGGCCTGCTCGAAGCGGTGCTCGCGGTCGCGTCGGGGCTGGAGCTGGACACGACGCTGCGCCGGATAGTGCAGGCGGCCATCGAACTCGGCGAAGCCACTTACGGCGCGCTCGGGGTGATCGCGGACGACGGATCGCTCGCCGAATTCGTCTATCTCGGCATCGACGGCGAGAAGAAGGAACAGATCGGGCATCTCCCGAAAGGGCACGGGCTGCTGGGTTTCGTCATCGACGAGGCGAAACCGGTGCGGCTGGCCGACATTTCGCGGCATCCCGCGTCGGTCGGGTTCCCGCCTTGCCATCCGCCGATGCGCTCCTTCCTCGGCGTGCCGATCCGGGTGCGCGACGAGGTGTTCGGAAATCTGTACCTCACCGAGAAACGCGGGGAGAGTTTCACCGACGACGACGAGGTGGTCGTCCAGGCACTCGCCGCCGCGGCCGGGATCGCGATCGAGAACGCCCACCTCTACGAGCAGACGCGGATCCGCCAGCGGTGGCAGGCCGCGACCAGTGAGGTGACCACGGAACTGCTGGGCGGAACCGATCCCGTCGACGCGCTCAACCTGATCGCGGGCCGGGCGCTCGAACTCACCGGTTCCGACCTCACCCTGCTGGCGCTGCCCGGTCCCGGACGGCTCGACGTCAGCCCGGACGGGGAGGACGAGGCCGACGAACTCACCATCGCCGTCTGCGCGGGTACGCGGGCGGCGGAGCTGACGGGGACGCGGATCAGCGTCGCCACCTCCTTGCCCGGGGCGGTCTACCGCGACCGGACCCCGCGCAGTGTGCCCGAACTCGTGCTCGGCGACGAGGGGGAGTTGTGCCTCGGCCCGACGCTCGTGGTGCCGCTCCGGGCGCGGGAACGGACGTCCGGCGTGCTGATGGCGGTGCGGAACCCGGGCGCCGTCCCGTTCGAACTCGCCCAGTTGCCCGTGGTGGCCTCGTTCGCCGACCAGGCCGCGCTCGCGCTGCAACTGGCGGCGCGGCAGCGCACGGCCAGGGAACTCGACGTACTCGCCGACCGCGACCGGATCGCCAGGGATCTGCACGACCACGTGATCCAGCGGTTGTTCGCGGTCGGACTCACGATGCAGAGCACCCACCGCCGCGCGGACTCGCCGGAACTGCGGCGGCGGATCGGCGAGAGCATCGACCAGATGCACGAGATCGTGCACGAGATCCGCACGGCGATCTTCGATCTCCACGGCGGCGAGGCAGGCCAGCAGGGAGTGCGGTTGCGGCACCGGCTCTACGACTCGATCGCCGAACTCACCGACGACACCCCGACCCATCCGACGGTCAGCCTGTCCGGGCCGCTCGACTCGATTCCGCTCGCCTTCGCCGAACACGCCGAAGCGGTGGTGCTGGAAACGGTCGGCAACGTGGTCCGGCACGCGCGGGCGAGCGGGGTTTCGGTGAGCGTCGCGGTGAAGGACGACGTCCTGCGGATCGTCGTCACCGACGACGGCACCGGGATCGGCGGTGAGCCCGGCGGGCCCGGCGGGTTGCGGAATCTGCGCGACCGCGCGGAAAGGGCGGGCGGGACGTTCCGGGCGGAGGCGAAAGAAGAGGGCGGAACCAGGGTCGAGTGGTCCGCCCCCTTGCGCTGACCGCGGTCAGTTCGTCGACTGCGTGGTGAGGATCCCGTCCACTTCGACCGAGCGGGCGACGTCGGAGGCGACGGTCTCCAGCAGTTCCGCGGTGAGGTCCGAAAGGGCCCGTGTCACCGCGAGATAGGAGCCGATCTGGGATGCCGAACCGTTTCTCAGCCCGGCCTCCGCGATTCCGACACCGACGAACTCGCCGCCGTCCTCGAGCCGGAGCAACGCTTCCGCGCGCACCCGGTACGGCTCGTGCTGCAGGGAAACGTCGATCGTCCACTTGTCCGTCATCGTCGGCTCCGTTCCGGTCATCGAGACTCCCATCGCCGCCGTTCGTGGCACAGGGTCCTAAGTCCTCGCTCCCGGGAATCGGGGGCGAAAGTCCTCGGAATTCGTGACCGGCGGCCGCTGCGGTCGCCGGGTACCCCGGCCGAAGGTGGACCAACCCTCGTCTTCGGAGAGACCACGATGAAGATCCCGTTGCCGACTCATGTCGACCAGGCGGTGGCGGCCGCCGTCCGCGCGCCGTCCCCGCTCAACACCCAGCCGTGGCGGTTCGTCGTCGACAGGGACCGGATCGAGGTGTGGCTCGACCGCGCCAGGGTGCTCCGGATCGCCGACCCGGACGCCCGCGAGGCGCGGCTGTCGTGCGGTGCGGCGATGTTCAACCTGATGATTTCGTTGCGGTCCAACGGCAAGACCCTTTCGGTGCGGGTGGTGCCGAAGCCGGACGAGCCTGATCTGCTCGCCGAACTCGAGATCGATGGCGACCGGTTCTCCTCGCCGGAGGAGCGGAGGCTGGCCGAGGTCGTCTTCCGCCGGCACACGAACCGTCGTCCGTTCCTGGACCGGCCGGTGCCCGTGTGGGCGCGGATGACGTTGCGGGCGGCCGCGCTCGTGGAGGGTGGGCTGCTGGAGCTGTTCGGTCGTGGTGACCGGGCGAACGCGGTCGCGGGCGTGCTGCACCGGGCCGAGGTCGCGCAGGCACGCAACGGTGCGTTCCAGGCGGAGGTCGCGTTGTGGACCAGGCGGACGGCGAACGCGCCGGACGGTGTCCCGGCGCCGACCAGACGGCCGTCGGCTCACCGCACTGCCTCGCAGGCGTCCTTCTTCACCGCGGAGCCCGAAGGCGGTGAGCCGGTGCTCGGCGCGGTGCTGACCGCGGACACCGGACCCGCCGCGGATCTTCGGGCGGGCATGGTGCTGCAGCGGGTACTGCTGACGGCGACGGCCGCCGGCCTCGCGGCGTCGTTCGTCGGCAGGCCGTTCGAAACCCCGGAGACCCGGGCCGGGATGGACCGGATCTTCGCCGACCTCGGCCGGCCGCACACGGTGTTGCGCTTCGGGTACGGCCGTCCGGTGCCGATGACGGCCCGCCGTCAGGTCGGCGAAGTGCTGCTCCGGCGGTCCGAGGCGAGCCTCTGATCCGGGGTCATCTCGTCGACATCCACGTTTCGGGCCGCCGCCACCCGCCCGTCACCCGGGGCGGGTTCGGTCTCCCTATGGAGATCATGCGGAAATCCTTGGCGGCGCTGGCCGTCGTGGGCCTTTCGGTCGCGGCGTCCGCGCCGGCGGTGGCGGACGAGGGCGCCCGCGATCGCGGTTCGATCGTCATCACCGAGCAGGCGTCCAAGCGGATCCTGGTCCTGTCCGCGGACCGGGCGTCCTGGCAGGGCCGGAAGGTGAGCTGGGCGTGGGCGCCGAACGCCGCGAACGGGCTGGCGGACCTGGCGGGTTCGTGGAGCAACCCGAGCGACGCGAAGCTCGCCGAGCGAGGTGGCGAGAAGTACCTGCTGACGTCGGCATCGGGCGGTTTCACCGCCGTCGTGCCGTATCCGGCGGGTGACCGGTCGTACTGGGCGGCGAACGTCGGCGGGCCGACCACTTGTTTATGACACACCAGGTTTGTGACTGTCCGTGTCATGACCCGGACAGTCATTACACAAGCCATCATCTACCTGCGGCTCTCTGACCTGCGACAGGAGGACCTGAAGGACGGAACCGGCAAAACCTTCGGTGATCGGGAGCGGCGACTACGCGAACTCGCTGACCGGTGGGGTTGGCAAGTTGTAAAAGTCATAGTCGAGAACGACGTCGATGCCAAAACCGGCAAAGCTCGACCGGCCTCGGCGTTCAAACGACGCAAGGTCACGCTGCCCGACGGCTCCACTGTGATGCGTGTCATCCGGCCTGGCTACAGGAGAGTCCTTCGGGACCTGAAGTCGGGTGTCGCTAATGGCCTGCTGGCCGAAGACCTGGATCGGGTACTGCGTGATCCACGGGACCTCGAAGACCTGATCGACGTCGCCGAGGCGAACAAGATCAACGTCCGATCTCTCACGGGGAGTCTGACCTTCACCGACGGTGGAACAGACTCCGAGATCACGCTAGCCCGCGCTATGGCTGCTTTTGCGAACAAGTCGTCGCGGGACACCTCCCGCCGAGTCTCACTCGGACGTGAACGGAAGGCCATGGCGGGGGAGCACGGTGGCGGCATCCGCCCCTTCGGCTTCGAGGAGGATGGGATCACGCCGCGCGAAGGTGAGTCCGACTTCCTTGCCTACGCTTCCATGCGCGTTCTCCAGCTGAACAAGCATACGAAGAAGCAGTGGACTCTAGCGGCGCTAGCGGCCGAGGCGCGGGACGCCGGAGTTCGGACGAGTACGGGCATGCCGATGACGGCGGGCGCGTTGCGGCATCTACTAGCGCGTCCGCGGAACATGGGGGTCCTCCTACATAAAGGCAGTGAGGTTGGCAAGCTTCCTGGCGAGCCGATTGTGGCTCCGGAGGTGTTTCAGGCCGTGGTCCGGCTGCTTACCGATCCCGCACGTACCGGAAGGTCAGCGGGTGGGCCTCCCCGGTGGCTCGGGTCGGGGATCTATGGGTGTGGTGTCCATCTGGATGGCACGACGTGCGACGTCGGTATCAGTGAGCGAGCGCATCGATACAAGTGCAAGCTCAGCTCCCACCTGACCCGGAACGCGGTGCACCTCGACGCTTTGGTGCAAGCGACTCTCCTACAGCGGATCGCCAGTGATCGAAAGCTTGTTGAGCAGTTCGTATACGAAGCGGAGAAGAAGCCCGCCGTGGATCTAGGCGTGCTGCGCACGGAGGCCGATGCCATCCGTGTCGAGCTGGACGGGTTCGCTGAGGACCGTATTCGGGGGCAGATCACGCGATCTCAAATGCTGAGAGGCACCGAACTGGGTCTGAGTCGCCTTGAAGCGATTGAGCGGCAGATCCGGGATGCGGCTGTCGCAGACTCACCTCTGGCTCAGTTTATCGGAGTCAAGGACGTGGCTCAGCTATGGAAATCGCAGCCGCTGAGCGTTAAGCGTTACGTCCTCGACACTCTGATGGTCGTTACGATCATGCCGGTCGGGCGCGCCGGGAGTCGCGCGTTCAATCCAATGGCCATCGACATGCGATTCAAAGCGCCGGGGGAGCGGACGGCGGCGTGACGATGCCGCCGATCGGGTGATCCGATCAGCGGACCTTCTCTGATTACAACTGCTCCGTTCGGACTACCTCCGAGAAAGTAAGTAGCGCGACGGCATTCTTCTTCCCTGGCCGTCGCGCTACTCACTCTCCAGATACATGAAGAGGACGTTTATCACCCGATCGTGTCCCGCAATGTCATTCGGTTGCCGGGTTGATCATCGCGTTGTAAAACTCCAGTTACCCCTCGCAACGCAATGGAATTACACGATGAGTGGAACCACGACAGGAAGTGTTGCCTCACATGGTGACCCGCCACCGGGCGCTGATCCTCTTCATGAACGAAGACGAAGACCAGCGCGCATCCCCAGGCGGCCCGACGGCCGCCACGATGTACGAAGTCGATCTCGACGCAGACGAGGCTGGGGTGGTCTGCCGCCTGCTCCGCAACCGAGGGAGAGGAGAGCCCCACGAGGCAGATGACGCCACGATCAGGGCGTGGGCGCTACGGCGCAAGCTGCCGGTCAGCGCCCGCGGGCGAGTTCCCGCGCAGATCCGCCGGCAGTACGACCAGGCGCATTCCGATCCACCTCGTCCGGACACAGTGGCCGATGCCAGTTCGGACCAAGGCGATCAGGAGAACGTGGTCCAGCTGAAGCGCCGCCAAGACGGCGCCGATACGTAGCCGGGAGAGAGATGGCACAGAAGGTCGAAACCATCGTCAGCTATGTCGATGACGTGGACGCTTCGCTTGAAGCGACCACGGCCCGGACGTTCGAGGTGGGCGCCCGGTCCTACGTCATCGACCTTAGCGAGGAGAACGCCGCGAGGATCGACAGCGACTTCGCGGAGTGGATGACAGGCTGGCGGAAACGCACGTTCACGTACAACCGCAAGCAGTACACGCGATGGCTGCGACCGGACGAGGTCGAGCGTTTCGACGCCATGACGTCGTACTGGACGAAGGCTGCCCGCAGGCTGAAAGACGATGAGACCAGCCAAGATGGGCAGGTGACGGTCGACGGCCGCTCTGGTGGCCCGCTGCCGACCATCACGCCGGTGCCCGTGCAAGGTCAGCCCTGGTGGATGGACCCGCCGCGACCACTGAGCCGGGAGACGGCGCGGCGCTTCTCGGAGGCTCGCCGTGCTGTCCGGGAGTGGGCGAGGCGCAACGGGTGGGACGACCTCGGTACTCGAGGAATCGTTCCCAAGGCCGCTTACGAGGGCTGGTTCGAGCAGGTGTGGTCCACGATGGCCGATCCCTCGTGGGAGGGCCTGGCGCAGCATTCCTCGTCAAGCGCCGCGAAGGGAAGCAAGTCTCGCAGGCGGGCCAAATGAGCAAAGCACGAACGCGATTGGACACGATGACCCTGCACGAGGACGGGGACGTCACAGACCCCGACGAATACCTGAACAGCAATCCCAAGTTCGCGAAATGCCGCAAGGGGCACGCCTTCCCGCATGAGGACGACGTTCCGCTGTTGGAGGCATACAACGACGCTGAGGCGACGCACGAGAAGACGTTCGTGTGTGGTCGGTGCAAGGCGAAGAAGCGCGAGCGGTTCCACGTAGTCCTGCGGCGGGGACGGGTCGTCAGCTACATCCGGCTCGACAACCGTTCGGACTACAGGGAGGCGAAAGGCTACCTCGCGAAGGGAGTGAGGATCAGCCGGGCCTACGCGACCGAGGTGTCCATCCGTGCCGAGCTGGAGGATCTGGCAGCGGCAGGAACGACAGTTCGCGCGCACCGCCGCCGGAAAGCGACTCCGCCCGCGACGTCGACGCAACGGCAAGGCGGGAAGGCCGCCGTCGCCTGACTCCGTGCGAAGGGCGGTCGGGCATCTGAGACGCACCTTCAGCCCAGGTTGACGAAGGCTGAGGTGTCGGGGTCGCGAGTGCTGTAGGGGGCATCGGCGGGGATCTCGTAATCCGGCCCGGACAGAGGTTAAACGAGGTCACGTCGTTCTCGCGATCCCGTATTGGGGGTCCGGCAAGCCACCGGTGACGGGGCTTGCCGGACTCCCGAGGTGCTGCCGCTCCGGCCGCTGAGGGCATGGGAACAGGGACAGCCCGTCTGTGGATCAACCGCGACAGGTCATTGAGCGATCCTCACGCCAAGCATCGCTGAGATGCAGGTTTCGCGCCGGAGGGCCGACACGCTAGAGTGTCTTCCGTCGGATCCTGTAAATGACTCTGTCCGGGCCATTTGTGTATGGGTACGACAGGCGGCCCCCGTGCTTACGCTCGGGGGCCGTCCCCATTTCACGATCAGCGCAATTGGCCGCGCGTCGGACATTCGGGTTGCGGTTGTTGTCCGTTTTGCAATGGCGCATCTAGGATTTAGGTGTGCCCACACGGTGGGTACAAGGCCCGGACAGCCTTCACGACCATGCTTTTCGTTGGCATACCCGCATAACCACGCTTGCCGCATCGCGCCCGCGTTACGGACCGCATGATTGCTGCGGGGTGCTCATCATGTGGTCGTGGGGGTCCTCGTAACCCATACACAGAACAGGACCCGGACACCTATGAATTGCACTGACAGCACGGCAATCGCCGTGCTAGCAACCGTGTTCATCGACATAGCGGGACAAGTAGATGCTCCGCGATTCCAGGCGTACTTGCGTGACCCGCAGGGCATCGGGGAGAACATCGAGCCGTGGTTCCCCAAGGCGATCGCCGAGCAGGTCGTGGCATGGACGAACGGGATCGCCGAAAACGACGATGAGTCCCCGATCTGCGAGTGGACGCCCGAGGGCTACGTACTCGTGTTCATGCCGGAGAAGCCGTATGAACCCTCCGCAGTCATCCAGCCCGACGACGACGGCATGTACGCGTTCGGCCTCGGCTGGGCGTGGCAGGTCGAGGAGGTCGTCCAGTGAACGAACTACATGGCCTCGTTCTCACCCCGGACGGTGAACTGGAAGAGAAGCAGTTCCCCATCTCGGGGAACGGCTTGCTAAAAGCTCTGCACGCGACGATCAACTGCAACACCATCGAGGCCGTTCGCCTCGGCCGCAGTGGGCACCACGCCTCGATGTACTTGGATGAGGAAGGGAAGCTCGTGCAGCTTCCCATGCCCAACGAGTACGCCACCGTCGTCGTGGGCGGCTTCAACCACGGTGTCACCGAGATCTACTACGGAACCGTAGTGTTTCTGGGGGCTCCCGACAGCGGGGGCGACGACACGTCTCTTTCCGCGCCTGCGGGCATGTACATCCGTTCCCTCGTAACCGAGATCAAAAGTCGCGACGTCGACGTCCGTGACCTGCGTGGGTGGAGGTGGATCTGATGCCGGAGAAGTCCAATCCGATCGCCCCTGAGCTGTTCGCGTTCGAAAGCGGCACGATGAGCCTGACCGGGTCCGTTCACGATCGTGGCGATGGCCTGTGCACGGTTCGCGGCCGGTTCGAAGACGCGGCGACGGTCAACGACCAGGGCTTCGAGATCCGTTCCGTGCCCCGGCAACAGCTCGCGGCCCTGTTCCGTTCGTTCACTGACAACATCGCGCCTGTCCAGCATGGCTCGTACAACTTCTGGTGCGACCAGCATGTGGCCGACCTGGAGGGCGAGCCTGTCTTCCTCTTCGCCGAGGACAGCGAGACATGGACGGTCATCTTGGATCGGATGAAATGCCCTCACTCCAACGAAAAACAGCAGTGTCGACCGGCTTGGTGCATGGGTTCTGTCGCCTTGGACGGGGGCGGCCAATGAGCCAGGTTTCGATACAGGCCGAATCCTGCGAGATCGAGTCCCACTTCTGGGACACGAAACGACCGTGCGGCAAGGAGGCCGCCTACTTCGTGACGTACTTCAACAACGGCGACGGAGGACGGCACAGCTGCCGGTCACACCTGCACGCCGCCATTGTCGAGGTACTGGGTGATCCTGGGACGAGCAAGCGTGTGAACGCCACGGTGACCAGGCTCCGCAAACGGTCCTGACCCGTTCCGCGTGGATTCCGCCGTCTGCCTCTCCTCGGAGAGGCAGACGTGCGGTGTCCACAGGGGACTGTGGACAGCCCGGACAGGTCACGAAAGGAACCAACACATGCATCCAGCGCTACCACCCGCGCTAGCGGGGCGGCCCGTCGACCCGCAGAGGCGATTGCCCATCCCGTGGATGAACGAGCACGAGGAGGGAGACGGCCACGTACACGTGGACTTCACCATCGTCAGCGACGTGAGGGCAATCGAGAGCGCCCAAAGCGGATTGTGCGGCCTCTGCGCCAACGAACTCGATCAGGAGGTCGCGTTCCTCGGCGGCGTCCAGTCGACATGTCTGCGTACCTACGGCGATCCGCCCATGCACGAGGACTGCGCGATCGCGGCACTATCGCTTTGCCCGCACCTTGCGATACAGCGGCACAACCGGCCGCCTCAGGACAGCAAGTACCGCAAAGTCCTATATGGCCCCAAATTCTGGACCGACCGGAAGCCGGGCCAATGGTTCCTCGGCATCGCCCGCGACTTCCGGCTCTTCCAGATCAACGGCTATCCGGTGTTCATGGCGTTCCCGTTCGATCGCATCCGCACCTTCGGATACGACGAACAAGGCCATCTGACCGAGCAGTGGGCAGAACAAGCACCAGAGGAAGGTAGCGGCATGAACGAGGTTCGGCGGTCCATCGGTGAAACCCGCATGGCCGACGCAGACCCCCAGGTGATCAAGGACCAGCTCGGGGCCGCCCTGCGCGCCGAGATCTCCGCACGCAACCTCATCGGCATGGACGACGGCCTGATGTTCCTCTTCGGTCCCGCCGGTACCAAGTTCCGCAAGATCCTCATCAAGTTGAACGACCTCGACCTCTACGAAGTCGAGGTCGGCTACGTCTCGCGGAGCACCTGGCAGTGGACCGTTGTCGCACAGGAGTCCGATGTGCACGTCGAAGACCTGCGCGACTGCGTCCGGCGGCTCGCAGCGACGGGAATGGACGCGTGACCAGCCAGGGCGGCTTCTCCGACGTGAATCCGATCATGACCGCGCTCCGGCTGGCGGACCTGCCGCTGATCGAGGACTGCGTCACTGGCTTAGCCGACCACGAGTTGAAAGTCCTGGCGGCCATCCTGGACAACATGGTGATCAGGGTCCGGGCCGAGCAAGACGCGCGAAGGCGGGGCCGGTCCGTGCACGGTCTCGCCCGCTTCGGCGCGCGAACCTCGTGCGTGTTCTGCCGAGGGGTCTACGTGGTCGACGTCCTACCCGGCCACCTCCTGTTCAACCACGGTCGTGAGCTGCGGAGGTGGTGGACCATCCAGGGCGTCTAGGACACGGCTGCTCGTGAAAGAACCCCCGGTGCCGACGTACGGCACAGGGGGTTCTTGCTGTCGCCAGGGCAGTCCGCTAGACCGTCGCTGCCTGCTTCGCGAGGTACACGGCGACCTCAGCGAACGGGACCTGCGCCTGCTCACCGGACACCATGTCCCGCACGGTCACCGCTCCACTGTCCTGTTCGTCCGGCCCGTAGAGCAGGACCCAGCGCGCCTTCTGGTCGTTGGCCCACTTCATCTGCTTCGCGAGCTTGCCCGACGAGCCCAGGTAGACACCTGTTCGTAGCCCGCGGGCGCGCAGCTGCCCGGCGAGGCGCACGATCTCGTCTTCGGCGCCGAGCACGGTCAGCGCGACGTCGAGTCCTCGTTCGGCCGGCGCTTCGGCTTCCTGGATCGCGAGAATGCGTTCAAGGCCGATCGAGCCGCCGCAGGCGGGCATGTCCGGGCCGCCGAGCTTGGCGACCAGTTGGTCATATCGGCCGCCGGAGGCGATCGAGCCGGGGAAACCTTCCGCGCTGACTTCCCAGATGGGGCCGGTGTAATAGTCCAGCCCGCGCACCATGCGCGGGGTGAACCGGGCCCGTCCTTCGGGGAGATCGGCGGTGAGGGCGAGCAGGCGGTCCACATCGGCTAGACCATCCCGGCCGCGCTCGGTCGTGGCCAGCCGTGCCCGGACCTGCTCGCCGTCGGGTGCGGTCACGTCGGCGACCAGGCCCTCGGCGACGGCGGTGGACAGGCCACGGTCGACCAGCTCGGCGACCACGGCCTCCGGGGTGGCCTTGTCCAGCTTGTCCAGTGAGCCGAGCACACGCGTGCCCTGGTCGTCCGGGATTCCGTAGGCCTCCAGCAAACCGGCTAGGGCCAGCCGGGAGTTGAGCTGGAACGTGAAGTCCCGGACGCCGAGCGCCTCGAGTCCGGCGTTGATCGCCCACACGATCTCGGCATCGGCTAGCGGGGACGCCGATCCGAAGATGTCGATGTCGCATTGGACGAATTCCCTGAACCGACCGCGGGCCGCCCGGTCCGCTCGCCAGACGTTGTCGATGACGTAGCGCTTGAACGGCATCGGCAGGTGGCTTCCGTGGGTGACCACGGCGCGGACGGCCGGGACAGTGTGGTCGTAGCGCAGCGCGAAGTCCGCCTCGCCGCTCGCCGCTTTCGCGCCCCGCTTCAAGATCTTGAAGATCAGCGATGAGGCTTCTTCGCCGAGCTTCCCGGCGAAGACTTCCAGACGCTCGAAAACGGGCGTCGTCAGCGGCTCGAACCCATGATGCTCGAAGATCGTGCTCACCGTGTCGAACGCGGCCTTGCGTCGGCGAACCTCGTCGCCGACGAAATCACGGGTTCCTGATGGTGGCTCAA
Source organism: Amycolatopsis sp. NPDC043887 (assembly GCF_056435665.1). Taxonomy (NCBI): domain Bacteria; kingdom Bacillati; phylum Actinomycetota; class Actinomycetes; order Pseudonocardiales; family Pseudonocardiaceae; genus Amycolatopsis; species Amycolatopsis sp. NPDC043887. The sequence goes on from NZ_JBWKEB010000007.1 coordinate 300,435, forward strand.
CCTTCGCCATGAACCGTCCCTCGTGCGTTGGTGGGTTGGGTGGCCATTCTGGCCGAACACCCGACCCGGTGACGGGACCGGCCCCCAGGGGCGGACAGCGAGGGGCTCGCGTCCACGCCCTGGGGGCCAGTTTCCCGCGCCCGGTCAGGCAGCCTCTCGCCAGTCCCCGAAGTATTCGCGTAGCAGGTCCAGGACCTGGTCCTCGGTGTCCAGTTCGCTCATGCTGGTCCGCATCAGCGGCGTGCCCGCGATCGGCGTCAGCGCCTCCCAGCCGTCGGCCTCGTTCATGAGCTTCGAGACGCCCTTGAGCAGGGACAACGACAGCTGCGGATAGAGGGCGTCCAGGGCATGAGCCAGGACGTAGATCGCTGACCGCTGCGGCGTCGTGGAGTCCACCCGCTCCTTATAGTTGCTCGCGCTGTAGCGGGGATAGCAGGCGTCGAGCAGGTGCTTCGGGATCTCCCACAGCGGGAACAGACAGTTCACCGTCCCCATCCGCCGGACCGGGTACCGCAACGGTGACCTGCCGTTGAGCAGGCAGAACAGCAGCTCGGCCGTCAGGTCCTCGCGGTTGTAGCCGACCGCGAGGTTGCGGATCTCCCGGTCCTGGCACATCCGGCGGCCGACGAGGTTCACGAAGAACGTGCCGAAGAAGTGGACCACGTCCGGGCCGAAGTCTCGCCGGAACCGGTCCCACAGCGCTTCCGGGGACTTCGTCATGCCGAGCAGATCAGCCATGTCCTGGGCGTAGAGGACCACGTGCTCGAAACCGGCGTCCTCACACAGCTCACGGGCACGATCGACCGCGGACTCAGGCCACAAAGGCTCCATCGCCAACGTGAAGCAGACGACGTCGCCAGCAGCCTTCTTGAGCCCCTTGACCAGGGTGTTGCTGTCCCCGCCACCGGAGATCCCCGCCAGGATCGTGCCCCCGACCTCATACCGCTCCAGGAAACGCTCGATCCGGAACGCCACCATCTCCCGCAACGTGCGCTCGTCAACCAGATGAGCCCGCGCGACTGGATCGTGAGACCCGACGTCGAGATCCGGCACCGCCGCCACCGGCCACTCGTCACGCGCGACGAGTTCGACCGACGGTGCCCGAAGCGTGGTGATATCGGTGTTCCGGATACACCGCAGAACCACTTCCCGATCCGCCGGCACCTCGGCCAGCACCGTCGTCATCGGAACAGCTTGAAGCTCGCCCAGCTCACCGGCCACATAGGCCTGAAACAGCCCCGGCGGCATCCCATTCGCCAGCAGCATGTCCGCCAACGACAACTCATCCGGTGCTTTGAGGGACCGCGAGCCAGCAGTGAACTGCATGCTGACACGTCCCCAATCGTTCGCCATCAGAAGTACGCCTCCCAGCTCGCGGCCCAGCAGCCCTACAGGTGCGCGGTCAACGCGACCGGCGTCAAGAACTCCTCCAGACGCCGAGGCGTCATCCGATCCAGGCCACACCGGTCCGGCACCGGCTCGGCCACCAACGCCGCCAGCTCACTCACCTCCAGTTCCTCGACCGACTCGACTACCTCCGCCACCGGGACACCAACAGACACAGGCATCTCGGACCTCCAATGCACACTCGGGAAGGAACCTCGAACCCGAGCTAACGTAGCCGCGTGATCACGGCGTGTGAACATTTACCGACCGATACGAAAAAAGCAGCCCGCCTAGCTCGGTTCGCGGCCGATCGTTCGTCGCACCACCGGTCAAGGCAGCTCAGCCGCCAGTCCAGCACCGCAACGAGTACCGTTGGAAGCCTGGACCTGCGGCTCGAACACTGAGAGTGAGCAGCTATGGAAACGCTAGGTAACACAATTGGGGAGCGGATCCGCGACCTGCGAGAAGACTGGATGTCTCAGCAGGAGCTAGCGACAGCTGCGGGAGTGAGCGTCGACCTGATCCGTAAGCTGGAGCAGGGGCAACGTCACGCTGCCCAGATCGGCAGCCTTCATCGAATTGCCCGCGCGCTTGATCGCGATGTGGCGGATCTTCTCGGTCGTGAAGCGTTTCCGACGTCAGGCGATGATGCGGGGGTGATAGCGCTACGCAGAGCTGTAACTGACATTAGCGACCTCCTAGAAAACTATCAGGGGGACGCGGTTTCGGTCAGTGACGCCGAGAGGACCGCCAAATACCTCTGGGGCGCGTACTGGGCCGGAAAGTATGACGTGCTCACGAGTCTTATTCCCACTGCGCTGACGGACTTGCAAGCCACATTACACGATGTCTGCGAAATAAAGCGATCAAAGGCAGCTGATGCGCTTGCGCGTGCGTTCTGGGTGGCTGGGTGCACATTGGCTCATCTGCACCAACCTGACGCTGCATTTATTGCCGTCCGTCGTTCAATTGAAGTTTCCAAAAATGCAGGCGACGAACTTCTGACGGCAACCCTGCGCGGCTCAATTTCATGGCAACTTCTTGTTTCGGGCAGATATGAGGAAGCCGTGAAACTTGCCACGAAGACCGCCGAGTCGATCGAGCCATCCGGGCAGGTCGAAGCTCCTCATCTGTCAACATACGGATCATTGATCACTACTGCCGCAACAGCTGCTGCACGGAACGGACGAGCGGAGGCCGCTAGCGACCTCCTGGCAGAATCGAGTGTAGTGGCTCAACGCATTGGCCATGACAGAGACGACTATCAAACAGCCTTTGGACCCTCTCAGGTCACAATGCAAACCGTGGATGTTCACGTGGTCACCGAGGACTACGGTGGTGCACTGCGGGCAGCTAAGAAGATGCCTCAGAATCCTGGATTACCCCTCGCTGCCCAAGCTCGCCACATGACCGACCGTGCTTTAGCTCACGTGCGAATGGGACATGGAAACAAGGCGCTCCAGATCCTATTGGCTACCGAGGATATGGCTCCGGACTGGATACAGCACCAAAGTCTTGCGAAGCAAGTAGCCCGAGAGCTGCTGGCGAGGGAATCGCGAAAATCGAACAGGCTACGTGATCTCGCAAGGCGAATCGGAGTGGGCCGCGAGGGGTGACCCGTGTAGGCATTCACACGGTTGGGGGTAGGACGCGGTGTCCTACCCCCAACCGTGTAGTAGGACACCGTGTCCTACCTCGACCGACCTGAACATTCTTAGGTTGAGTTGGTGATTGATCTTCAAACGCCAACGTTTCTTCACGTAGTCATGGCCTCCGTGGTCGCACTACCACTCATCTGCGCGGCGGTGGACTGGGCGCGACGACGCTTCTTGCAGCTGCGAGCACTCGTAGGGCGATTGCGCATTTCGTCTATCGGACATGCTCCGCTGCAGCGTGATGCCGGCGGCGCCTCGGCGGCGATGGTCGCGGGCGCTCCTTGTCACATTGCCCCGGTTGCCCGACGGGCCGTCCAGCATGGCCGTGGACGTGATCGGCGATGACCACCGCGCCCGCATCTCCGCTCACCTCGATCTGGGGCTCACCTGAGTTCGAAAACCTGGCAACACTCTTATCTCGCGGCTGGAAATTCGAACCTGGCTTCGATGAAGATGGTCATCTTGACCGCGTGGTGGGCGCCTACGTCTGGCTTCCCGAGGGTGCCGTCGATGCGATCCGCATAAAGGGTCAGGCTGACGCCGGGGCGATCCGCTGCGACCACGCCAATGGTTTGCTGTGGGAGCAAGAAGGTTCGCTCGCCTACGTTCTCGAACAATTGCTCGACCTGCCAGGCCCTAGTGACCCGCTCGCGCCGAAGCTCGTTCTGGCGTCTGCTCCGCGGTTGTGGACTCCGTGATGGGGCATTCGAGGCGTCGCCGGGCACGGCAGAGAGTGGCGCTCGGACTTGCTCGAAGTGGTCTAGAGAACCTTCCCCGCCCGTATCGGTCAAGCGCCGATGAGGGGCACCACCAGCTGATCGCGATCCGAACCTCTGTACGCGAGGCACTTCGAGTGACCCGGCGGCGATCGTCAGTGGGCCGCCTACTCCACGAAGCGGACAGGTGGTTGTCGCACTGGTTGAGGCTGGTCGAGGAAGAGAGCGCAACGGCGCCTCCTGTTCACATGGCAGGGATGTACCGGCAGATGGTGGAGCACCTACTGTCCTTAGCGGTCCGGCTCACTGCAAAGAGCAGCGAGGTAACCGTCTCAGGCCAGTAAGCTTTGCCGACTGAGCGCGAATTCGATTAACGAACGAAATGTGACCTGGCTCGTCCGCCACGCCCCCCGAGCGGTCGAGTCAGCCCCGTCCGTCAATCAATGGATCTATCTTGAGCGGCGGACGGGGCATCCATAAATCAGCGGAGAGAAAAGTCGCATGTCATCCGCAGCGAGGGAACTCAACCTTGATTGGGCTTTGAAGAACCTTCCGCCGAGTGAGGTGCGCACCCATTACATCTACGGCCCCCAGCTGCGACAGCGAATTGCGCAAGAGTATGAACGCGACGCAAGCCTTGGAACTGCGGCACTCGCTAGAAATTACGACTGTTCGCCTTATTGGATAAAGAAGGTAATAGATGAATCCGATGTGCAGATTCGCCCGCCAGGAAGAAGGCGTAAGTCGCGACCATACAGCGACGCGCAACTACGGCGAGAGTACGAAGTCGAAAAACAGTCAGTACGTCGTATTTCTGAAAAGTACTCGACAAGAGTAGATTTGGTGTATCGCGATTTGGTGCGGCTGCGGATAGAGCTACGTAGCATCAAGGAGCAGGCCGAATTGGATCGGCCATCGTGCGACGAGTGAGTCTCTGGGGCACTGGGCGGGACTGGGATCTGTGGACTGGTTTTCCTCGCCAGTGGAGCGAACTGTGCTCTTCTGGCCGATCGGGAGGACTCAGGAGCCGGACGAGAGCTACTTGTTCCCGCCGCTTCGCGCACGCAGCTTGCATGGATGGGTCGCCAATCAGCAGTGGCCGGTCGAAGACGAAGACGGTCCACCGAATGCGGAGGCACTGCGACCCAAGAGTGTCAAGGAACGCCCTTTCACTTTCCCGGGCCCAGCTGCATCAGGCCCGGCCGACAGCGGGATCATCGTGAGTTCATCTAGGAAGAACCGAAGGCCGTCTACCCAGGATAGTCGTCATCTGACGTGGGCGAATCAGCGTTTACAGGGTAAGTCCGTCGCGCAGATCGCGAGCGAAGCCGACGTCAGCTTCGCCGAGGTACACGGTGCGCTGGATGCACTCGGGGTGCTGAACGATCAGCCCAGAGGCCGGTGTGGCCAGTGACGACCGCGGAAGATCTCGTCAACGAATCGTCCGAGGCAGCGGCAGGCGAGAGCAAACGGCGTGAGGCGTTCACTGAAGCGTGGTTTGACCTGGAGATCAGCGTCTCGGATCTCAAGACGATGTTCGATCTGGGCACGGCCAGTCTCTATCGCGATGTCTATGTCTACGGTCTTCCGAAGCGGCAGCTCCTGCAGGCAAGCGGGCGACGACAGCTTCGCGAGATGTTCTGCGAGAAGCAACTGACGGTAGACGAGATCGCGGATTCTCTTGGACATAGGAAGGTCGCGATCGCGCGGGCGTTGGAGTTTCACGACCTTCTGCGCGAGCGGCGGGAGCTGAGCGCAGCGACGAGGCGCCGATGGACTCGCTGGGTTCAGCTGATGACTTTCTTAGCGTTCAAAGGGTGCTGGGCAGCGAGCTGAAGAAGAGGAGGAAACGTCGACGGTGGACCAGGTCCAAACGGGCATGGTGACCACCGTGGTCGGGTAACGACGAGAAACGCCCGCGCGTGCACCTGGACCAGGTGACACGCGCGGGCGTTTGTATCTCGGAGTGGTGGATCAGCGCTTCTTGGCCAGGGTCTCCACACAGAGGCCGTAGGGAAACTCGGACTTGACGAAGACGGTGAACTGGTCCACCCCGGACGGTGCCTCGATGGACGGTCGGGCGGCGTCGTGGGCCACGTTGGTCCAGGTCTTGTCGACCGGGTATCCGGCTTTGGTGCCGCTGGAGATGGCCATGAGCCGGACGGATTCGGCCGGACCGATGGCGGTCTTGAAGCTCAGCCAGGCGCGGTCCACGACAAGACTCACAGACCCAACCGGGATCGGGAGAACGTGGCATCGCTCGCGGAGCTTGCCGTTGGCGTCGCGGCCGGTTCCGTCGAAGGTGTACGGGATCGCGGGCATGTCGTCCTCCTCGGACAGTGACGGGCTGGTGGTGTCGAGCCGGAGCGCGGCGAGGTCGTCTGTCCAGTTCAGATCGACGTCGCCGGTGACCCCGGCGATCCGGCCGACGCTCGTGTACTGGTGCAGGTCGACGCGCCCGCGGTAATGGGTGATGGCGTTGCGGCGTCCGTTGTTTGGCCCGTACTCCGCGCACCAGGTGCGGTCCCACGGGTACGGCCAGCTGTCCGGCTTGAGGGACGCGAGCCACGAGCCAGATGCGTAGAGGACGACGACCGGGTACACCTCGTGGACCGTCTCCAGGAACCGCCTGGCGAAGCCAGCTCGGGCGGCGACCGGGATGTCGCCGGACTCAAGATCCAGCGCGGGCGCGAGCTGCCCGCCCAGGCGCCGGTACTGGGCGAGGAAGACACGGGCCTGGGCGACGGGGTCTCCGGCCTGGGCGAAGTGGTAGCCGCCGTGCGGGATGCCGTGGTTCCGGCACCCGGTGACGTAGGTGTCGGCAGGGACCTGGGCGCCGCTGGTCCCGTCGCTGTACTTGATGTAGGCGCCGGAGACCGCGCCAGACAGTGCTTTCCAGTCGGTGACGCGGTTCCACCGCTGGTAGAGGTCGACCAGGAGGGGCACGGTCTCACTTCCCTGGGTTGGCGCAGTCGCGCGGGGCGTAGGCGGTGCTGATGTAGCGGCGGAACTGCTCGATCTGCTCTGCCCGCTCGGGAGTCTGGTTCTCCGGGTTCTTGGTGACCTGGTCGAGGACGTAGGTCCACAGGGATACCGACACTGCTCGGGCGGCGTTCGCGGCTTCGCACGAGGCGGTCTGGGCTTGCCGGTTCTGTTCGGCGAGCGAGGTGGCCTGGGCGGCTTCGACGGCGACGACCGCCACGACGACGGAGAGCACGACGTCCAGCAGGAGCGAGACGGCGAGGCCGATGATCCAGTTCCGGTCGCGTTTGCTGCGCTGGTGCAGGGCGGCGATGTCGGTGCGGAGTGCGGCCATGCCGTCTTCGAGGCTGGCTGCGGCGCGCAAGGTTTCGCGGGTGTTGGGGTCAGGCGTCGTCATCGGGGTATGCCTCTCGCAGCATGGTCGACATTCGGTTCACGACGGCGTCCAGCTCGGTGAGGATCTGATCGGCCCGTGTGGCCAGTGCGCTCACGTCGCTGTCCTGAGTGGCTGGTCGGCGAGCCTGGCGCCGGCGCTCCGGATGGCGGCCTGTCCACGGGAATCTCATCGGCCTTCCCCTTCGGAGCTGGTGGACAGGAGCTTGCGGGCCATCTCGTCCATGACCTCGTGCAACTCGTCCAGGAGTTCGGCGGCGCGGCTGGTCAGGACGGCGACCTGGTCTTCGCTGTATTCAGGTGGTGTGTCGCCGCGGTGCGCGGGCGGCGGATCGGGCCTGGGGCGCCGGAAGAGGCTCACGGTGGTCTCCCGTCCTGGCGATCTCATGCAGAAGCGGAACCATCTGCTGGAGTTGCTGGATCTCCTGAAGGAGCGGCATCAGCGCTTTGGTCGTGGTGATGAAGTCGCTCACCACGGGCAAGAGGCGGTCCTGGAGGACTTGGGCCATGGCGTCCCGCTGGGCTTCGGCACGGTCCTTCTCGGCTATCGCCCTTTGCTTCTCCTCGGTCAGCCGGTCAACGCTCGGCCGTGTCCACAGCCAGCCGGTCAGCAGCGAGACGACGAGCAGGCCCAGGACACCGAAGTTCAGGTAGGCGGTCGGGTCGAACTGCGCCTGGGCGAGAAGGACGGCGTGCACGGTCATGGGCTACGAGGCCGGGATCGGGGGCGCGCCCGCGATGGTGTCCCAGACCGAATTGACCGTGTACTGGATATCGGAGTCGCTGGAGGCGAGGGTGATCACGGGGTTGGTCGCGACGGCCCAGGCGAACCGGCTGCCGTAGTCGAGCGGGTTGGCGAAGACGTTGGTCGCCAGCGCGCGGCGGAGCTGGGTGCGGTTGGGAAAGTTCGGGTCTTCCGGTTCACTACCGACGTCTTTGGCCGCGATGGACACGGCCGCGAGGACGCGGCGGGTGAAGGCGGGGAACGCGGCGATTTCGGCGCTCTCGGCGAGGGTGGCGGCCATGGGTTTGTCCTTCCTATGCGGTTTTCCCGAGGACCAGCCACGCGCCGGGCACGGTGGCGTCGATGTGCACGACGTCCCCTGCGGTCGGGGTGTAACTGGCGAGACGGGGAAGTTCGAGTGATCCGCCTTGGACGGACACAATGACCCGGTTGCCCGACATTCCCGTGACGGTGCCGACTTTCCTGCGGGCAGTCAGCGCGTCGTCCACGACGCGGGCGACGGCTTCGGCGATGTTCAACGGCCGGTCCTCCTCGGTCAGGTCTCGGCGGGCAGCTCGTCCGAGCGGGTGGTGATGGACTGCGTGCCGTCCGGGGTGAGCGGGATGGAGAGTTTGTCGATGATGTGGCGGGTCTCCCCGGTCTCCGGGTCGAGTACGACCAGAACGTCTCCGGAATCGAGGGCAGGGTTCACCAGGGCCTCGATCTCGACCTGTGCGCCGACACCTCGTGTGCGGGCCAGCAGCGCGTCCGCTGTGGCCTGGCATTGCGCGGTGGTCGTGAGCAGTTCCGAGGTGTAGAAGCGGTTCTTCTTCCCAAACGGCCCGCCGTAGTAGGCGGGGCTCGTGGTGTCGGTCGCGGTGGCGTAGACCGCGGGCACGCCGTCGGTGCGCTGTCCTGACGCGACGACGCGGTTGTAGACCTGCTCGCGGCTGCGCTTGTCCTTGGCGGTGAGCAGGCTTCCCCGATTCCCGGTCCGGATCGTCCACACAGGACTTCGGGACAGTGTCGGTTGTGGCCGGATGACCAGGCGCCCGAGCGGGTCGAAGAACGGCTCGGCCGCGAGGAAGTCGGCCAGTTTCTCGACGGCGTCCCAGCGCTCGCGCTCGATGATAAAAACCGATGCGGAGGCGCTGGAGCCGGTCTCGTCGACGACGTCGAGCTGCGGGCCAAGGGTCGCTTTGACCAGGCGGATGATCTCGCTGACGGCGGGGGCGTTGGCGATGGTCTGCGCGGGCACGTCGAGCCGGTCTTCGGCGACACGTTGAGCCGGGTCGACCACCTTGACCGTCAGGTCGCCGGAGTTGGTGATGGGCCTGGTCCTCGACGTCTCGTCCAGATAGCCAGTGAGCAGCGGTACCCACTCGGTGTCGCCGCTGGGCAGCACGATCCCGTAGTCGACGCGGCAGGTGGACCCGTAGGGCGAGAGCAGGTCCGTGGGCGAGTGCGGCCACCAGCGCGGATCGGCCTGGAGTGTCGCGGTCCGGCGGACTTTGCTGGTGGCATCGACCTCGACCGAGCCGCCCGAGAGCGGCAGGGTGAGCACGCCGTAGGTCGGACTGGACACAGTGGCCCGTGCCTGCATCGCGTGGGATTGCGTGAGCGCGATCCGGGCCTGCGTGGACAGAGACCACACCAGCGCACCTCCGCGTCAGACGGCGAGTTCGCTGGGTGCTTCGACTTCGTGGAATCCGGCGGTGAGGATGCGGGTCTCCTGGTAGGCGCGGCGGGACCTGGCGTCCTCGGTGAGGTCGCCCAGGACCAGCCACATTCCCGCGCCGTAGCCGAACTCGGCGGGGGCGCGCAGCAGGACGGGCGCGAGGTCGGCGAACAGCTCCAGCAGCCGGTCCCGTTCGGCGAAGGTCAGCGCACCGATCGACAGCTCACCCGTGGGCGCGCGGCGGCGCGCGGAGGACACGATGATGGGGTGGGTCGCGCCGATCGGGTAGAAGATCCCCCGTGCGGCCTCGCGAGTGCGGGACGGGACCGCGCCCACGTGGACGGTGACCGGCCGACCAGGCCGCGACGGGTGCGTGAGCCAGGTCTGACCGAGGCTGAGCAGGACCGCGCTCTGGCTCGTCATCGATCCGCCGGTGGGCGCGGGATTGACCAGCCGGTACCGGATCGGCACATCGAGCGGGCATTCGGCGTCGTCCAGCACGAGCAGCGGAGCCATTGTGGACTCCGACAGGCCGGCAGTTCCGACCCACGTCCCGCCGTAGACCGCGCCGTCGAAGAACGTTCCCGACGACGACGTCCTCTGTGTCTCGACGGTGAACCCGTCCAGTCCCAGGACCGCACCCGCGGGCAGACCGTCCACGAGCACCTTCATGGTCGGGGTGACCGCTCCCGCTGGTGGAGTAAGCGTGACGACATGGCGGGCGAACTGCCCGATCGAGGCGTTGACCTGGTCGGCGGTGAGAACCGCGCTTGCCGGGGGAAGCGGCACGCCCCCGGCAGTCGTCCACGTCACCTGGATGGTGACCGTCTCCGGGCGCGCGGAAATCCGCATGTCCAGGCCGATCGCCACCTCGGGCCCGAATGGGACCGAGGTGGGCACGGTGACCCCGGCCGCCCCCGCCTCGGCGATGGTGGCCGTCAGGTACGCCCCACCTCGAGGTGCCTCCGGGCCAGTGACCCGCGCCAGAACCGGGTTACCAACGTCCGGGACATAGCCGTGCAACCCGACCTCCACCGAGGGGTTGGTGGCGTAGTTGTACCGGGTCGGCTGGTCCACGGTGAGCGGGTTCCCGCCGCGCACCGGCCACAGTGTCCCGTCAGGATGCTCGCGGATGAGCTGCACGACCGAGGCGTTCGGCCACCACCCCGTCACCCGCATCACACCCTGCTCGGGCACGGGCAGGATCGAGATCCCGCCGCCGGGATACGGGAGCGGGAACACGCTCCCCGCCCAGGCGCGCGAGGCGTAGGCGGGCATCGGGTTCGGGGCGTAGGTCCACTTCGACGTCCCGCCGGGAATGGGCGGCGGGAGTTCCTGTTCGCCAGGCAGCGAGCCGAACTCCGGGCCGACACCCGAGGCGAACGGATTGCGGGCATACCCGCCACGAGCCCACGACATGCCCGCCCCCGTCCTAGAAGCGGACACCGCGGGCGATCGCGGTACCGGTGGCGTCGTTGTTCCGCTCGATCCGGCCGTCGACGAACGCCGTCATCCCGTCGTCCGAGATGGACAGTTCGCCGGTCAGCCGCACCGGCTCGGTGTTGCCGGCGAGAGCACCGATGACGTTCTTCGCCGTGTCGTGCGGAAGGACCAGCTCGGGCTTCCCGGTCCCGTTGTAGACCGGGGTGAAACCGGGCTGCAACCAGCCGCCCTGGTCGTACCAGTGGTGGGCTTCCCACCACGATTTCGCGCCGAGCGGGGAGCCGTAGCGGCTGGCGATGTAGCGAAGCCCCCACTCGGCCTGACCGGCGGCGGTCGGCTCGACGGGGCCGTGCACCGACTCCATCTTCTGGAACAGACCGCGGGCGCTCGACCTCGGGTTCGCCGCTGCCGGGTTCCAGCTCGACTCATGCCCGATCAGCCAGTCCAAGGCGTTCCACTGTGGCCCGGTGCCCCAGCCGTAGCGGCTGGCGACGGCGCGGACGGCGGCGACCACATCGGCCGATCCGCCCGCCGTGGTGGTGGACAGCAGGTCGGAGATCCGGTCGACGGCGAACGTCTTCGCCCCGTCCGCCGCACGGCGCGCGACGCCTTGGCCATGGTGGGCGGCGATGTTGCCGGGGAAGTTTCGTCCGGCGTCCTCGATCAGGCGGTAGGTGTCGGCGAACGCGCTGCCGACGAGGGCTGCCGGGTCGAACCCCGATCCGCCGGACACGAACTGTCCGCCGAGTTCGGCGATGTGGAAGTGCATCGGGAACTGGCGGTGGTCCGCCCCTGCCGAGGGTGGCCCGAACGCGACATAACCATGGGACCCGCCGGACTCGGCGTTGATGCCCGCGACGGTCCCGGCGGTGTGACCGGGGTTCCCGTGGGTCACACCGATCGCGAACGTCCCGCCGATCCCCGGTACGAACCCTGGTGGCGGGTTGCTCGTGCTGACGCCGCCGGTCGACCACTCCCGCCGCGCGTACGGCTTCTGGTCCAGCGCCGCCCGCTTGAGCATCGCTTGCCAGCCCGAGCAATCCGTCCCGGCCGCCGAAGAGCCACCCCACACGTAGGGGCGCCCGTGCATCGACCGGCCGAACTGGACGACGCGGGCGATGGCGGCGTCCATCGCGGAGCCCGTGTCGGCGACGAGCCCACCGGACTGGTAGCCCGGTACCACCTGTGCCCGGCGCAAGTCGTCCCCGAGCAGCCCTTCGAGGCCCCGGAAGTTCCCGCGCAAGGCGGCCATGTGCGCCGCCCGGATGTTCCCTACACCCCAGGTCTGCACGACCTGCTTGGGCAGCACGTATTCGCCCGGGGTGAGCAGGGCCAGGATCTTGTCCGTGTTCCCGGCGCCCGGAACCGGCCCACCGGAGGCGAACCCGATCGGAACGGGACCGATCGTCTTTCCGAGGGAGAAGTCCGAGTTCAACTTGTTCCAGGCCGCGACCAGCCCGGAGTTCAAGGGCCACTGAAGAATCCAGCGAACCGGGTTTGCGGCATGTCCCTGCATCTCCGCGAACCGGTCCCGCACCCACCCGGCGGTGAAGGCGACAGCGGTCCTCAGCGCGCCCAAGCCGTTCCCGAGGGCGGTGAAGGCGTTGGTCTGCGCGGTCGCCGACGCCCAGACGACCGCGGAGATCCCCGCCCACGACGTGGTCAGGTCGGCTTGGAGCCGGAGTTGCCGCGCGGTGATCTCGCCCGCGCGCAGGACACTGTGGCCGGTGATCGCCGTCCACACGGTGGCCGAGGTCCCTTGCAGGGCAAGCAGACTCGCCACCGCGATCCCGTTGGCCTGCGGCAGCAGCAGCGACGTGTGGTGCTCCACCTCGGCCAGTGCCGGCAGAAGCACGGTCGTGACCGTGTCGGCGAGGGCTGTCGAGGCGGCTGTGAGTGCTTCGGTAGCCACAGTGGACGCGGCCGGATCCGAGGTGGTGGCCGTGACCGCCGTCGCGGTCGTGGCGGTGCCGACGATCCCGCCCGTCGCGAACCGTCCGACCAGGCCGCCCCGCGAGAAGCCGCGTCCCTGCATGGCGGCGGCGTTCGCGGCGAGGATGGCGGCCGGGCCGATCGCGCGCACCAGCTCCGGCACCAACACGGCCTCGCCCGGCGACAGCAGCGCGGGCACGGTGTCCCGCCCCGGCGCGTAACCGGGAAGGACCCCGCCACGCGCGAGTCGCAGTTCCGGCAGCTCGTCGACGCCGGGGATGAGAGCGGCGGCCGAGTTGTAGACCTTGCGTAAGCCGTTGTTCCAGATGACGTCGATCACGAACTGGACCGGGGTCTTGATGAACCCGGCGATCGTGTCGAACACCCGGCGCGTCGTGTCGGCCAGCAGCTCGAACCCGCGCTTCGCGTCCGCGAGCCGATCAGCGAACCAGCCGAAGACCGGGCGGACCACATGGTCATAGACCCACGAGAGAGTGCCGGAGATCGCGTCGAACGCGGGCTTGATGGCCCGGTCATACAGCCACGAGGCGGCGTCGCCGACCAGCCGGAACGCCCGGACCCAGCCGTCGAAGGCCGGTTTCAACAGCGTTCCCCACAGCCAGCCGAAGAAGTCGCCCAGCGCGCGGAAGGTCGGGCCGAGAGCGTTGACCCACAGCCAGGTTGCGACGCCGGCGACCAGCCGGAACACGGCCACCCACGCGTCGAAGTACGGGCGCAGCAGCGTGTTCCACAGCCAGCCGAAGAACGCGCCCAGCGCGGAGAAGACCGGTTCCAGCACGGTGGACCACAGCCAGGTCGCCACGGCGGCCAGCGCGCGAAACGCCACGACCGTCGGTCCGATCAGGACGGTCAGCAGGATCGGCGCGAGGAACGCGGCGGCCTTGCCGATGAAGCCGAAGACCGGTTCAAGGATGTTGGACCACAGCCAGCCCGCGATCTGGCCGAGGAACCGCAGCGCCGCAACGATTCCGTCGAACGCGGGTTTCAGGACGTTCTGCCAGGCCCACAGGGCGGCGGTCTTGATCGCGTCCCACAGGCCGATCCAGAAATCGCGGAATCCGGCCGAGTGGTTCCACAGGTACACGAACCCGGCGACGAGCGCGACGACCGCGGTGAGGATCAGCCCGATGACGTTCGCGCGCATCGCGGTGTTCAACCCGTGCTGCGCCGTGGTCAGCGCCTGGACGACGCTGACCACGGTGGACGCGAACATCATCGCCCGCATCGCCAGGGACCACGCACGCATGGCGAGGACGCCCGCGCCGAAGGCCGCCAGCAGCAGTCCAAGCGCGGGAGCGAGGAACTGGATTCCTGACACGAGAAGGGGAATCAGGTCGGCGGCGAGATAGGCGGCGTCGACCACCAGCGGGGCGAGTGCGACCGCGACAGCGGAGAACGCGGTGGCCAGAGGCGGCAAGGTCGGGCCGAGGGCGATCACACCCTCGGCGAGGGCACCCAGCACCGCGTGCAGCCCCGGTGAGAGGCCCATGACCACGTCGTGCACGGTGGTGAAGAACGTGATCAGCGCGCCGGCGCCCTCCGGGGTTTTCAGGAACGTCGCCAGCTCGCCGGACAGGTAGCCGAGGGTGTCCAGAAGGGACCCGCCCGAGGTGTTCGCGGCGCTGAACACGGACCCGAGGATGGAGCCGAGGTTGCCTGCCACGGCGGCGATATCACCGAGCAGCGACAGGCCGTTGACCATGATCTGCTGGAGCTGCCCGGTTTCCCGCAGGCGCGCGATCATCTCGCTGAAACCGCGGGCCGCCTCCGCCGCGCCGCCGGAGAGGTTCGGGAGCAGCTGCGCGCCCACGGCTGAGATGTCGCGCAGGGCGGGCAGCAGGTTCACCGCCGCCAGACCGAGTTCCCGCATGGCGATGCCGGAGTCGCTGAGCATCGCGTTCACGTCGTCGACGGTGCGGGCCTGCCGGGTGAACGCGATCGCTTGCAGGGCGGCCGTGTTGTACCCGGCCGCCAGGAACGTCAGCTGCCGGTTGGCGACGGGAAGGTACTGGTTCGCCAACGGGCGCAGCTCGGCGGACACGCCCTCGAAAAGCCGTTGCTGGACCGCGTCCTGCATGGCGGAGAACTGGGGCTTCAAGGCCGCCATCTCGCGCACCAGCGCGGCGGCCGACGGCGCCATGCCGGACAGGGCCTCGGAGAGCTTCTTGGCGTCCCCCTCGGCCACGGCCTTCATCGCGTCGCCCATGCCCTGGACGCCGAGCACGAGCGTGCCCACGGCCGCCGCCCCGGCGAACGCGGCACCGGGCAGGACGAGCGCGGCACCGGAGGCGGTGGCGATTGCGCTGGCCATGCCGCCGATCCCGAGCGCGGCGTGGCCGAGCAGGGATACCGCAGCGGCGGCGCTGTAGGCCCCGGCGCCAAACCCGAGAATGGACTTGTGCGCCCGGCGCAGGTTGACGTCATCGACCTTGCGCAGGGCGCCGCCGAGCTTGTCCATCGTGGCCGATGCGTCGTCGCCGGAGAGCCGCATGGACTCGGTGGCCTCGGTCGCGTTGCGCTGTGCCCGCTCGTAGTCGCCGGTCGCGGTGGTGACCCGCTCCTGCACGCGTGCGTGGGTGCGCTGCGCGGTGGCGAGGCGTTCTTCGGCGGTGGCCACCTGGGACGCCCGGGCACCGCTCTTGGCGCGGACCTCGGCGAGCTGCTGTTCGGCGACGCGGACTTTCCCTGCCGCGTCGGCTTCCTTGTCGCGGGCGGCCTTGAGCTGGTCACCGATCCGCTTGACCTCGGCCTCGGCGGCGGCCATGCCCTCGGAGAGGTTCTGGCCGGCAGTACGACCGGCCTTTGCCGACGCGGAGTCGAGTTCCTTCGACAGCTGGTCGCCCGCGCGCTTGCCCGCGCCACTGGCCTCTTTGGCCAGCATGGTTCCCCAGCGCCGCGCCGAGGGCAGGACCTCGACCCAGTACACCTCGCCGGACTCGGCCACAGTGGACACCTCCCCGCGCGGGTGTCTCAGCCAGTGGCGGCCGACCTGTCGGGTTTGAAGGTGTCGAGGTAGGCGATGACGTCTTCGGCGCTGCGTCCGGCCCGGTCACCGATCCGGCCTTTGTGCTCGTCGCCGGGGCGGGGCACGGGCTTCGGCCGGTGCAGGCCCTTCATCTGTGCCCCGCGCCCGGTCACGAAGGTGCCTTCGGCGACTCGGTCGGCGATGACGGCGAGGAGGTATTCGACGTCCGACCACGCGTGCCCGTGCACCGTGCGGTGAAATGCGGAGTCGGGCGGCAGGTGCTCGATGAGGACCCGGAGATGGCGCAGGGTGATGTCCCCGCGCCAGAACTCCGCGATCGGGTTACGGGGCGCGTAGGTCGCGCACAGGGCGGCCTCTATCGCTTCCGGCGCTTCGGCGAGGAGGTCCGCCGCCGTGTAGGGCGCCCATCCTCCTGTTCCTGCCGCATCGTCTGCATATAGGAGTTGATGGCGAGGATGACGTATCCGGCCCGGCCGCCCTCCTTCACGAACGTCTTGTACTGATCGGAACCGAGGTAGTACTCGGCCACGTCGACGTCGGTGTCCAGGTCGAGCAGGCCGTCCTTCCAGTCGTCGTCGGCGGTGATCGGGTCCATGCAGACCCATTCCTTGCCCTTGAACACGAACTTGAAGGTATCGGCGGATCCGGTAGCTTCCTCGCGTTGGGCGAGGATCGCGTCCATGTCAATGGTGGACACTCGGGGTTCTCCATCCGGTGAGCGTTGGTGAGCAAGAGAAAAGGGGGCCGATGTGGACCGCCCACCAGTTGTCCACATCGGCCCCCGCTAGCGACGGGTCACGACGGCGTGGGAAGTTCCCAGCCCTCCTTGAAGACCCGCAGGGCGGAGTAGCCGTCAGCGCCGGGGTAGGCGGTGATCGTGACCTCGTAGCCGATCAGCGTGTCCGACTTGTAGGTCAGTTCCCCGCGTTCGGTCACCTCGGCCAGGGGCAGGAAGACCCGGCGGTGGTAGGCGCCGTCGATGACGTCGATCCCGAAGCACCGCAGGTCCCGCTTCGGCTTTCCCTTGTCCATGAAGGAAACGACAGCGTCGGCGCCCGTGCCGGTCTGCGTCATGTCCTCCTGGCCGACCCGGTAGTACAGGGAGATCGTGTCGAACTTGCTCTCCCACAAAGTGGCCTGATAGGTCTGTGTCGCTTTGGTGATCTCCGAGCGGATCGGAGTCGCGCTCTGCCAGGGCGTGAACTCCTCCTTGTCCTCGTCGACTCCTTCCACGATCCCGTCATCGCTGATGTAGCCGAGGTCGCGCATCGCGGGCGCCCACGGCCCGAGGGTGGTCGCGCTCGGCGCCGTCGTGCCCACGGCACCGACGTAGAGCGCTCCGGTCACGCCCAGGCGCGCGAGGGTGCTGTTCAATGCCACGGGTTTCTCCCTTGCGGTTGCGGAGTCCCCTGGCGAGCGAAGAGAGCGGGGCGGATCGTTTGGCGGGCTAGTCAGCCCGGAGAGTGAGTTCGGCGGTCAGCCCGCATCGGCGTACCGCCGGGTTGTAGTCGGGCCGCCACGCCGGTCCGGCTGGTTCGGCCACAGCGGCGACGTACCCCCACGGGTTGTCCTGCCCTGTCAGCTCGTGCAGGTGCCCGGCCACTGTGGACGCCAGGTCGAACGCGGCTGCACGGGATGCGGCGAACACGTCGACGTCCACGCGGGGCCGCCACAGCAGCGGATGCGGGTGGTTCCACGGGCGCGTGTCCTTCGTTCCTGGCAGGGCGGTGACCTGGACCACCGGGAGGTGCCGTTCGAACTCGGCGGGCAGCTCGGCGACGACGCGTGTTCCGTCGAGGCGCCCGGCGAGCCAGCTCACCACCAGGGCCTCGACGTCGATCACTGGTCGCCGGGGGCCTTGGGTGCGGGCTTGCGCGCTGCTGTGCCCTGGGCGGCCTTGTCGTCGTCGGCGTAGCGGGCGCGGCCTTCGGCGACCATGGTCACAGCCTGGTCGTCGTCCACGGTCACGGTCTTGCCGACTTGGGTGTGGTCGGGGTGGAACGCGATGATCACTCGGGCCACGGCGGCCTCTCTTTCTACTTGCCGCCGATCGCGCGGCCGAGCGCGCGATGGCGGGGAACGTCTTTCGTGCCGAACTCGCCGAACGGATCGTCATGGATCACGCGGGCGTAGCTGCGTCCCCTCGGGCGGATGCCTTCCTCCACGGTCACCTCGGCATCGACCCTCGCGGCTGCGAGGTTCGCGCGAGTCCGGGTGGCGACTCCTTCGGCCACCCCTCGCAGCCGGGCGCGCAGGCCGGGAAGGCGCATGAGCGCGCGGAATTCGCGGTTTGTCAGAGCCATCAGCCCGTCACCTTCTCTATGTCGACTTCGCAGTGGTGCACCGCGCCGGGGCGGATCGGGTGGGGCCAGCGGGCGATTTCGCCGACGACCTCGCAGGTCCGGCCCGCCCACTCGATCCGATCGACCGGGGTCACGTCGAGGTCCATGCCTGCCGGGGTGTAGATCCGCCACCCCGTGGTCACCATCGAGCGTGCGTCGCTGGTCGTCCGCGAGGCGCTGGTGGCCTCCGTGGACGAACGAGGCTGGACGCACACCCCCGTCACGACGGTGCGGTTGCCGGCGCCGTAGTCCAGGACGTCGGAGCCGTACCGGTCCCGGCCGATCGCGGGCCGAAGGATCGTGATGGTGTCGCCGAAGATCACGGCAGGTCCCCGCGGTTGAGCCGGTACCGGTCCACCGCCCGTGTCCAGGACAGGGGCATCGTCGCGGCCGGACTGGCGAACGCCACGGACTCGCCCCCCACGGTCATCGAGGTCAAGCCCGGCTGGACGGTGAGCAGGTAGCGAGCTTCGCTGATGACCGCCTCCGAAATGTCCTCCGGGACGGGCTCGTACCCGTGGGTGTAGACGACGCGGACCGCGTCCAATTCGTCCGGCCATCCGGGCTCGCGACGCAGCAGACCAAGACGAGACCAGGTGAAGTCCGTGACGCGAGTTCCCTGGACCTCGACCAGGCTCACCGCGACGACGGGCGCGGCAGGCAGAGCCAGCACCGTCCCGCCTTGCCCGTCGAGCCGTACTTCGTCATCGGCCACACGCGACACCGGATGCCGTACCTCCGCACGAAACCGTGCCGAGGCGGCCGCAAGGGCATCGGCTACCGCCGGGTCGGTCTCGGTTCGCCCTGTCCAGCGCGCCAGGACTCCGGGATCAGCCAGCGGAGGAAAGGGCATGGCGCGCTCCCTCACCTCGTTATCGTGGCGCACATGACGTCGGCGCCCTGGTGGTTCGTGCTCGTGACCGCGATCGTCACAGGAGCTTTCACCCTGTTGGGATCCTGGCTGACGGCCTGGCTGACGCTTCGCCGTCAACGCGAGGAGCTAGCACATGCACAAGCACTAGAACGTGAGAAGGAGCTGTACAACCGTCGCGTCGACTTCTACGCCGAACTTGTTCCGCTTATCGACGAGGTCATGAACGAGGCGCGCGAGGAGAAGCCGGATCTCCCGTTGCTCAGCGTGCGTCTGGAGGCCGTGCGACAGTCTCACTTGCGCGCGCGTGTCGTCAGCGGCAAAGCAGTCCGGGCGCTATTGGACCAGTTCGCCTGGGGTATGGCGCGAGTAGTCGACGGCGATCTCGGCTACGTCGGCGAGATGGTCTTCGCGGCTGACCATCTCCTCTGGGAAATCAGGATCGAAGTCGGCGTCACTACACGGGACGACCACGAGGAGTTCGAGGCACGCGAGGTGTACGGCCCTGTTGACTAGGGCTACCGGGCGTCCTCCGCGGGCGCATCGGTCTTGTTGCTGGCCGTACGCGCCTTGTTCGGCGGTTCCGAGCGCTGCTTCGCCCGGGGCTCGCTCTCGACGGGGACGCCGCCGAGCCGGGCGGCGTCCTCCTCGGTCAGGTTCATGATGGTCGGGTGGCCGTTGACGGTGACGCGGTACTCGCGTAGCTCTGCCATGGCTGGTGCCTCTCCTGTTCGTTCGTCTACGCCGGTGGTCGACGTGGTTGTCCCGCAGGAGAAGTCGCGGCTTCCGCAGACGGGACAACCGACGTCGCCGAGCATCAGACGAGGGTGACCTTGCAGAACGCGGACGGCTGGACGATGCCGAAGGCTGCGCGCATCTCCGCGAGGACGGCCGCGAGGTTGCGGACGAAGAAGTCCGCGTGGCTGTCGGTGACGGTGACCGATGCCTGCTGGCGGTCCCACAGGATGGCCTTGCGGAAGTCGCCGACCCATGCCTGTCCCGGTGTGGCGGCTTCGGACTCGATGACCGGCAGGCCCCACAGCGGCGAGGTGTTGTTCGTCCCTGCTGGACCGCCGAAGTAGAACCTTCCGTCCATGTCGGAGATCTCGTCCATGGCTTCGAGGTCCAGCGGGTGGATGACGACGCCGTTGGCGACGGAGCGTCCCGCGATCCGGACCTTCGTCTTCGCGCGGCGGACCGCGAGGAGTTTGCCGAACCCCGGCGGCTTCCCAGCCGGGTCGGCGACGGCGGGCTGTGTCTGGGTACCGGACACATTGGCCAGTCCCTCGAAGTCTTCGCCGACGCCCGTTCCGGCGATCATCTGGTCTTCCAGCTCTTCCTCAAGCCCGACCTCGAGGAAGTTGTCGATGAGGGTCCGGACCTGCGCGGCGTCGGACAGAGCCCGCTTGGTCACGGGCATCCAGTGCGCGATGGTCCGCACGGGCGTGGTGACCCGGACCGTGCCGAACCCGGACTCGGGCTTCACGCCCGCCTGGGCGGGTGTGACCGCCGGGTCTCCCGAGCCTACGGGGGCCGAGGTGGTGGCTTCCGGGACCGGGGCGGCCCGGTTGGCCCAGCCGGTGATGCGGGCGTACTCGACCTGGTCAGAGGTCGTGGTGCCGCCGGTGACGAGCTGCCGCAGCGTCAGAGGCCGGAAGAACTGCTCCGGTCCGACCAGGACACCCCGGTAGTCCTCGGTGCGGAACGCGCCGCCCGAGGTGGGGCTCAGCCCGGTGACGAGTTCCTTGACCCCGAGCGGGCGGCTCTGCACGCGCATGTCCTTCGCGAACATCCCGTTCGGCGCGGACCGCAGCATGTCCTTGTACTGCTCGGAGGTGACGAACGTTTCGCCGATGCTGGTCCGGGTGCCCTTGTACCCGTCGCGGGCGGCCTGCTCGCGACGGGTCTTCTCCTCGGCCTGGGCGTCGGCCAGGCCGACCGCGTCGCCGAGATCCTGGATGGCGTCGCGGACCGCGTTGTCGGCCTTCGCGGCGTCCAGCGCTCGCTTGGCGTCCTGGGCCTTGCTCATCGCGGTGGTGACCGCGGTGCGCTCGTCGTCGGTGAAGTCGCGCGATTCCTCTTCGGCTTTCGCCGCGATAGATTTCGCGTCGTTCAGGTGCTTCTTCAGCTCGTCGGTGAGCTGGGAAATCTTGTCACTCAAGGGAAATCCTCAGTTCGTGCGCACGCGCAGACGAAGAGAGGCGGTTCCCGTGCCGAGCTGGCGCACACCGTCGAGACGACGGGAGCGCGGGCGGGGTCGGGCGTGGCCGTGGAACGTCAGGCTATGTCGGATGGGTTGGGAGGTGAGCGGCTACGACTCGGCGTCCAGCAGAGCCAGCGAGGCCCGCAAGCGGACCGAGCTGGCCTCCGTGGACGGTGCCGCGTCGGGTGGCGCCGGCGGATCGGGCCGGGCGGTCTCCGGCGAGGTCGCGGCCTTCTCGTCCTCGTCGTCACTGTCCAGGCTGGACAGCACCGTTTCGATAGCGGCGGCCCCGTCGGCGATCTTCGCCAGGGCCGCGCGGAGGTCGGTCTTGGCCGTTGCCCCGAGGTCCGCTTCGGCGGGCGGAGGGGTGTGGGGCTGGGCGGGTTCGGGCGGGGTCTTGACGGTCAGCAGCTCGGTGGTCTGGTTGGCGCCGATCAGGGTGGGGCCGACTTCGTAGAGCCTGAGTTTGCGCAGCTCGTAGAAACTCTCGTCGCCGTCCTCGTCGCTGGTCTTCTCGATCCAGCCGCCTTCGAGCACGTCGTAGGCGAACGAGAACTGCCGGACACGGCGTCCTTTCAGCAGGCGGTAGATCTTGGCCGCCTTCGGCTCGTCGAGGTCGAGGCGGGCGCGGACCCACAACCCGTCGTCGCGTTCCTCGGCGTCCTCGACGTACCCGATGTGGTAGTCCGGGTCGTGGGACATGTGCGACCACAGGACCGGGATCGGGTCGCCGGAGGCTTTCCACTCGGCGAGGGTGTCGGCGAACGCGCCCGGCACGATCTTGTCTCCGACACTGTCCACGTTGTACGCGGCCACAATGGCCTCGAACACCCCGTTCTCGGTGCCGTCCTGTTCCCCGGCCGCCTTGATCCGGACCGGGCACGTCTTCGTCTTCCTCATCACGCGGCGCCCTCCAGGAGTCTCGCGGCGGCGAGCACGGCTTTCGGCTCGGGTGCGCTGTCGGTCGGCGAGGCTTGGCCGCCGGTCAGCACGTTCAGCGGGGTGACCAGCTCGTCGCCGCCCTCGACCTGCGGGAGGTTCACGCGGGAGCGGGCCTCGTTGCGGGTCATCCACGGGGCGCCCACACTGGTCTGAAGCTGGGCTGCCTGTTCCTCGAAACTCCCGCGCAGCTTCTCGGCGAGATTGAATTCGAGGTAAAGGTCTTGGTAGTCCGGGAAATCCGGGAGAAGTTGCAGGCCGAGTTCTTCGGTGATCATGGTCAGCCACGGCCCGAGCGTGTCCTGGTACAGATTCCGGTGCTGTTCCTGGATGTTGCTGTAGGTCGCGTGGTCCAGAATTCCGACCATCGGCAGCGGGATGTGGTACGCGCTGGCCACTTCTTCCCGCGTAAGCTTGCGGGCTTCGATGTACTGCGCTGCTTCCGGCGTGACCGACGCGGACACCCATTCCATGCCGTCCTCAAGGATCGGCGTGCCGCCCGCCTTCGCGCCGCTTCCGGTGTACTGCTCCTGCCACGACCGGCGGAACCGCTCGCGGGCGTTGTCGCCCCAGTCCGGTGCGTCCACTGGCCTTTTCAGGTAACCGGCGAGCCGGGCGCCGTTGCGCCAGAGCTGTTCGCGATACCGGGCGGCCTCGAACTCCTCGGACAAGATCCGCCGCAGGGTCTCCATCGGCGAGCAGCCCCAGCGGATATCGACCGGGTTGTAGCCCCGGAAGTGCACGACCTGGGAAGCGGGAATGTCGCGGTGTCCGGTGGTTCCCCTGTACCGATAGGTCTCGACCGCGAATTGGCTGCTGGAGATCGGGGTGACGAACCGCGGATCCAGCCGGACCAGCCCGACACCGTTCACCTTCGCGAGGATCGCGTTGTCGTAGATCGCGAGGTCCGACACCAGGGCCTCGATCAGGCGGTACCGGGTGGTGAACGAGTTCGGGCGGGACAGCAGTGTCGCGATCGGATGGTCGGTCAGGCGCGTGCGGTCGACCTCGGACTGTCGCCGGTATAGGTGCAGCCCGAGTTGGCCGATGTTCCGCGCGAGGAAGCTCACGACCGTCCGGACCTGCGGCTGTGTCTTCCAGATCGTGGCGTAGTCCTGCGCGAGGCCGTCGGCTAGCGAGATAGCGCCGCCAACGGGGATCGTCGCCGTCTGGTACTGGTGGACCGATTCGAGAATCCCTTGGGAAACCACGAAAGCCATCAGGACCCCGCGATCTGGACCCAGTTGATCCGGTCGCGTTCGATCACTACGTCACCGTCCATCCGGACGGGCTCCCGGCCGGGCTGGACGAGCTCGGCTGATCGCAGCAGGACCAGACGGCGATGGCGCTGCCACAGAATGCCGGTTAAGGCCTGGTCATCGACGAGGTTCACCACAACGCGCTGACGGACTGCCAAGTTTCTTTCTCGCAAGTGGCTGACCACGAAGAAGATCGTCAACGCGCTCAACACCGACACGCAAATGCAGGCCAGCGCAGTATCCATGTCGCGACCTCCAGACCAGGTAACGTCTTCGCGGCGGGCGATTTGTGAGCGCACCGATATTCGGGAGGGGAACGCGTGGCCGACGTACAGGTAATCGCAGCTGTGACGGGGATGGTCAGCGCCGGCGCGGGCGCCGCGTCCGCGATCGCAGCGTGGAGGTCGGCGCTGACGAGTGGTAAGGCGGCGAGAGAGAGTCGTGAGGCCCTGGCATACGCAACCCGTCCTTACCTCGCGCTCCACAACACCCGTAGCAACCTCCCTGACTCGACTACCAGCGAAACGGTAGAGATCAGAAACATGGCTGGGTTCCGTGCCGAGGACGTCTCGGTAGTCGTTCACGATTCGACCGGTCGACGCGTCGGGGCAGGGGAACTGCCTTCGATGGGAGGTCAGACCCCGAACTCCTGGACAGGTGAGGCGGAGCTTCACATTGAGCTGAATGGGCTGTCG
This sequence comes from Amycolatopsis sp. NPDC043887, assembly GCF_056435665.1. Classification (NCBI taxonomy): domain Bacteria; kingdom Bacillati; phylum Actinomycetota; class Actinomycetes; order Pseudonocardiales; family Pseudonocardiaceae; genus Amycolatopsis; species Amycolatopsis sp. NPDC043887. The sequence continues at coordinate 324,660 of NZ_JBWKEB010000007.1, forward strand.
CCACTGGAGGACGTCGGTGACATACGGTCGCTGACCGCAACCCTTCGATGCTCTGACCAGCAACGGATCTTGCGATGGGAGCAGAAGGTCACGTTGATTCGGAAAGTGGTCCCACCCAGCGAAAAGGACCCTCGTGCACTGATCGTGCCGGAGACGTACGACGTCAGTGAACCCCGGGCGATCGGAAAGTCCAGCTAGCTGACCTAGACGACTTCGAGGTCGCCGTCGTCGTAGGCGCTGCGGCGGGGCGGGGTGTAGTGGACGGCGCGGTCGAGGGCCATGATCGCGGCCACGACGCCGTCGATCTTGTCGCCTGAGTTTCGTTTGCTGGGCTTGACGTTCCCGGCGGCGTCCATCTCGACGGCGAGGTTGTCGACCTGCCAGCGGAGGGCGGGGTTCCCGCCGTGTCGGAGCCGGGGTGCTTCGGCGGTGCCTTCGAGGGCGAGGCGCTGGAATTCCTTGGTGGGGCTGGACATGGTGGCGAAGCCCTGGCGCATCTTCGCCATGGGTACGCCGTCGCCGAGCAGGTCGGTGACCAGCTGGGAGGCGTTCCATGGGTCGTAGGCGATCTCGCGGACGAGGAATGTTTCGCGGTCGGCGTTGATCTGGGCGCGGATGTAGTCGTAGTCGGCGACGTCGCCGGGGGTCACGGTGAGCAGGCCCCGGCGAGCCCATTCGGACGCTTGGCCCGCTGTGCGGCGGTCCAGGGCTTCCAGGGCTCGTTCTGGGCACCAGAGGCGCCAGATCAGGTCGTGGCCGCCGGTGCCGTCGGGGAAGGCCCAGCAGAGGGCGCACAGGTCGCTGGTGGAGGCGAGGTCGAGCCCGCCGTAGCAGCTGGCCCCGGCGAGGCGCTGTTCGTCCACGATGGAGGCGTTGCGGTCCCAGACGTCGAGGTCGAGGTAGCGGGTCTGCTGGCGGGTGCGGATTCCCAGGTGCAGGCGCAGGAACTTCGCGAGGTCGACCGGTGAGTTGCGGGCCTCTTTGGCGGCGTTCTCCAGGTACGCCTTCGACGGCGAGATGCCGTAACCAGGGTTGGCCTTCTTCCAGGTGGACTCGGCGAACGGGTCGTCGTCCTCGTCGGCCGCCCACACGACCCCGTACATCGACGGGTCGCGGAGGGCTCCGCGCGCGATCTGTTCGACGTAGTGCCGGCGGCGGGCGTAGATGGTGGTCGTTCGGCCGTCGTCGGCGGTGGTGATGGTGAAGACGAGCGGCTGTGTCCGCGAGCCCGTTCCGGTTTCGACGGCTTCCACGAGGTCCGCCGTCTTGTGGACGTGGAGTTCGTCGATGATCGCGCCGTGCACGTTTGCGCCGTGGAGCAGATCGGCCATCTTGGACACGACGGCGAAGTAGGAGCCGGTGGGCTGGTGAATGATCCGGCTCTGCAACGCCTTCACGTACGGGGACAGCGCCGGGGACTTCTGCGCGAGCTGGCGGACCGGGTCGAAGCAGTACCGGGCCTGGTCCCGGCCGGACGCGACGGCGTAGACCTGTGCGCCCTGCTCGTGATCGGCACAGGTCAGATAGGTGGCGAACCCGCCGGAGAGCGTGGTCTTGCCGTTCTTGCGGGGAACGTCGACGTACACGCGGCGGGCGACGCGAACCCAATCGCCATCGGCGTCGCGGTAGACCCAGCCGAACACGGGTGCCAGGACGTAGGCGACCTGCCACGGGTCGGGCCGGAGCGGCTGTCCGGCCCACTTCCCTTGCGTGTGGCGCAGCCGGGAGAAGACGTCCAGTACCCGGTCCACACGGGCCGGATCGAACCGGGCACCTCGCCGGATGCTGCCCTCGGGGGTCTTGATCGCGGGCGGGCAGTCCGGGAGCGGGATACCGCGGGAGTGCAGGTACCAGCCGACCTCCGGGGAGATCCGGAGGCGGTCCAGGGTGGAGCGGGACGGTGCGCGCTTAGCCCGCGCCCGCGAACGGGTTGCCTGCGTCGCCACTGCCGCCCTCGTTCCTTCACGCGAACGGGAGCGTGTCCGAGCGAGGGCGGCAGTGGCGAGTTGCCTACATCATTCCTCCGGCGCGTCGAACCGCGCTGTCTAGCATCGCGGCAACGTCTTGTAGCCCGGATGCTTTGTCAGCAGCCTTGTTTAGCAGTGCCGCATTGTCCCGCAGATGTGACAGGTCGCGCGCCGCGAACAATAGTTGCGAGACACTGTCCGGCAGGTGCGTCAGGTCGCGCGCGGCGGCGCCAAGCATATTGACCGCGTCGGGATCAAGGACTGATCCTGACCTGCGGAGTGCCTTTATCTCATCGTTTAACTCACGAATAAGAGCGGCGGCTTCTGTGTCAGTCTTTTCCAGTCGGGCCAGCGTGGCGCGAATGTCGCGATTTTGCTCTTCGATGGCTCCGGCTATCTGCTCGACCAGATCATCTTCATTTACGTCCCGCAAGCCTTGAAGTTCGTCATATAGACCTGCTTCGCGTTCCTCTTTCCATCCTTCGAGGACTTCGATTGTGAATCGTTTGCCAGCTCCGGGCTCATCGATCGTGTCGTGGTGTGGCTTGCAAAGGAAGATCAGGTTCTCGAAGGCGTCAACGTTTGTCTTTGAAATTCCAGGAACGTAGCGTTCCGCCGCCGCCTCGTCTGATCGAATGTGTGCAATTTGCAGGTTCATTCGATATCGGTCTTCGACTTTCCTGAGCAGGGGCTCCGTGCAGCCTGGCCCCCAATAGCACCTGCCTTGCCCAAACAAAATGAGTGCGGCGCGGTCGCCAACTGTGTAGTTGCGTGGTGGCACGACTTACCCTCCCTGAGTGTGCGATCACCCAGGTGATACACCTCACCACCGACAGTCGACGTGCCGGAGGCGAGCTAACTCGGCAGATACCACCCGATCGGCCGAGCGCCCCTCCTAATGACGCTGGTCCAAGCATCATGGTGACGGTTGCTAGCTCGCGCCCGCGAACGGGTTGCCTGCGTCGCCACTGGCCCCGTCCTTCTGCTCGATCCGGGTCCGCGCGGACGGGGTGAGCCCGAACTCTTGCGCGAAAGCCCTGATCACGTGCGCAGAGTCCCGCTGGATGATCAGCGCGGGGTTACGCACGAAGCCGCCGTGGAGTCCTTTCTGAAGGACGCCGCTTTTGGCCACGAGCGCCGAGGCGCGGCGGTGCGCGACCACGGCTTCGCAGTAGACGAGCAGGGTGTCCCGGTCGCAGGCGTGGGCGATGCCCATCGCGTCCAGCTCGGACACCGTGTAGTCCCAGATCTCCCGGACCGCGTCGGCCACATCGTCCGGACACTCCGGACGTCCCGAGCGCGGGATGGGCTCGTGGTGGTTGTACCGCTCGGTGTGCTTGTCGCCTTCGATGATGCGCAGGGCGGTCGGCTTGGGCGGTACTCCGCGTCGGCCCACGTGATCAGCCTCCCCGGTGCATCTCCCATAGCTGGTCGCGCAGCTCGGCATCCGTGGCGAAGCGGCCGGTCAGGCTGGTGGTCACCATCGACGCGCCCTGTTTGCGGATGCCGCGCTGGGTCATGCATCCGTGTTCGGCGCGGACCAGGCACGCCGAGCCCTCGGTCTTGAGGTGCGCGTCGAGGGCGTCGGTGATCTGCCAGGTCAGCTGTTCCTGGACCTGGAGCCGGTGGGCGAACATGTCGAGCAGGCGCGGGAGTTTCGAGAGCCCGACGACCGGGGCGCCCGCGACCGGCAGGTACGCGATCGTCGCGGTGCCGGTGAAGGGCATCAGATGGTGGGCGCAGACCGAGGTGAACGAGACGCCGGTGACGGCGATCAGGCCGTCGGCGCGGTCGACGGGAAACGTCCGCGACAGCAGCTCGGCCGGGTCGTGGCCGTAGCCGGAGGTGAGTTCGTTCCAGGCGCGGGCGACCCGCGCGGGCGTGTCGGCCAGGTTCGGGTCATCGGGATCAAGCCCGCGGTCGCTGAGCCACGAGCGGATACCGGAGATCAGGGCGTCGGTGCTCATCGTCGTCTTTCCTTCCCCCACAGCAGGGTGTGCAGCCGGGTGCCGACGTTGAAGCCGTGCCCGATCGCGGGTTCGGCCACGGCCTTGCCGTGGTGGAGGACCTGCTCGGCGTCGGTGCCTTCCGGCGAGATCCACACCGTCGCGGGCGGGATGCCGTAGCGGTGGGCCAGCTCGGCGGCTTCGTCCACATCGTCCGGACCGGAGCACACGAACTTGAAGACCGCGCGTCCCGTCGCGATCAGGGCGGCGAGGACTTCCGGGCGGATCCGCTTCGCCAGCGGATCGCCGGAGTGCGTGAGCTTCGGGGAGCAGTTGAACCGGGCGTCGGAGGCCAGGGTCTCGGTGGTGGGCGCGATCGTGCCGTTGGTCTCGACCTCGATATCGGCTCCGGCGTTCGTGAGCGTGTCGAGCAGGACTGTCCATCCGGGCTGGTTCTGGTGCATCAGTGGCTCACCGCCGGAGATGACGACCAGGCCGGGACTGCCGGCGAGAGCCCGCGCGGCGATCGCGTCGACGGGCAGGCGCCGCAGCTCGGCGCGCAGGTCGTAGCGGGAGCTGTCCCAGGTGTAGGCGGTGTCGCACCACGAGCAGGACAGGTTGCAGCCCCCGAGTCGGACGAAGCTCGCGCGGCGTCCGGTGGTCGGCCCCTCTCCCTGAACGGTCGGGCCGAACACCTCGGAGACCACGAGCGTGTCCGCTGTGGCCGGTGCCTGGGTGGTCGTCATGACGCTGCCCTCCATCCGGCTCGGTTCACGTGGGTTTCGCGGACGTCGACGGCGGTCACGCGGGTTCCGGCGGCGTGCGGGATCTCCGCGAGGAGGGCCTCGGCCTGCTCGGCGAGATGGCGGGCGACGGCTTCGACGGTGGGCCAGCCGGGCATCACGTAGACCTTGCAGCCCTCTGTCCGGAGTGGCTGGATGAGCGGGTCGTCCGGTCCGAGGAGGACGCCGTGGTCGAAGTGCTGGTCGATCCAGCCGCGCACGGCCTTCTTGAACGGGCCGAACTCGATCACCATCCCGTCCTCGTCCAGGGCGGGCGCGGTGACGGTGATCTCGGCCCACCATGAATGTCCGTGCAGCGAGACGCATTTTCCGGGCAGGTGCGGGAGCCGGTGCGCGGTCTCGAAGTTGTGTTCAATGGTCACGGTGGCGGTGCTGCTGTCCATTCAGTCCACCGCCGTCAGGGCCGCACCGGACTCGCCGTCCTCGGATACCTCGATCCGGACGGGGCTCAGCTGGTAGCCGTCCTCTAGGACGTTCCACAGGTCCTGGGCGAGGTCTTCGCAACTCGCGGTGCCGCACTCGCGGGCACCGGGTCCCCACCACGCGCGGATGATGTCTTGCAGGTCGTGGAACTCGAGGAACCGGTCGTTGTGCTCGACGGCGACGTGCGCGGTGATGTGGAACAGGTGCCGGTGCCGGTCGGCCAGATAGGACCGGAGCCCGGTAGCGGCGGGCCAGCGGTGGAAACCGGGGGCGGTCACGGTGGTCCACACGGTCACGGTCTCGGTCACGACGGCATCAGCTCTCCTTCACGGGGGTCTCGCTCGGGGTGCGCCGGGGTTCCGAGTTCGGTGTGCAAGACGTCGAGCGCCTGCCAGACCTGGTTGGTGTGGTCCATGACGTCGGCGTGCATCTGGCACGCCTCGTCCCGGTTTCCACCGGGGCCGTAGAGGAAGCGGTGGCCCATCTCGCCGAGGCGCCGGAGCGCGGCGGACTCGGTGCGCACCGACGGATACCGCAGGGAGTTCAGCCACGAGCTGGAGTCGCAGGAATCCGGCGGGCACGGCAGGCACCATTCACAGGCGGACAGCCCGAGCACGTGAACCCACAGGTCCGGGTACTGGCGACGGCGTTCCCACATCGTGTGCAGCAGCCGGACACGCGTCGGATGGTTGGCCTGGACGATGTTGCCGAAGCACAGGCGGTCATAACCGCGGGCGAGGTCATCGAAGTAATCCCACCCGTCATTGAGCGGGTGATACACCGGGATCGGGTTCAACCCGAGGTCGTGGAGCCGTTCGCGGGTGCGGATCTTGTTGTCCCGGCCGCCCTGGTCCAGCTCGATGTAGCCCCAGAGCCGGTCTTCGTACCGTGTGGCCAGTTCAACGTACCGGTCGAAGAGCCGGTCGAAGCCCTGGATCTCGTCCGGGGGCAGCGATAGCGCCTCGTCCATCGTGCAGCCGGTGGCGCGCTTGTGCTCGTTGGTGAGGTTGAAGATACCGCTGTCGAGCAGGATCACGTGTCCTTCGTCCAGCAGCCGGACCATGCGCTGTTCCTGGGAACGGTGATACAGGTCGTTGACCGCGAGCAGCAGATGACGCGGATACGCCGAGGAATCCCCAGCGGCGAAGTAGATCGGGGCGTCGCTACGGTCGAACGTTCCGCCGGCAGTACGGATCACGCCGCACGCCCCGAAGCCACAGTGGACACCAGCACCGGCTCCTCCCCGGAGATCCGCTTCCACTTCGTCAGCAGCCATCCGGCCAGGTACGGCAACGGCTGCACCATCACCACGCGATGCGCGTCGGCCTTGTCGGTGAACGGCGCCAGCATCGTCGGGTACGGCCAGAACAGGTCGCCCTCGCCGAGCAGCGGCGTCCACAATGGCCAGCTCTTGTGGACGTCGGCGACGACGAGGACATGACGGCCGACGTGCCAGACCTGTCCAGTCTCGGTGTCGTAGTCGGGCTCGCCCACGGTCACTCCGGCCAGCCGGAGCGCGTTGCCCTTGTCCAGCGGTGCGTCACCCGCGCCGTCCCCGTCGTCGTCAGGATCGGCGGTGAGGGCGTCTTCCAGCGCGGCGAGGTCGTCGGCTTCGTAGCCGGTGAGGTCCAGCATTTGCGCTTCGCCGAGATCGTGCAGCATCTCCGCGAGCAGGTGGTCATCCCAGCCGCCCTTGACCGTCAGCTGGTTCGACGCGATCAGGTACGCCTCGGCGTCGTCGTCGGAACGCGACGCCCAGCCCCGGATGACCGGCATCAGCCAGCGCCCGTCGTCATCGACCCGCACGCCCTCGGGTGCGTCGCGGCCTTCCTCGGCCCACTCTCGCAGCTGGAGGTACCGGCCGTGCCCGGCGACCAGACGGCCGGTGCGCTCGTCGATGAGCGGCAGCTCGGCAAGTCCAAAGTGGCCGATGCTGCGCGCGATGCCCACGGTGTCGTGCTGCTTCGCGTTGCGCGCCGCCGGTGCTATGTCATCGACCGCTACGTACTCCACGTATCGCTCGCTCACCGGTCGCCGCCTCTGCTCCGGCACTGAATGGCGATCATCGGACTCCTGTCTGTGAACGCTCGAATGGCTCAACGATTTCCCGGTGACGTCGCTTGTCTTGCTCGCGCGCAACAGTCGAATGTTGTAGTCAGCGGGGGGCACACAGGCCCACCACCTACACCACCAGGGAGAAACACCATGGCTACCAACACCAACACCCCCAAGGCCACCACCACCAAGACCGCCCCCAAGGCGGCCCCCAAGCCCGCCACACCCGCCACCAAGGCGACCACCGCACCGGCACCCACCGCCCCGGCGACCGACAGCGCCAGCCGTGGAAACGGCGACCTGTACAGCAAGCTGGCCCTGGGGGCCACCAAGGCCGAGGCCATGCCGTTGCCCACCAAGGGGAACCGCAAGCCCAACCCGCTGGCCGACCTGGTCCAGAAGAGCTACGAGGACAAGACCCCGTTCGCACTGCCCGCCATGGCCAACGACCAGAAGCTCGTGGACTCGGTCAAGGCCGCAGTTCGCCGGGCAGCCGGTAGCCGCGACCTCGGCGTGAATGTCACCCAGCAGACCCAGGAAGACGGACAGGTCATCGTCTTCCTCCAGGGCAAGGACAAGACCGTCCGCTAGTTGACCTGGCGGCTCCTGCGAGGGCCGATCATCACCCAACGAAATCCCCACGGGCTTCCCGTGGGGATTTCGTTTTCCTGCTCGAAACCGTCCTCGGTCGGCTTATCGAAGCCCCATGTCCTCGACCCAGAACGCTCGCCTGTTCGCCGCGTTGACGTCTCCCGCCGCACCCGCCGCGACGATCGTCAGCACGGTTCCGCTCGTCGCCGCGCCTGAGTTGGCGGTACACCCGAGCTGATACGTCCCGTCAGAGGGCACAGTGAAGATCGTCTCCAAGACGATCCCGGGACTGGTGTAGATCTGGTTTACGATGCCTTGCGTCCGAATCGCGGGGTCGTTGATCGAGACCGTCGCGCCGACGGCGCTCAATCTGATGTTCGCGGTTGCGTTCGGCGGGTTGACCGGGCCGGTCGCGTTCGTGTTGAACACCCACACCGCTTTGTAGTAGCGGGTTGTGCGCATTCCCGGGATCGTCAGGGTCTCCATCAGCGTGTCCACTTGGGACGTGTTCTGGTCCTGTACGTTCCGCTTGATCAGGCCGAGGATTCCCTTGCTCGCCTCCAGCGCCCACCCGCCAGGGGTTCCCCACTGGAGAACCTGTTGCGTGTCCTGAAGAAGGGCGCGCAACCCGACGTGCGGGTCGGGCGGGAGTGATGCCGCGTTCGGCACCGGCAGGACCGCGTCCCGCAAGGTCGGCGCACACGCCCACAAGGTCGAGGCTGGCCACGCTCGTGCCGTCGTCCCCTCGCGGCCACGTACCACGGTCATCGCGTTCGAGCCGCCCGTGTGCGCGGTTGCCCACACGATCTCGAAGACCTTGTTCGCCGGATCCTGGAGCGTGAGCGGCAGATACGTCGTCGTGCTCAGGCCCGATTGCAGAGCAGCGAAATCGGTCGACGTCAACGACGTGTCAGAGATCGCCGCCGCACTGCTCAACTGGCCGAACGCGTAGTTCGCCGGTACCCGAATCTCGTACACGATCACCCCTCGAAGTCGTTGCGTCAGAAGGGAAGTGCTCTCGTCGAGATCACGTGTTCGGAACCTGATTGGAATCCGCGGCCACTGGTCCGTGCTCGCCCGGAGAGCTGATCCTGAGATCAGCAACAACGGCCCGGACAGCCAAAGCAAAGGAACCGAACATGAACAGCAGCAACGGAAACGCCGCCTACGGCAAGGTCGTTGAGGCCGTGAACGGCCCCATCTGGGAACTCGACTTGCCCGCCTGGAACGGAGCCGACGTGTGGGTCATGTCGACCGACTACGCCGATCAGATCAGCGAGTACCACGCGATGGTCACCGGTGAAGGTCCCTACGCGTGGCGAGTCAGCGAGGCCAGCGGCGAGCACGCCGACGTCGCGTTCGGCGAGTGCTCGACGCTGGAAGAAGCCCAGCAAGACGCCGAAGCAGTTTGCAGGTACCTGATCGAAGCCGAGCACGCGATCCCGGAAGCTTCCTGCACAGGTGCTATCGACGGCGAGGTGTGGGAAGTCTCCCGGTTCGGACGGCTGCTCCTGATCACTGAGACCGGCGAGAACAGCGAGATCCAGGTCTACGAAAGCGGCGAAGCCGCACGCACCCAGTTCGGCAAGATCCTCGCGGGTTACCTCGCGAGGTTCACCCTGTAACGGGACGTAACCGAGCACAAAGCCCTCACGGCACAGCCGTGAGGGCTTTGGTGTGCGCGTCCTTGATCAGGCCGAGGACCAGCCCGCACTGGCGCCCAGGTGCTTCGTCGCATACCCTCCCGAACGGAGGTTCGACTGAAGCCTTCGCGCCCTGCTTCCCCCTCGGCGAGACGAGCACCACCGAGAGCGGGTAGAGCATGAGCACGCAGGGATGGGCACAGGACGCGCCCCGTCAGCTGAGGACCTCGGCATACTGGTACGTCTACCTGTTCGCACAGGATGACTGGCGACTAATCCAGCACGCATGGGACCCGTGGACCGACGACACCGACGTGGCCGCATGGATGCAAGCCAACTGGGAGCCTCGCCCCTGGCCGGACGGTCGCTATCGCGTGGTCGTCACGGACGGCATGGATGAGTTCGCCACGACCACCTTCGCCGACGTCGAGGTGGAACTGAGTGGACGGTCCACGCCGCCGCCGGAGCCGCAGAGGCTTGACCGACGGCGGCGCTGAGATCGCCGCATGACGGCTAGCTGCGCCGGACCTCGTCGAGAGGTGTCAAGAGTCTAAGCCTGACTGGCGCTTGAAAATCGCCTTGCTGAAGTCGGTCACGTAGAAGAACGTCGCGTGGCCAAGGTCGGCGTCGTCGATAAAGGTCGTCCCCCTGAAATCGGTGCGGCCCCTAAAATCGGAGTTTCCGAAGATGGCCTTGCCCTCGAACGTTGCCTTATTGAAGGTGGCCTCACCTTCGAATTTGGCCGAAAAGACCGTATCGCCGCCGAACGTGGCGCCATTGAAGAAACTGTCGCCCGCAAATGTTACCTCGTCAAAGACAGCATCGTCGGTAAATATTGTCTCGTTAAAGATACTGTGCGCGAAGGAGGCCCCCGTAAAGAAGGAAGTGTGAATAAAAGTCGTGCCGTCGAACCAAGTGCCGAAAGTGAAAGTCGTCCTGGCAAACGAGGTTGGGCCGGCGAATGTTGCACTGTTAAACCAGGCGCCAGTGAAGGTTGCGCCTTCAAATAGGGCCGCACCGTTGAAAATTGCCCCCTGGAACAGGGCGTACTCAGCGAAGGTCGACTCAATAAAACGGGCATGTTGGGCGAAGTTCGCCTTTTCAAACCTGGCGAAGTCGAAGGTTGTCCCGTAGAACCAGGCTTCATCGGTGAACGCCGCTGCGCTGAAATTGGCTTGGTCGACGAATGTAGCCCGGTCAAACCGGGTGATCCCGGCAAAAGTCGCGTTGACGAAATTGGCTGCGTAAATATGGCAGTGTCTGAAATCGAGGTCGATCAGTGTAGCACCGGTGAGATCGAGAGAGATCTTTTTCCAGAAGGTTTTCGCGGGATGTCTCGGGTTCCCGCCTGGCTTTAGGTGTTTAGTGAGAATGCGTTGAGCGGTAAGCCGAACTTCTCGCTCCTGCCGGGCCGCGTCGTCGAGTTCGGCAGCCGTCAGTGACTCGGCCTGGTCTCCACGGTCGGCACGCTTTCGGGAAGTGCCAATGCTGGGCGCCAGCGGCCGGTGAATCCCCGGTCGATTTCGGGGCCGCAGTTCACCAGGCAGCTGAAACGGAGCACGCAGGTAGGCGCAGATCACGTCGACCACGACCTGGCGATGGTCAGGATTGTCCTGGGCGACTCGTTCGAGCGCATACAGTCCGCCGTGACGAACCGCGGGTTTGTCGGAACCGAGCTGCTCGACGGCCTTGACGTACAGCTCAGTCAGGCGTCGTTCGCTGGCATCGTGTTCGGTGGACCACTGTCGGCGCCCAGTGAGCACCAGAGCTACCACGCCGCCAGTACCCGCACCGACGGTCAGACCGACCTTGATCAGCTCGATCCGGTTCTTCTCATCAGCGCCAGGGTCGACGTACATCAGCAGCGTCGTGACGGCCGCAGACGCGATCAGTACGACCGGGACGACGATAACCATGATCGCCCACCACCACGTACCTCCGCGATCCCGCCACCGCCGCGCCAGCGCGGACTTCGGTTGGTCTGTCCTCCTCGATTTCACGTCTCGTAATCCGCCGATCCTGGTTGACTGCTACACGGCCAAGCGGCGGCACTGGGCGTGCTCATGCCTCGACGAGAACCCAGGTCGGCTGATTCTCCAGCGTGCTCGCCTTGATCAACGCCTTGCGCAGTGGCGCGTCGGGCGATTTGCGGTACCAGACCTCGCGCTGATCGGCGTCGCCGTCCTCGCTGTTGCCCGCGTCATCGCTCCTGAGGACGTACCACCGCTCGCCTCGATCGGACTCTGGTTCCTCCACCGCAACGACGTAGGCGTAGATCTTGGCTTTCGTGAGGTCAGGCTGCGAAGTGCCGGTGTCGGTCATCGTGATCATCTCCAGGTCGAGCGAGTCCAGCGCTCAGCATCGTGCCACGGGGGACCGACAGGTCTGATCACGTGCTTCAACCGAGTTCGCGAAAGGTGGGGCGCCACGCGCGGCACCACCGGCGCGGTCTGGGAGCCGCTACCCCCTAGTGATTACGACCCCTATCCCGTCCGTGATGGCGTGTGTCGATCGCGGACAGGCGAATCCGTTGCTGCTTCGGTAGGGTGCGCTGTTGGCGACAGGGGAAGGCGGCTCGTTGCATGAGCGGTGATCTGAACGGCAGGTGCCCTGCGTGAGCTGGTTGCAGATCCTTGTCACCGCTGCGGTCGGCGTGCTCGCCGCCTCGGGTGCGTTCGTTGGGGCTCGCATGGGCGCGCGGGCAAATGATCGTGCTACGTCGCAACGGGAACTGGCCGCACGTCGTGAAGAGTGGTGGCGTCGGTTCACCTGGGCGTCAGAACTTGCTCTGGACGACTCGCCGGTGAAGAGAGTCGCAGGCCTGAAGCTCCTAGCGAAGCTGGCGCAGTCAGATCTTGCTCAGCGAGACGAGCTTCTCTTGCTAGACGTGTTCCAGGGGCGTGTACTGGACAGGCTATTGGACGACCTGTCCGACGAACGCACGGAAGGAGGGTTGTCGGCGTGAGCCAGCCACAGAGCTTCACTGAAGAGGAGATCGCGGCAGCCCAGTTGCGTGTCGTACTTGACGAGAGGCTGGGGCGGCGAACTCCTGATCTGGTCCGCCAGATCGCTGAAGCATCCCCATCTGACACGGCTACCGATAGCTATCGCTATGGACAACCGCCTGTGGCCCCGCCGAACGCCATGTTTGTGACGGGACTTTCCGAGGAGGAACCAACCCTTCCCAGGGTGGGTAGGGGATGGGCCCCTGCCCCGCGCTCGTACGGGTCTTATGCCGTCAATACGCCGATGGCGCGGCGGATGGCTGAGTACCTGCGTATCGACACAGACGCGGACTTGGGACCTGAGCACCCGCACACGCTTACCACTCGGCTTGAACTACTGACCTGGATAGCTGATGCGGATCCGACTGACGAGTTGCTAGACACGGTGGAGCGTCTACGCAGAGACATGGCCCGAGTCTTGGGAGAAGACGCCCCTGAGACGCACCAGGCTGCCGCTTTGCTGTTGCGTTTGCGAAGCAGGTCAGGTCACGGCCAGTAGGCGGTTAACCCCACCCTCTCCTGATCTGCGCAGTACCCAAGATCGACGGCCGCCGAGTCGTTCCTGTGGAACGGCGCTCTAGGGAGGGGGCGTGGCACCGGTTGAAGAGATCGCCGCGGGCGTGCGAACGGCGCTCGCCAAGATGAAGGCGGCCACGGCGGCTCTCAAGATCGCTGGTCAGGACCTTGAAGAAGCTGGCGGGAAGTGGTCGGAGGTCGCGGCCGGTGTGTCTGACCTGGAGTTCACCCGGCTTCCGGGTTTGCCCGCCGAGGTGAACGCCTCGTCAGCGACAGTCTCCGGCCTGATTGGCCAGTCCTCCGACCTGCTCAAAGGCTACCTTCGCGACTTGGGAGTGCCGGCGGAATCCACTTCGGCTGGAGCTTCTGGACAGTCCGCTCCTCCTGCTCCGTCCTCTTCGTCCAGCGACCAGGACGGGGACGAACAGGATGACGATGCCCTGGTCGAGCGGCTGCGGCGGGAGTTGCCGCCGGGGCCAACTCCCGGCGTTCGTGGGGTAAAGACCCAGGGACAATGGTTCGCGCCCGGCAAGGACGCCACGGCCATCACTAGCGGGCTGGATGACCGCACGGACCGGGTGGACGAGATCCTGAAGGAGTCGGGCTGCACCATGAGACCGGTGACGGCGGCCGCGGATGTTGAGCTGAAGCTCGCCGCCGAGATGAGAGACAGCGGCATCACGGAGGCGTCCGTGGTGATCAACAATGTGCCGTGCACGGGTAAGACGAGCTGTGACGGCCTGCTGGGGATCGTGTTGCCGGAGGGCAGCAAGCTGACGGTTCACGGGACCGACGGGTTCAAGAAGACTTACGAGGGAGGCAAGACGTGGCAGTGGTGAAAGCCTGGTACGACCCAGGCCAGCGGGAGCCGTTCGATCTGGCTGACGCGGCCCAGGTGGATGCCCTGCTGGACCGCATGTTGGTCGAGGCGACGGAGGCGCCGGTGGGCGTGATTGCCGAGCTTGCCTGGGAGGGCGAGGATCACAGGTCGATCCTCCAGTTCGGTGTGCGCACGGATCAGGTCGGGTTCGTCGGCTACATGGGCCGGGGCGAGCCGAGCGTCATCAGCACGTCGGGCGCGACGTCGCCTGAGCCGGTGGCCTACGACTACCAGTCACACGAACGCGTGGTGCAGAGCACCGCGGAGATCTTGTGGTCGACAGTGCGTAAGGCGGTACATGACTACGTGGCATCGGGTGGCACGCGGCCTACTGGGGTGAACTGGCAGGAGGTCGTGTGACCTGGGATCAGGTGCTACCTCTGCTCGTGAGCGGAACGGTACTAGGAGCCCTGGTGACTGCCGCGTTCTCCGCTCTACGAGAGAGAAAGAATCGCAAGAACGTACATTTAGCACGCCTGCTCGATCAGAGGTACAAACTCTATCTGGATTATCTTGAGCTCTTGGATCGCAACGCCAGTTTTTACATGGACACGGCGTCGCTTGGCCCTGACTTGGGAGAATTTGTTGCCAAGCTGAGCAGCTTGGAGCATTCAATGCAAGTTTTCGCGAGCAATCTTGTGATCGGAGCATTTGGCGAGTACCGCAAGATTGTCCACAGATTGGCCGACTGGGATGAGCTGGACGATAACGAACGACGAGACCTGATTCGAGTGTATGTAGCTGCGGTAGCCATGTCTCGCGCAGCGATCCGCTTTGATCTGCGGATAGATAAACACGAAAACTGGTTCACCCGCAGCTTGGAAACGGCCCGTGTGATTCGTCGCGTCAAACAGCAGGCGCCAGAAATCAACCGGCTCGCGGAGAAACGCTTCAAGTTTCACCGCGAGCGTTCGTCTGACGTTCAGGGCGGAGACGAACGTTCCAGCCACCTGGACTCGTAAGTCCGGTGTGCCGGTCGTGACACGGCTTGCAGAGTGGCCGGAGTCGGTTCCAGGCGTCGGGGTCGGGTACTCCGCGGGCGACGAGGGAGCGTCGGGTTTCGGGATGGTGGTCGGCCACTGTGGCCGGTTGCCGGCAGAGGGCGCAGATCCGGTGTTCGCGAAGGTAGGCGGCGCGGTTTTTCTGCCAGTCTCGGCCGTAGCCGCGTTGGGCGGCGGTGCCTCGGGCCTGGTCGGTGTCGCGGCGTTGTTCGCGTCGGCAGGTCATGCACGGTCCGGCGGGGACGGTGCGTCGGCAGGTCGGGCAGACGCGGCCTGGCTGGCTCGGCATCTCGTCGCCGGTCAGGTGCCTGGTCCGGGCCGTGGTCGCCGGTGCGCGCGTTCGGCATCGGCTTCGGCTTGCCAGTCGCTCCACCGGCGCCCGTTCTGGAGCCGAGTGTAGCGCGGGATGCGGTTGGCGGGGATGCCGACGGGCGCGGGGCCGAGGACTGCGAGCAGGTCGGATTCGGCTTGGGAGTTCCATCCGGCGTCCTGGATGGCTTGTTCGTCGGCGAAGACGTCGGCGACCCTGTCGCGCTCGGGGTCGAGGTCGGCGTCCTGGGTGCCACCGTAGGAGTAGACCCAGCGGAAGTTCTCGGGCGGGTCGGGTTCGACGTGCTGCCGGAAGAGGGCGACTTCCTTGGTGTAGCAGTAGAAACCAGTGTCGGGCCGGGATCGCGCGATGTCGAGCCAGGCCAGGAGGTAGGCCGTGCTGTGGAAGTCTCCGGAGTCGTGGATCCGGATCCAGGCGCCGGTGAACTTGGGGTGGTCGAGTTCGGCGAGCATGTCGGCTTTCCAGCCGTCGAGGTCGTCGAGCGTAGCGCGGAGGTTGGCTTCGTGCCGGGTGAGGACGGCGGGGATGCGGTAGGTGCCGTTGCGGGCGTAGCAGGTTTTGGCGCAGATTCCTGCGCTGGGGCAGGCGTTGTAGGTGCGTCCGTCTTCGAAGCGTCCGGCCCAGGCGGGCAGGCTCCAGTTCCAGATGCCGTGCTGTTTGAGCCGGTTGTTCTGTCGGAGCAGGGGCATGACACCCCCGCGCGCGTTCGGCGTTGGCCGCTGGCGCGGCGCGGGAGGGTGTCGTGGCCAGACTGCTAGCCGTGGTGTTCGTGGCTGCGGGCAGAGTGGTGCTTGCTGCGGAGAGTAGTACAGTCGCGCGCCGTCGCGCCACTGGGGGCGGTCATGAATCCCTTGTCATATCGCCGTTTACGGCCGTGTCGGCGCGTCGGCGTCGTCGCCCGGCGTGGTAGTCGAGCACGTCGGCGACGCGATAGCGGGGACCGTCCGCCGTGTCCTGTGTGGCCAGTCCTCGGCGACGCCATTGCCGGATAGTGCTGGGCTGGACGTCGCACATCTCCGCGACTTCGTGAGCGTTTAGAAGGTCGTCGGGGCCGAACGTGAGTGGTTTCGGCACGACCCAGGTCTGTCCGAGGTCGCGGCAGCGTGCGTCGACGTCGGTGCACGTCTCGGGTGCGGCGATCATGAGCGCTTCGCGGTAGGTGCGGGCGATGCGGCGTGCCCGGTCGAGCGGGGTGTCTCCGGGCCAGGGCCACGGGTCGGGCCGGTTCACGCGACGGCCTCGTGCTGGGCGGCGAGCAGCGTGCATTGCCGTTGGTATTCGTCCCAGGTGAAGGTGTTTCGGCAGACGCCGCAGGTGACGGTGGCGGACCCGTCGGGGCACTGGAGCGCGACACGGTCGCAGCGCGGGCACGGGGCCGGGAGGTGGTTTATGAGTCGTTTGTGGCCGGTGACGGCTTCGACGCGGTGGTGGAGGTCGAGGAGGATGTCCGCGCTGTCGAGGCCGTCCCGGTCAAGGGTGGTCCATTCGTCGTCGGTCCAGCCGGTGTGGACGACGCCGCGCAAGGCGAGCAAGACGCTGACGGAGTTCTCCAGGAGCTGGGCGGCTCGCTCGAGTACCGGGCCTGGTCGGCTGTCGCGGGCGGCCTGGGTGTCCCACCAGACGCCGAGGACGTCGGCGGTGGACTCGGCCCAGCACTGCGCTTCGTGCACCAGCTCGGCCTGGAGGGCGGCGACGGTGAGCGACAGGGGCACGGGCAGGTCGCGGGTTCCGCTGACGAGCTGCCGGAGCCCGTCCCGTGTGCCGCCGAGGACGGCTTCGAGGTCGAGGTAGTCCTGGGGCATGTCCACGATGGCCTGGTGGAGGTGGCGGGTGCAGGCGTCGCAGAGTCCTTCGGCCGGGTTGATCGGCGCACCGCGTTTGATGGCCGGGTGGTCGGGATCGGCTTCGCGGTGGGCGCATCGTGCCCCGCGGTAGCAGCGGTGAAGGTCGAGCATGGTGAGTCTCCTGGGTCATCGGCCTGAGTGGCCGGTCACGGTGTCGGCGAGGGCGTAACAGCACGTCCGGGTGGGGCGACGTCAGCTGGAGAGGAGGTCGAACGGCATGGACGGCATTCGGGAGCGGCAGGCGCGGCGACGTCGCCTGGAGCGGTTGTTGCAGGCGTGGAGCGCGGACGTGGAGTCCGTGCCGCTGCCGGCGTTCGACGCGGCCCGTGTGGACGAGGTGGTCCGCTGGCTGCGTGCTGCCGACCGTCCGAAGGCCGGATAGGACGTCACGGACGTTCCTCGCGTTCGCAGGCGGCGAGCAACGCGAGCGCGAGTTCGCGGGCGTCGCGGGTGTTGAGCGCAAGCATCGTGGGTTCGCAGCCGATGCCGATGCGCGGGGGAACGTCGCCGTGGGGCGGGAGCCAGAGCACGTCGAGCGGTCCGGCGATGTTCCAGGCGGCGGCACCGGCGCCGTGGAAGTCGGTGTCGGTGGGCTCGGGCAGCTCGGCGCTGGAGACGATCATGGTCACTGGCGGAAGCCTTCCTCGGCAGGGTGCGCGGCTGTGCGTCCGGCGGCGCGCAGCAGCGGGAGCAGGTCAGCGAGCATCGTCCGGACGGGAACGTTCAGGTGTGACTCAGGAACGGTGAGCACGTCAGGATTCCTGGCGGCTTCGGCGAGCGCCAGAAGGTCGCCCGCGGTCGTCCAGGTCCACCATCGGCCGGGGTCGGCCGCGCCGTTGCGGCGTTGAACGACGACACCGAGATCGGCGCCGCTGGCGACGGCCTGATCCGCCGTGGCGGCGAGGACGCGCAGGACGCGGGTGTCGGTGAAGTCTTCGATGGAGGTCTTGACCTGCCAGCAGATCCCGGGTGTCCCGTCGATATCGCCTTGGTCGCGGGAGTGGTGTTCGCCGGATTTCCAGCCGGTGCGGACGGTTCGCTGCGCGTCGGGCCAGCCGTGTTCACGCAGGTAGCGGGCGACGGCCTGTTCGGCGTCCTTGCCTTTGCGGTTGGCGGCGCGGCCGATTTCCGCGCGGCTACGGCGATCCAGGGTGCTCACGCGGGTCCCCATTCCTGGTCGGCGGCGAGGTCTGCGCGGTGCTCGGCTCGCTGAAGCTCGGCCCAGGCGCGGTCGGCCCGCTCGGAGCGGGCGTGGACGGTCGGTCCGCTGGTGGGCGAGGCGATGGTGAGGTAGACCCTCCCGAGCTGGGAGGAGCCCCGGTTGTCGTAGAACCGGCTGGTCTCCTGGACGTCGAACACGGTCTTGAGGCGGTCGACGGCGGCGGCGAGTTCGGGCTTGGTGCCTTCGGCTCGGATGCGCATCAGCTTGCCTCCGGGCCGGTGTCCTGTGTGGCCAGCCCGATGGCGAAGCCGGGCATGCCGAGTCCGAAGTCCGGGTCGGCGGAGGCGGGGCGCAGCGGTGCTCGGAGTTCGGTTTCGTCGACCGACACGCACGGCCGGTCTGGGAGGAGTCCGGCGGGGGCGCCGATCCAGCGGAACCGTTCGCCGCACTGGCCACAGTGGACGAGCACTTCGGCGGTGTAGGCGAGGGCGGGTCCGTCGTCGGTGGCGGTGAGCCGGTGGACGTTGACGTCGGCGACGAACGCGTTGTGCTGGCAGGGGCGGTCGAGGTCGAGGGTGGTCATGATGGCTCCTGGTCGGTGGCCCAGCCCATGGTCTGGTTGAGCAGTTGCCGTCCGCGTTGGGCGCGGTTCTCGGCGTCGGGGTCGTGGTTGCACAGGGCGGTGCCCCGGTACCCCTGGTCGTCGCACATCGGGCAGTCGGCGATGGCGCGGCGCTTGTGGGCTGTGGTGGCGCGCAGTTCGGCGCGGCGGGCTTCGACGCGGTGTTCGTGCTCGGCTTGCTCGGCGTGGTGGCGGGCACGGGCGCAGGCGCCGCAGCGGGGCGGGTCGTCGTCGTGCTCGTGCTCGACGCACCGCGCGTCACGCCGCGACGGCGGCGGTGTGCGGGTGCGATTCAGTGAGGGCTCACGGCCACGCGCGTGCTGGACGAAGTCGACAGACACACCCCCTCCGAAGGAGGGTGTGTCTGTCTCCTTTCCCTTCTCCGTTTCCTTTCCTGACGTGAGCGCTCCATGAGGCCTGCGTGACGGCTCACTGAATCGGCCATTGTGGCCATGACCTGGGGAATCACCGAATTCGGCTCCGGGAGTGGTCCGGGAGGGCTCAGTGAGTGATCCAGGAGGGTTCTGGTCGCGCCAGCACCGCGCGCAGTGCCGGTTCTCTCCCGGTTCGGGAACCCGCACCGTGCCGGGCGGCGGCGCCGGGAAGAGAGTCTTGCCGGGCCGGTTCACGCTCTGGTGGAAGTGCCACGACGTCACCGCGAGCAGGCGTTGATCGTCACGGCGGTAGCGCACGATCCGCTTGTGCTTGGCCAGCTCGGCGAGGTCGTCTTCGACGTCCTGAAAGGACAGCTCGTCCAGCGGCCACACGGCGGCCTTGATCAGCCGGGTGTTGTCCTTCCCGCGCCCGTGGTCGTCGCAGTAGGTCCACAGCCCGATCCAGGTCAGCCGTGCCCGGAACGACAGCGGTGTGACGTCGTCGCTGCTGAAGAATCCGGGCTTGATGCTGCGGATGCGCGCCACGCTCACGCCTCCAGTTCGGCGAGGACCGCTTCGAGGGTTCGCGCGGGGTCTTCGGCGTCCAGGACGTGGGCGAGGATGTCGATCGCCTGGGACGCCTCGTGTTTCGTCATCTCGCTGGAGGAGGCGAGCTTCCGCCGGACGAGGATGCTCACGGTCGTGAGCTTGTCGGCCCGGTCGGTCACCTGGAGGTCGCCGAGCTGGGCGTGGAGCTTGTCCAGTTGGGTCCGCGACACCGTCTCGGTGTCGTCGTCCTCGTCAGGCTCGGCCTCGTCGTCACCGGGGAGCGGCGGTGGAGTTGCCGGCGGATCGGGTGGCGTCTCGTCAGCATCCCAGCGGGCGTTCTCGGCCGCGTCGGGCTGGGTGGTTGGTTCCTCGGCGGGGGTGGCCTTTTTCGGCCCTGTACGGCGCCGTGCGGTGCGTTTCGGGGGCGTGGGGGACTCGGGGGCGACGGGGCTGGGTGGGCCGGTCTGGGGGGCGCTGGTGGTGTCCGGGTAGTCCCCGTCCTCCAGTTCCTCGACGGTGAGGGCGATCCCGCCCACGACGTCGGCGAACTTGCGCCTGCACAACCGGGTGGTCGCCCGTGCGTACAGCTTGTCCTCGGGATAGCCGCCGAGGTCGATCTTCGCCCGGCGGGCCTGGTCGGCGGTGAAGGTGACGCGGGTCCAGACCTCCTCGTTGCTGCGGCGGCCTTCCAGGATGACGCGGGTGTCGTTGACCTCGACGTCGCGGAGGTTGTGCCCGGCTGCCAGGACCATGCCGCGCATGATTTCCGCGCTCTTGCCGGGTTTTCCCTTGACGATGTGGATGTGCTGGAGGCTGGTGAGCGGGCCGAGCCCCATTTCCCTGCCGGTGAGGATGGCGGCGGTGACGGCTGCCGGGTTCCCGCGATAGGAGTCGGGGACGAAGGGGGTGTCGGCGATCTGGTTCGCCAGCCGGGCCACGTCGCGCACGACCAGGACCCATTGATCGATCTCGGTGGGTGCGTGGAAGTCAGGCCGAGTGGTGATCTCGGTGCCAGTGGGGTCGTGTCGTTGAAGTTCGCCGCTCACGCGGTCACCTCCAGCGCGGGCGGGAGCAGGGCCTCGCCTACGTAGTCGCGGGACCGTTCGCAGGCTCGGGAAACCTCGCGGATGTAGCGAAATTCCCTCAGCTGCTCGGGTCCGGCTTGCATCGGGTAGAGGTCGAAGCCGTCAGCACGGACGTGGATGACGGCGCACCCGTCGACCTCGATCATGGGCTGTTCCTCGCCCTGGTCGTCTACGTAGGCGTCGGCGTACCGGTATGCCGCGAGCTGCCAGGCGGTTTCGCCGAAGACACCGGACCGTGAGGTCTTGATGTCGCACAGCAGCCGCTGACCGCCGAGCGTCGGGAAGTCCGCGATCAAGTCGCCGGTTCCCGCCCAGCCGTAGGAATGGGAGACCACGACGAACTCGGTGAGGATGGGTTCGACGCGGTAGCGGTCCAGGAAGTCCACATAGGCTTCGACATGCCCGGCCAGCTGCTCGGGGACCTCGACTTCGTGGCCGGACACCAGCTGCTCGGCGAGGCCGTGGACCTCGGTCCCGCGTTTCGCGGCGGCGTCCCGGTCGGCGAACCGCGCGCGGGACAGCTCTTTCAGCCGCGCGGTCGGCGGGAGTTCGGCGAGCCGGTCCCAATGATCGATCGCGTAGTCCGCGGTCGTGTTCGCGGCCCAGCCGATCAGCGCGGGCTTGGGGACACCGCCGGACAGGATCGTCGTGACGCCAGGGACTTTCGCGCCGTTGGCGTCGACGTAACTGTGTCCCTTGCCGTGGTTGCGCCGCCGGATCGGCGGGGTGAAGTCGTTCACGCGGCGGCACCGTGCCTCCCGGTCCAGCGCGCGCGTGCGCGGACGATGCCGGGAGCGCAGAAGATCCGGTCACCGTGATCGACGTATCGGCCAGGTGAGAACCACAGGACCGGGAATCCGCACCATTCGCAGGTGATCGACGGCGGTGTCCGGTACGCCCGGCCTTCGTGGACGGTTCCAGCCTGCTTGGACGGTTGCGGGGTGCTCATCGTCGGCTGTCCGGATCGTTGTCGGACGTGGAGTCCTCGCCGGGTTCCGCCGTGGCTGGACGTAGCGCGTCGATGGCTTCCTCGAGTTCGAGCGGGAGTTCGACCTTGCCGGTTCGTCGCTCGTGCTGCCGACGTAGCAGCCGGTGCAGGGTCGCGGCGTCCGCCGTGGTCCCGGTGAACGCCTCGGCGGCCAGGATCTCGGCCGTGGGCACGACGTCACCGGTCCGGGCGTTGGTGCGGATCTCCTTGGTCCGGACAAGCAGGACGGCCACGTGGACGTCGTCAGGACGGTCGGTCAGCGCCGAGGCGATGGCCGCCATGCCGTTGCGGTCATCGGCGGGGAACGTGGGCGAAAGTTTCACGGACACGGCAGTTCCTTCACGGGAGTGCGGGGTACGCGGGTCATGCCGAGAGGGCGTTACGGAGCTGCTTGAGGCGGCGTTCAGCGCCCTGGGCGCGGGCCTTCCACTCGTCGCGTTCGGCGGTGACGGCGTCCAGCTGTTCCAAGCGTTTGAGCAGGTCGGTCAGCGACAGGTCGAGGGCGCCCGCCTTGTCCTGTGTGGCTCGGGTCCGGCGCGGGCCGTTGTGTTTGCCCAGGTGCGGCCGGATGCTGTTGACGTTCGCGCTGGTGTAGTCGCAGTGGGCGCAGCCGTAGACGACGGTCCCGTTCGCGAGGGTGAGGACGCGGGTCTGGCGCAGGTAGATCGGGTTCCCGGAACGGTCGCGGAACGGGGCGGTGCTCGGCTGGTCGTCCACGACGGCCACGCCGTCGACGTCAGTGGCGGTCACGGGTGCTGTCCTTCGTGGCCGGTGCCCTCTCGGGCTCGCGGTCGAGGTAGATGGTGTAGGCGAGGACGAGGTCGAACATGACGACCAGCCACCCCCAGGTGTCGTCGGCGCTGGCGAGGTCCAGGACCAGGAGCCGGAACACCAGCAGGTAGGCCAGGATGCGGAGGCTGAGGGTCATGCGGGCGGCCTTTGCTGGTCGTCGGAGGTGCGGGTGCGGCGGCGAGGGAACTTCAGGCGTTCGCGCTTCCGTTTCGCCGGGTACTGCTGCCACAGCTCGGGGCGCTCCTGGCGCAGCTTGGGCAGGTCGAGGCCGTTGCGGATCTCGACGTCGCGGACGACGACCGGTTCACCGTCGATGGTCCCGACGTCGTTGTTCCCGAGCAGGGCGAGGAGTTCGGCTTCGAGGTTGTCCACTTCGGCTCGCGCGAGGCCGGCGGAGGTCCGAGCCTGCTTCCACCGGCGAACCAGGTCTGCGGAGGCGTCGAGCGGTATCCGTCGCTTCGAGCCGGTTCCGCGCGGGGATGACCGCGGGCTATCTGAATTCTGTTGTGATGGCGACGGTTCGTGTGGCTTCACTGTTCACTCCGGTACGCGCGGCACGGTGACTACGGGGCCGGTGGGGACCGGGAGTTCTAGCTGGACGAATCCGCCTGGCGGTCGATGTCGTCGGCCGGGACGGGGGTCTTCGGCGGCCAGCCGGTACCGAGGTCGGTGAGCGTCTCGGCGTCGTACTCCGACAGCAGCTTGTTGAAGACCGGGGTGTCCGGGTCGTTCTGGGCACGGATCTCGGCGAGGTCGAGGCCTTCGGCGAGGTCGGTCATGACTGTCCTTTCCGGATCAGGTGAGCAGGGTGATCAGGACGGTCGCGAGCACCATGACCAGCGAGGTCGTAGCGGCGACGAGGGCGGCGAGGTGGCGTTGGGCGGGATCAGACTCGCGGTAGGCGTCGAGGTAACGGGCAGCCATGTCGCCCGTCGCGGCCAGGGCGGTGCTGGCCGCGTAGGCGGTTCGCCACAGCAGCCACAAGGGAGCCTCGACCACGGCGGGCCGCACCGTGAGAGCGTGAGTCGGCCGATCGGCCATAGTGGATCTCCTGCCTTTCGCGTCGAAGGGGTGGAAGGCGTGCCCGCCCCGGGGAAGGGGGTTTCGTGCCAGGACGGGCACGCCAGCGCGGCCTGGCGCTAGGCCGCGCGTTCCGCTCGCCGATGCGGCGGACGTCTCCGCACGCTCGGGGTATCAGCGGGCGGCGGCGGAAAAGGCATGACCGGCTGGACCACGGACGCGATCTGCTCGGCGACGTCGTCGGGCACGGGCGGGGCGGCGCTCACCGCCTGCTCGATCGCGGCCCATTCCGGATCCAGCAGTGTGAGCCCCTGCTCGGCGTAGAACGCCTCGGTCCACGCGCGATCCAGACCGGCGGTCATGCCGCATCCCGGCGGGTGTAGGGGCTCACCAGGTCGACGTCGGTGAATACGAAAAGGGTGCCCCGGTCGACGCCGAGCGCGTCCTCAACGCGGGCGGCGGTGTCGACTCGGACGGTGTCGCGCCTGCCCTGCAAGAGCAGGTTGATCGCCGTAGCGCTCATCCCGATCTTCCGGGCTAGTTCTCGTTGACTGCCTTGGGTGTTCACCAGTTCCACGAGCGCAGGCAGGCTGCGCACGCACACGGAGACCGTCATGCGAGTGACCTTTCGTCTCACTCAAGCGCAACGGTCGGCAGGTGTATGGGCGTCTGCGTGAAGCGCGTGGTCCGCTGAATGTGGACGCCACCGTAAGCATGATCGACTTTCCCCGTCAACACAGGAAAAACGCACAGGCGCGTTTGCGAAAAGCTGTCCCGGCAGGACATTCCGGTTTCTCTACGTGAAGTACACCAGGCGGGTGACAAGACCTCACTTCCGCCGACATGCAAAGGAATCCTTACGCCATAGGACTTTCCGTGCACTTCCTATTCCGCGAGCGTCCTTGCGCGCGCGGACGAAGCCGAAGTAAGGGGTGTTTGTTCCCCGGACGAGGGACGACGCGCGACGGACCCGAACGAGTTCGATGTGGCGCGTGTCATTCCGGCGCAAGCGCCCCGGCTACCGCTCGGCGAACGACAGAGCCCCCGGCCACAATGGTGACCGGGGGCTCTGTCCTCTCTGGACTACCGCCTGCTGATCAGCTTCCACGCCAAGTTCGCCATCGCCAGGACGGGCATGGTGACGAACTTGTCCCGGAAGGTCGGGTGGGCCGCGATCTTCGGGTGGTCGTAGACAGTGACGATCGCGTTGGCGGTTTGCGGATCGATGACCGTGCCGTCGATCTTCACCATCACGAAGTCCGCGACGGCCTTCCGCAAGATCACCATCCGGTCTGCCTCGGCTTCGGTCGCCTCCGGCAGACTGTCGACGACGTCGGCCATCTCAGCGTACGCCCGCCAGTCCTCGGTCTCCTGGCATCGCTCGCAGATGACGGCCCGCGGATCACCGGACAGGATCGGCTCGACTGCACTGGTCGCGCAGGCCGACTTCTCCGGGTTGCCCGGTGAGACGAAATGGACCGTGGCGCCGCTCTCGACGCACGCGGCCATCCACCCCTCTTGAAACGCGAGCATGATCGCGGCCGCTCCGGTCCCGACCTCCATGTCCTTGATGGCCTCGCGCACGACCGGATTCAACGCGGGCGCGCGGGACTCGCCCGCCAGGAACGCCTTTCGGCCCGCATCGAAGAAGACCGCGAGCTCGTTTTTCACTTCTCCTCCTGCACTCGGGTGTACCTCCAGAACCCGGTCCCGGTTGACCTTGAGCGGCCACGGGAAGCCCGCGTCCACGCCGACCGTGACCCGGTTGACCTTGAGCAGCCGGAACCAGCCGTCGCCGGTACGCACCGCCTTGGCGGCTTTCAGTTCCTCCTCAGTGAACGGGATCGGCACCGACTTCCGCAGCCTGGTCACGCGCGCCAGGGAACCCTGATAGGTCTGGTCCGCGTTCTGGAACTCCTTGTACGCCTCCAAATCCAGCTCGAACTTCCTATCCGCGCGCTGCCGTTGCGTCCCGGTCGTCCGTCGCCGGATACCGGACACGATGGCCGGATCGGTCTCGAACTCCGAACGCGGCGCGGTGCGCCCCTCGAACTTCGCTTCCAGACGATCGCGCTTCTCCTTCGCCGATGCCATCGCAGCTTCGGCGAGTTGAAGGGCCTCGGCGTAGTTGTCGACCGTGACGTTGCTGTGCAAAGTGGTCATCGAGACGTCGACCTCCGCTCCGTGTAATCGTGCAGGGGGATCGGCAACGAGTGCCCGAACAGATCGCCCCACTCCTCGGAACAGCTGGAGTGGACGATGTAGGCGCCACCGGCCATATACCCGTGACGGTTCGAAGGGCACGGATCAGCCGGACGCGCCGCCGGATACCACGGCAAGGTCAGCTTCAGCAGTACCAACGGGAGCCCTTCGCGGACAGGCATGGCCTTCGGTACGTCGTCGCCCACGATGAAAACCTCACTGATCGCCGGGTTCCCGCTGATCACCCTGCTCGGGTCCTGGCGTTGCAGGAAGCTCGGGCGCAGGATCTTCGCCCGCAATCCGTACAGGACAGGCCGGTACTCGGTCGTCATGACCCACCCGCCTGGATCGCGTGGTAGACGGCGTTTGTCGTCAGCCACTTGCGTTCGTCGGTGGTGACGAGCTTGTCCACATCGGCTTGACCGATGTGGAGATCTTGCGGCCTGCCGCTGCGGCGCCACTCGACACCGACGATCTCTTCCGAACCAAGCAGAGAACGCTCGCGGCCATAGACCTCAGCGACCACCACGATAAAAACCAGGCGCTTCGCGAGGAAGTCGCGGTGGTCGTGCGCCGAGTAGCGGCCCACCTCAAAGTCCAGCGGCGTTGTATTGGTGTCGATCCCATCTGGCCTGATCGTGACCGTCCAGCCCTCACGAACCGGCACCTGCCACTCGACCAACGACTGAGCCGGGACAACCCTCTCGCCGTCCTGAAGTTCACCTCGGATCACGGACGCACCCCCGCCTCTGGACGGGCACCGAGATTTCATCGTCCACACGCTCCGTACGGAAACGCGTGATGAAATGACCCGGCGCGATGATCCGCCCAAGCCGAATGCCGGCGAGCCAGCCCGCCTCGTCCGACGTGGCCGCCTCTGCCATGACGACGAACGTCAGCTCGGGGTCGTCATCGACCGATAGCTCGACGCGGAACCCGTACCGCTCGTTCCAGCCGCTCGACGTCGGCTCCCCGTCCTCCCGCATGAACTCGTCGGTCAGGAACACCCGCGTCCGCATCCACCCAGGACACGACGCGACGTCCAACTCAGTAGACCGGTCGTCTACTCGGCGACAACCGCGTGCCACCTGATCTTGAATGACCAATTGCTCGGGTCCTTTCACTCTGTCCGGGCCTTGCCCAGGGAAGCCCCTGGGCCGGAAAGAGTGTCCCGCTAAACCGCCTTTTGGCCTCTCTATCAGGCAAAACGTTCTCGGTAGCGATAAGAAAGCGGTGCCCGCTAGACTAAGTCCAGCGAGCAGCGCGTCACCACAGATGGAACGGGGCGGACGAGCATCCCGGAAAGCGAAAGGCGCGATCATCCAGGCTCGCGGCGCCTGCCTCATACCCCTGACCTGGTCAAACTCACATCATTAGGCCAAACGGGTGTTTGTGTGTCCTAATCCTGGGTTGGTTGGGCCCGCCAACCCGCACAGCATCGAACTCCTGCCGGACGGGAACGTCGCGGTGGCGGCGAGCACCGGTGGCTGGGTGCGGATCTACACCGCTTCGCAGGGGCAGCGTTCGACGGCCTACACGGAGTACCGGCTGGTGGGCGCGCACGGCGTGGTGTGGGACGCCGTGAGGAACGTGTTGTGGGCTCTGGGCACCGACGCGCTCGTCGCGTTGAACGTCGGCGGCACGCCCGCCGCGCCTGTGCTCACCGAGCAGCGCTCCGTTCCGGTGCCGAGCAAGGGCGGGCACGACCTCCAGCCGGTCCCGGGTCGGCCGGACCTGCTGTGGGTGACCACGGAAGCGGGGGTGTACCAGTTCTCGAAGACGAGTGGCGGGTTCTCCCAGCGCTACGCGGGCGTGCGGGAGATCGACCGGCCGCATGTGAAGAGTGTGTCGACGAACCCGCGGACCGGGCAGATCCTGACCGCCTCGGTGCAGGACGGTCACCTGTGCACGTGGTGCACGGACACCGTCCGGCTGGCCTTTCCACGCGCCGAGCTGGCGCTGCACGGCGCGTGGATCTACAAGGCCCGCTGGTGGATCGGTTGAGCTGAACTTCCATGTCGGTACCGGCCGTTCGGGGGGCTGCCCGGCCGGTACCGACACACCAGAGAAGAGGAGATCCCGTCGTGAGAATGACGCGTGGCCGCGTCTTTCACCTGACCGAGTGAATCGGTCCGTTCAGCGGGCGGCGTCGACCCATTCGGGGTATACGCCTCACCCGAGGAAGGTCCGTAGCTCGTCGATGACCGTCCGCGGCTGCTCCTCCGCGACGAAGTGCCCGGAACCGGAGACCTTCCGCACCCGGACGTCGACCGCCTTCGACGGCAGGACCGCGGCGAGGTAGTCGTAATTGAACTCCGAGCCCAGCCCCAGCATCGGGGCGGTGATCGTCGCGTAGGCCTTCTGATCCTCCATGTCCGTGCCGAACGCCTGGTACCAGCCGTTGCCCGCGCGGATCGCGTCCGGGCGGTCGTACGCGGCGGCGTAGATCGCCCGGTCCCTGGCCCCGATCGAGGCCGGATCGGCCGCGAGATGGTCGAACATCCAGTCGACGAGAAAGCGTGACCGGCCGGTCAGCAGCTGTTCGGGCAGGGTCGCGACCTGGTTGAAGGCGAACCACCAGACGTTCACCGGTTGCCCGGGCGGAGCCAGCATGGGGAGCTGGTACAGGCTTTCGTCCGGGTGTGAGACGTCCATGAGCGTGACGGTCTTCGTCGCCTCGGGGTGGTTGGCGGCGAAGGCGAACGCGACCATGGCGCCGATGTCGTGCCCGGCGATATGCGCCTGCCGGAGGCCCAGCGTGCGCAGGAGTTCGAAGATGTCGCGGGCCATCGTCTTCTTGTCGTACCCGCCTGCGGGTTTGCCCGAGCCGCCCATGCCCCGCAGGTCGACGGCGATGACGCGGTACCGTTTCGCCAGCTCCGGCATGACCTTGCGGTACTGCCACCACGTCTCGGGCCAGCCCGGCAGCAGGATCAGCGGTTCGCCGCGGCCGCCGGCGACGTAGTGCAGCCGGACCCCGTTGACGTGGGCGTATTCGCTGCGGAAACCGCCGGGGAGGGAGCGGGCGAGTGCCGCGTCGTCGGGAGCGCCGGACTGGCCGGCCTCGGCGATGCCACCCGAGGCCACCAGTGCGGCCGCGGCCCCCGCGCCGAGGGTGAGCATGGACCGGCGGTTGAGGAAGGAACGGCTGTCTTCGGTCATGTCCCGATCGTGGCCGGACGGGGTTCCGACCGTGAGCGGTGTTTTCGCCAAACGAGGTTCGTTTCAGGACAGGATGGGCTCGGGCACGCCCAGCCTGGTCCCGAACGTCTCCCGATAGGACACCGGCGTGACCCCGACCTGCCGCCGGAAATGCGGGCGGAGCGCGGCGGACGAGGAGAACCCGCAATACCTGGCGATCTCGTCGACCGGGAGATCGGTGGATTCGAGCAGTTGCTGCGCGCGGATGACGCGCTGGTGGGTCAGCCACGTGCCGGGCGCGGCACCGGTGATCTCGCGGAACCTGCGATCGTAGTTGCGCCTGCTCATATGTGCCCGCCTGGCGAGTTCGTCGACCGGGAGCGCCGTGTCCAGCCGGGTCAGCGCCCAGGCCATCGTCTCCGATACCGGGTCGCCGTCGTCGAGTTCCGGCATCGGTGACTCGATGTACTGAGCCTGTCCGCCGGGCCGATGCGGCGGGACGACCATGCCCTTCGCCAGCCGGTTCGCCACCTCCGCGCCGCACCACGAGCGGATCAGGTGCAGACCGAGATCCATGCCCGCCGCGCCGCCGCCCGCGGTCAGGATGTCGCCGTCGTCGATGTAGAGCACCGATTCGTCGAGGAGGACCGCCGGGAACCTGGCCGCGAGCAGCGGGGCCATCGCCCAGTGCGTGGTCGCCGGGCGTCCGTCGAGCAGCCCGGCCGCGGCCAGGACGAAGGCGCCGCTGCACAGTCCGGCCACCCGGGCTCCCCGGTCGTGTGCCGCGCGGAGTGCCTCCAGGGCGGCTTGTGGTGGATCCTCCATCGGTGACCGCCAGTTCGGGACCAGCACCAGATCGGCGTCCCGGACCGCGCCGAGGTCTTCGGGGACCGGCACGGTCAGCCCGCCGCCTCGCAGCGCGGTCCCCGGTTCGCCACCGACCACCTTGAGTTCGAGGTCGGGCAGCTCCCCGAAGGCGGAAGCCATTTCGAACACGCCGAACGCGAAGGACATCGCGCCGAGGGATGCCCCGTTGAAGACCACCACGGCCAGCCGTCTCATGGGGCGGATTGTAGAGATTCGCGAGTGGTGATGGACGTGTTCATGAAGGATTTGGGACGGTGAATGTCCCAAATCCTTCATGGACATTCCTGCGCCGCCGTCCTCACCACTCACGAGTCCCGATCCGCATCACGACTGTCCGAAGGGGACGGTAGATTTCTCTCGCACAGGTTGTTCGGGGGAAGGAAGCATCGATGTCGTACCCATAGGGACCGCAAGGGCCGCAGTACCCGGGACAGCAGCCGCCGAAGAAGGGCAATGGCCTGCTGATCGGGCTGATCGCCGGTGGCGGCGCGCTCGTGGTGGTCGTCTTCGCGATCCTCGCGTTCGTCGCGCCCGGATTCCTGCTGAGCGACAGCAAGTCCTCGAAATCGGCCAGTGCGACGCAGACCCCGCCGAGTCGGCCTGCGCGGACGCAAAGGACAAGGTCCGCCAGACGGCGAAGGAATATGGCGACCGCAACGCGTCGCTCACCGCGCAAGAACCGCGTGCCGCGGGCCCGGACCTGATCGTGGTGACGATGACCGGCACCCTGAACTACAGCGAGAGCTTCACCGGGACTATGGAGGTGCGGCGAGAGGCAGGCGACAAGTACTGCATCTCGTCGGTCTCGCCCGTTCCCGCGGGCTGAATCAGGGGAGCAGGCCGATCCGCCGCGCGTGCGTGACGGCCTGCAACCGGGAGGTCGCGTCGAGCTTGCGCATCGCATCCCGCAGGTAGCTCTTGACCGTCTCCGCGGTCAGCCCCAGCCGGTGCGCGATCTCGGCGTTGGTCAGGCCGAGCGCGACGAGCGCGACGGTGTCCAGTTCCCTCGGCGCCAAGCGCGCCACGGGGGAAGCGGCGCCGGTCAGGCTGGCGCACATCGCGTCGAGGCGGTCACGGAGAACGTCGTCGGCGATCTGGCCGGAGAGCGCCCGGAGCTCGCCGTAGACCTCGCGCAGCCGTTCGCGCGGAGCGGCCTCCTCGCGATGCTCCGCCAGCGGCCGTGCCTCCACCAGCCGCTTCTCGATTTCGTCCTCGACGGCCAACGTCTGTTCGAGATCGCGCGCGGCGTGCAGGGCGGCGGTGATCGTCCGGTCGGAGAGGGTGGTCTCGTCGCGCAGACCGCCGTAGAGGACGGCGCGGACCCGGCGGCGCACGACGACGGGGATCGCGACCACCGAGTGGATGCCCTCGTCGCGGACCGGCTCGTCGTAGTCGTGACTGATCGTGGTGGCGCTGTGGTAGTCGTTGGCGACCACCGGCCGGGTCAGCGCGAGCGCCTTGCCGCCGAGGCCGCGGCCCGCGCGGACGGACAGGCCGTTCAGCGCGGTGCCGCGGTTGCCGAGGAACGCGGTCAGCCGCATTCGCGGTGAGGCGACGGCGACCCCGGCGAAGCCGACCGGCAGGCCGGTGTCCCGGCGCAGGTCCGAGACAGCGCCGAGAAGCTGGGCGTCGTCGACCGGCATCGGCTCACCCTCCTCGGTGATCCCCCTCGATCGGGGGTGGTGGACGGATCGGGCCCGCCCGCACGATTTCCGGAACTGTACGCCTTCGCCAACGTCCCGGGAGAAACGATGACCGAAGCTCACGTCCGGCGGTTGCTCGAGGTCTACGACGACGAGCGGGCCTGTGCGGCGACGCTGTTGTGCGACCGGCATCCGGCGGAGGCGGTCGCGTTCACCGTGGTCGAAGCGGATCTGACCAGCCACGATCTCACCTACGGCGAGCTGCGCGAGCAGTCGGAACGCTTCGCCGGGGCACTGCTCGGCCTCGGGGTCGGGCCGGGGGACCGGGTCGCGACGCTGATGGGCAAGTCGGCGGAGCTGGTCGTGGCGCTGCTGGCGATCTGGCGGCTCGGCGCGGTGCACGTCCCGCTGTTCACGGCGTTCGCGCCGCCCGCCATCGCGCTGCGCGTCACCGGCAACGGCACGAAGGTCGTCATCGCCGACGCCGGTCAGCGTTCGAAGCTGACGCCGTCCGCCGATCTGCCGGACGACCCTGCGCGGCGGATCGTGGTCGTCGGGGACGGCGAGGCGGGCGATCTGTCGTTCCGGGAGATGCTGGCAGACGCCGCGCCGCTGCCGGGAGCCGCGGTGACCGGTGGGTCCGGGGTCCTCGTCGAGCTGTTCACCTCCGGGACCACGGGAACGCCCAAAGCCGTCCCGATTCCTCTCCGTGCGCTCGCGGGTTTCCAGGCGTACCAGGACTTCGCGCTCGACGTCCGAGCCGACGACGTCTTCTGGAACGCCGCAGACCCCGGCTGGGCCTACGGTCTGTACTACGCGATCATGACGCCGATGGCGACCGGCAGGCGGAGTCTGTTGCTGCACGCGGGTTTCTCCGCCGAACTGACGTGGGCGGTACTGGAGCGGTTCGGTGTCACCAACTTCGCCGCCGCCCCGACGGTGTATCGCGCGCTCCGGAACTCGGCCGCCCCGGTGCCGGGCGGTCTCCGCCTGCGGCACTGCTCATCGGCGGGGGAACCGTTGACGCCGGATGTCCTGGAGTGGGCGTCATCGAAGCTCGGTGTCGGCGTTTACGACCATTATGGACAGACGGAACTCGGCATGGTGGTGGGCAACGCGTGGCATCCCGACCTCCGCTCGGAGGTCAAGCCAGGGTCGATGGGACGTGTCCTGCCGGGCTTCGCGGTCGAGGTCCTCCGTGAGGACGCCGACGTGGTGGCCGAGCCGGGAGAACGCGGCCGTGTCGCCGTGGATCTCGCGGCGAGCCCGCTGGTGTGGTTCCGGGGCTACCGCGACGCGCCCGAGCGCACCGCCGCGCGCTTCAGCCCCGACGGCCGCTGGTACTACACCGGTGACGTGGCCGCCAAGGACACCGATGGGTACTTGACCTTCGCCTCGCGGGACGACGACGTCATCCTGATGGCGGGCTACCGTATCGGCCCGTTCGACGTGGAAAGCGTTCTGCAGCAGCATTCCGCCGTGGCCGAATGCGCCGTCGTCGGTGTCCCGGACGCGCTGCGCGGCGAGGTGGTCGTCGCGTACGTGGTCGCACGGGACGGCGCCTCCGCCGACACCGCGTTGGTGGCCGAGTTACAGCAGCTGGTGAAGACGCGATTCGCCGCGCACGCCTACCCGCGTGAGGTGCACTTCGTGCCGGAGCTGCCCAAGACACCCAGCGGGAAGATCCAGCGGTTTCTCCTGCGGGAGCGGCATCCGAGCGCGGAACACGCGTGATCAGAGGCGGATCACGCGTGATTGGGGACCGAACACGCCGAAGCCGGGTCATCCGGCTGGAATCACGCGTGATCCGCCTCCAAGCACGCGTGTTCCGTCCCGGCACACGGGGCTCATTGGTCGATCGGCCACGTTTCGTCTTGCAGCAGCCGCTTGAGCACCTTTCCGGTCGCGTTCCGGGGCAGCTCCTCGACGAAGTACACGTCCCGCGGCACCGCGAAGCGGGCCAGCCGGTGGTGGATGTAGGCGCGGACGTCGTCCGCACTCATGCGGGCACCGCGTTTCGGCACGATGTACGCCGCGAACCGTTGCCCGAACTCGCGATCCGGCACGCCGATCACCGCGGCTTCGTGGACGCCGGGCAGGGCGGCGATGGCCTCCTCGACCGGGCGAGGGGACACGTTCTCCCCACCGGACACGATCATCTCGTCCGCCCGGCCGGTGACGAAGAGCCGTCCGGCGGCGTCCTGGTAGCCGACATCGCCGGTCGCCATCAGGTTCTCCGCGCGGGGCACGCTGGCGCCGTCGGTGTAGCCCTCGAAGAGCATGTCGTTGCCGACGAAGATCTGTCCCTCCCAGCCCGGTGGGACACGATTGTGGTCGTCGTCGAGGATGGCGACGCGGGTGCCGGGAGGGCAGCGGCCGGCGGTGGTCGGCGCGGCGCGCAAGTCCTCGGGCGTGGCGATGCTGGCCCATGAAACCTCCGTGGAGCCGTAGAAGTTGTAGAGCACGTCGCCGAAGGTGTCCATGAACTCGGTGACGATCGGGCCCGGCAGCGCGGATCCGCTGCTGGCGACGATCCGCAGCGACGACAGGTCGTAGCGGGCGCGGATCCGTTCCGGCAGATCGAGGATGCGCTGCAACATGATGGGCACGGCGAACAGCACACCGCAGCGGTGTTCGGCGATGGTCCGCAGGATCTCCTCGGCGTCGAACCGCCGGATCAGCGACAAGGACGCGCGCACGGCCATCCCGATCTGCATGCCGGCGAGCCCCCAGCTGTGGAACAGCGGCGCGGCCACCACGAACCGGTCTCCGGAGTGGAGCGGGATGCGGTCGAGCATGGCGGCCGACGTCGACAATCCCTTCGGCGTGGGGCGGCGCGCGCCTTTGGGGGTCCCCGTGGTGCCCGACGTGAGGACGACGAGCCTGCCGATCCGGTCCACCGGTTTGAGTTTGGTGGCGGGCACCCCGGCGATCAGCTGATCGATCGTCGGGTAGCCGTTCTCGGTCTCCGGCCAGGTGGACAGCCGCAGGAAATCGCCGGGGATGCCGGCGATGATCCGCGAGAACTCGTCGTCGGCGAGCACCGCGACCGGTTTGTGCTGCTCGATCACGTCCGCGACCGCGCCGGCGGAAAGCCCGGTGTTGAGCAGGATCGCGTCCACCCCGAGTTTGCTGCACGCGATCAGTGACTCGACCATCGCGGCGTGGTTGCGGCACAGCAAGGCGATCCGGTCGCGGGCGCGCACTCCGCGGGCCGCGAGGGCGTTCGCGAGCTGGTTGCTGCGATCGGCCGTCTGCTTGAACGTCCGGACGTTGCGTTCGTCGTGCAACGCGACGTCGTCGGGCACACGGGCGGCGTTGGCCGAGTAGCCGCCGGCGACGGTGGCGCCCCATTGCGACAAGGAGGTGAGCTGCCGGGCGATCTTGTCCGGGCGCGCGGCCGCGAGCACCCCGGCCTTGATCAGCGTGCTCGCCGTGTGCAGCGTGGTGGCCTTGGTATGCGCCGGTTCCTCCTGGGGCGACGCCGCCCGGCCCGAAAGGTGCAGATCGATCCGGCGGGCCGCCGCGCGGACGGATCGTTTGAAGGACGCGGCGGACACGAGAGGGGAGTGTGGCGCCGGAAGCATCAGCTGCGCGACGAGTTCCGTGCCGCCACCGGGAGCCTGCCGCAGCTCGACCGAGACCCAGATGCCGTCGTTCTCGACGCCGCACCACACGACGTGCTCGCCCGGCCGCCAGACCCGCGCCTCGATGTCACCGACGACGAGCGTCCCCGGCCGCGGTTCCAGCCGGACAAGACATTTCGGGCCGCGCCCGCGCTCGGCAGGACGTTGGATCTCGCACCAGCTGATCTCCGCGACGAACCTCGAGTAGGACTCGGGATCGCCGATCACTTCCCAAACCTGGCCGGGGGAATGCCCGAGAATCGAGCTCGCCTGGACCACATCGTCTCGCATGCGATTCGCCTCACCACGCGCGTTCGGGTGTTGACCGGGCCGCTGCCGGCGCCTCCTTCGTCGTTCAAGTTCGGCGAACCTACCAGCAATCGGCCGAACGCAATACTCCGAACGACCGCGGGTTCGCGTCCGCCCAAGGGAACCGTCTCGGAAGAGGGTAAGTGTTCGGGCGGCGCGACGCCGTCCGCCGACGGTGTTGATCGCGACGTCCGATTCTCGCCAGCCTCCGGCGCGCGAGGCGGCGAAGCTGGCGTACGTGACAGTTACTACGACGGCGGCCGAGACCGCGCACACCCGTATCGAGCCAGGAATCCTCTACTTCGGCACCCCTGTGGTGCTCCTTTCGACGGTCGACCAGGCGGGCGCCCCGAACCTGGCACCGATGTCGTCGGCGTTCTGGCTCGGCTGGCGGGGCATGCTCGGACTGGGCGCGAAAGCCAAGACGGCGCAAAATCTCATGCGCAACCGTGAATGTGTTCTGAATCTCCCTTCCGACGCGCTGGCTGCCGCCGTCGACAGGCTGGCGCTGACCACCGGTTCGGATCCCGTCCCGGCCCGCAAGTACGAACGCGGCTACCGGCACGAACCGGACAAGTTCGCCCGCGCCGGCCTCACCCCGGTGCCCTCGGAGACGGTCCGGCCGCCGCGCGTCGCGGAATGCCCGGTGACGATGGAGGCCGTCGTCGAGGCCGTGCACCCGCTCGCGGAGGACGATCCGAAACAACGCGGCGGCGTCCTCGTGTTCGAGGTCCGCGTGCAGCGCGTCCACGTCCACGACGACGTGCGGATGCCGGGCACCGAAGACCGGATCGACCCCGACCGGTGGCGGCCGCTGATCATGAGTTTCCAGAAGCTCTACGGCCTCGGCCCGCAGGTCCATCCGTCGACACTGGCGCGGATCCCGGAGCGGCTCTATCGCGGGCCGGACATCGAGCGATCGCGGGCGAACGAGAACCGGTTCACCAGCGGCAGCCAGCGCTGATAGGACACGGCCAGCAGTGGCCACGCTTCGCCGGACAGGCCGCGTTCGAGTTTCGGGCGCAGTTCGTGGTCGTTCATCTTCGACACGATCTCGATGGCCTTGTCGTCGGGGGCGCTCCCATCGAGGCCGGCGAACCACCGGACTGCGTCCGGATGCCCGACGTGGACCGCGAGCAGCACCAGCACCGCACGGAACGGTGCCTCGCGGTCGCCGTCGGAGAGGAACTCCGCCAGGTCTTCTCCGGCGAACCGTGCTCGCAGCAGGCGATACAGGTTCAGGAGCCTTTTCGCGGCACGTGGGGACCGGACGAGCGGGGCCAGTGTCGGCAGGAAGTCCAGTTCCGGCGCCGAGATCACCAGCCGAGGAGGTCGTAGGTCTATTGTGGACTGTTCGGACGACGGTCGCGGTGCTTCCGCGCGAGGGCGAGAATCGGCCGGGACCGGAGAGCGGTCACCGGTGGCCTGATCCGGTTCGGTGGGCGTCGGCGACGGCGAGGCGTCCTGGACCTCGGTGTCGGCGAGCCCGCGCACGAGCCCCGCGAACCCTGGATCGTCCATGGGGGACAACGTGAACGGCACTTGGAAGATCTTCTCGAGGTAGTTCTCGGCGAAGGTCTCCGGATCGTCGCCGAGCATCTCCTCGTAGTGCTGCTCCACGGCCTTCTTGAGCCAGCGGGAGTCGACACCCACCACGACGACGAACACCGGCAGCGCCAGTAGAAGATGAATGGCTTCGAGGACCTGCACGACGACCTTCGGCGGGCAGCGGTCGAGATCGTCGATGTAGAGCACGGTCCGTTCGATCTTCCCCGAACCGTGGGGTACCTCGGCGAGCATGGTCGCGAACGTCTCGAGATCCTTGCGCAGCAGCGAAACCACGCCCAGATGTTCGACGTAGTCCGAGACCCGGGACTCGGCGAACGACACGAGGTCCAGCCCCGGTGCGAGTTCGGCGACCGCCTTTTCGAGCCGGTCGGATTCGGCGTCCAGTTCGGCCAGGCGCCGCTCGGTCTCTTCGTCCTCTTCGGACGGTCCGCCGAGCTTGTCGAGCGCCTGGTGGATCCGGTCCGCGCTGGCGCGCATCCGCAGGACGACGGTCAGCGCGGAGCTCACCACGGTGAGTCCGCCGAGCACGCCGGACACCTGCGACCGGCCGACGAGCAGCGTGACCACCAGGACCGTCACCAGCCCACCGATCAGGACCAGCAGCGGAACCGGATCCTGCCGCAGCCGCCGCCAGAATTCGGCGACGTCCGACCGCAGCCCGCCCGTTTCCTGCGCCAGCCGTTCGAGATCCTCGGCGGTCGGCTGGTCGACGCCGATCCGGGACGCGATCCACGCCTTGTCCGCGGCGGTGAGGCTGTCGAAGACCGCGCGGACGTACTCGCGCGGTTTCCGTCGCCTTCGCTTCGCTTGTTTCTGCTGGGCCGTCAGGGTTCTGCGTTCGAGCCGGACCGCGCTGAGCCTGCCGAGAAGCGTCTTCTCGGTCATGCGGCGTTCGGCGAGCAGGTCGGCCTGGCGCTGAAGGTCGTTCTCGGCGCCGTTCGCGGCGAGGTTGTCGAAGATATGCGTGGCGAGGCTGGCGAGGAGGTTCGCTTCGCTGTAGTGCCAGGCGTTGAAGCTGATCTGGCGAACGCTCGAACAATAGGAGGACACGGACTTCCCGTGCGTGCCGGCCTCGGTTTCGGCCGCCCGCGCGGAATCGGCGAGTTCGCGGACGCGCAGTTGCATCTGGCGCATG
Source organism: Amycolatopsis sp. NPDC043887 (assembly GCF_056435665.1). NCBI lineage: Bacteria > Bacillati > Actinomycetota > Actinomycetes > Pseudonocardiales > Pseudonocardiaceae > Amycolatopsis > Amycolatopsis sp. NPDC043887. The sequence goes on from NZ_JBWKEB010000007.1 coordinate 362,749, forward strand.
AAGAAGCTCTTGCCCGAACCCCAGCTGCCGAACAGGCCGATCGACAGGGGAGGGGTGATCATCCGGGAGACGACCAGGTCGGCGAGCATACGGACGTCGGTGCCGATGCCGAGTCGATCGACGCCGTCGTCGGTGTCTGGCCGGTAGTCGGCGACGTGAGCGGCGAAGGGGTCCGGGCCTTTGTCCCCGGAATCAGGAGGGCTCCGCACGACAGCGATTTCGTCAATCGTGCGGATGGGCCCTGACGCGGGGAACATCGCCTTCGCTTCAGCGCGTTCGGCGGCGGAGAGAGCCGGGCCGATGTGGAGGACGGTCGGCCCGAGGCGATCGATCGCCGCACGCAGTTCCGGGTGGTCGTATTGGCTTTCGCCGACGAGCCCCAGAAGTCGGCGCCGAGGATCCTTGTCCAGCCATTTGGCCACCGCGGCGGGGTCGCGGCCGAGAGTTTGGGGCAGTTTCCGGTCGAGCCAGAGCACTGCCGGGCCGTCGCGCCGGTCCATCACGAGCTCGTCGAGCTCCGGCTCGATGACCAGGTCCGTTCCGGCGTACGTCATCCACAAGGCTTCCAAGGCCGATCGCCTGGCGCCCGAGTACACCTCGTGGACGACGAGGGTGAACGGCGTGGTCTTGAGCGCTGACCTGAGCGGGCCGTCGATGTCCCTGGGCAGGTAAGCCCCCGGTTTCTCGCCCGATGCCTTGTTCATCAGCAGAATCGACGGATCGACGTCGCGCACCAGCACCATCCGTGCTCCCCTCCCAAGGCCGAACGGAAGGGCAGTCTAGAGGGCGGCTACTCAGCTGGGGGTGAAACTACGCCTCCGCTCGGTCACTGGTCGCTACATTTGATCTCATGACGGGGGAGCGGCTGGATGGCAGGTACGCGAAGCTCTGGGCGGCGAGTACGACGTCCGCGCTGGGCAGCGGTCTCGCGACGGTGGCGGCGCCGTTGCTGATCGCTTCCCGCACCGACGAACCGCTCGTGGTCTCGGGCGGCTTCGCGGTGGCGTGGCTGCCTTGGCTGCTCTTCTCGCTGCCGGGTGGAGTGCTCGTCGACCGGGTGGACCGGCGCAAGCTGATGATCACCCTCGACTGGATCCGGGTGCCCGCCGTCGCCCTGCTGGCCGTCGCGATCTCGATGGGCGACGTCAGCATCGCCTTGCTGTACGCCGTCCTCTTCGTGATCAACGCGAGCGAGGTCGTGTTCCGGACGGCCGGCGGGGCGATGCTGCCCTCGATAGTCCCGAAAGCGTTGCTGGAGCGGGCGAACGGCCGGCTGTACGCCGGGACGACACTGACCCACGGCATGCTCTCGGGGCCGCTGAGCGGATTCCTGTTCGGCGTGGCGGCGAGCATCCCGTTCTACGTCAACGCCGGGACGTACGCGGTCAGCGCCCTGTTGCTCGGGCTGATCGCGGGTGCGTACCGGCCGCGGCCCGGCGACGGCACCGGTGAGCCGGTCGCGCGCCGGTCGATGCGCTCGGAGGTGGCCGAGGGGTTCCGCTGGCTCGCCGGTCAGCGTCTGCTGCGGACCATGATCGGATTGATCGGGATGTTGAACCTGACGCTCGTCGCGGCCACCTCGGTCCTGGTGCTGCTCGCGAAGGAACGGCTCCAGCTGGGTGCGGTCGGATACGGCCTGCTCTTCACCTGCATGGCGGTGGGCGGACTACTCGGCTCGGTCATGGGCGACCGGCTGATCGCCTGGTGCACCCCGACCTGGACGTTGCGGATCGGGCTGCTGATCGAGGCCGGGACACATCTGGTGCTCGCGACGAGCACGAGCGCGCCGGTGGTCGGGGTGATCCTGTTCCTCTTCGGGGTACACGGCGCACTGTGGGGAATCGTCGGCAGTTCCCTGCGTCAACGGCTCACCCCGCCCGACATGCTGGGCCGGGTCGGCAGCACCAGTCTGTTCATCATCGCGGGCGGCAACTGCGTCGGTGCGCTGCTCGGCGGGGCGGTGGCGTCGAAGTTCGGGCTGACGACGCCGTACTGGGCCGGTTTCGTGGTGGCGGTGATCGTTTCCGCGCTCACCTGGCGGGTGTTCGACCGCGAGGTCGTCTCCGCGGCCTACGCGCAAGAGCCCACTGTCAGCCGTTGATCCCGGTGAGCGCGAAGAACTCCTGGCGCGAACGAGCGTCTTCACGCAGTGTGCCGAGCAGGGTCGAGGTGACGGTGCTCGACCCGACGGCCTGGACGCCGCGCAACGTCATGCACGAATGCTCCGCTTCGATCACCACGCCGACGCCACGCGGTTCGAGCTGCTCTTCGAGCCAGTCGGCGACCTGTTTCGTGAGCCGTTCCTGAACCTGCGGACGGCAGGCGAAGTGCTCGACGATCCTGGCCAGCTTGGACAGGCCGAGGATCCGCTCTCCCGGCAGATATCCCACGTGCGCGACCCCGACGAACGGCAGCAGGTGGTGTTCGCAGACGGATCGGACCGGGATCCCCCTGGCGAGGACGAGTTCGTCGTAGCCCTCGTCGTTGGGGAAGGTCGTGAGATCGAACGGCCGAGGAGTGAACAACTCGGCGTACGCGCGCGCCATCCGGCCCGGCGTGCCACGGAGGCTCTCGGAGTCCAGCGAAATGCCCAGTGCGGTGAGGAGATCGGCGGCCGCGGCCTCGGCCGCCGCGAGGTCCGGCCCCGGCCCGGTTTCGTGCACGACGCGCAAGGCGGGAGTGGACATTGGGCCTCCTAGGCTGAACGCGATCCCCAGTGGATTAAACCAAGACTTTTGGGTGTTTTGCCACCCGGTGGCTCATCTTACATGGTAGATCGGCAGTCCAGAATGTTCCGCCGGTTGAGATAGGCGATATCGTGGTGAACGTGACAGTGCCCGACCCGGACGGCCTCGACGCCCCCGCCATCGCCGCGGTGGCGGCGCTCGACGACGACCTCCGTCGAGGCATGTACGTCTACGCGCGGCGTGCGAGGCGCCCTGTCACGCGGGACGAGGCAGCGGCGGCGGTCGGGATCTCCCGCAAGCTCGCCGCCTTCCATCTCGACAAGCTCGTGGCGGCCGGGCTGCTCAGATTCGGCTTCGCGGCCGGTCCGGTGGTGAAGGTGGGACGCAGGCCGAAGGTCTACGAGCCCGTCGACGAGGCCATCCAAGTGCAGCTTCCCGCCCGGCGGCACGAGATCCTGGCGGGCATCCTCGCCGAGGCCGTGCTCGCCGAAGGGAGCGGCGAGTCCGCGCGGGAAGCCGTGCTGCGGGTCGCGGGGGAGCGCGGTTTCGCGGCGGGCGAAGAGGAACGAGCGCGAACGCGCCCCGGCAGGCTCGGCACGGAACGCGCGCTCACCGTGGCCGAAGGGATGCTTCGCCGCTACGGCTTCGAGCCGAGCCGGGACAGCAGGACCTGCGTCCGACTGCGGAACTGCCCGTTCCATCCGCTGGCCGCGGAGGCGCCGGGGCTGGTCTGCGGGATCAATCAGGCCTTCCTTGCCGGTTTCCTGAACGGCGTGCGCGCCGGGAACGTGGAGGCGGCCCTCGCTCCCGGCGCGGCCGAGTGCTGTGTGGAGCTACGGCAGGCCGAGTAGGTCGCTCAGGCGGCGCCGGCGATCTGCCGGGTGGCGACGTTGAGCCGGTTCCAGGTGTTGATGGCGGCGATGGAGAGGACCAGGCTCGACAGCTGCGCTTCGTCGTAGTGACGAGCCGCCTCGTCCCAGATCTCGTCGTCGACCGGGTCGGCCCGGTCCGCGATGCGGGTGAGGGCCTCCGCCAGCGCGAGCGCCGCCCGTTCGGCGTCGGTGAAGTAGGCCGTGTCGCGCCACGCCGCCACGGTGAAGATCCGCTCGTCGGACTCGCCCGCCTCGCGCAGCTCCTTGGTGTGCATCTCCAGGCAACCGCTGCACCCGTTGATCTGGCTCGCGCGGACGTGCATGAGGTAGTGCGTGGTCTTCGGGACACCGGTGTCGCCGGTCGACTCCGCCAGCGCGATCAGGGCCTTCAACGTCGCGGGGTTCGCGAGGGCGGGGTTCGGGATGCGGGTTTCCATGGTGGTTCTCCTTCAGGGTTTCCGTCTTGCTTTCACCGCACTGACGGATCCCGGAGCGGAGATGTGACCGAGTTTCTACCGAGGCGCCACCTTGCCCTAGGCGGGCGCGGACACCGTCGCGCGATCGCGGAGCGAGACTTCCAGCCTGAAGCCCTCCGGCTTGAGGGTCAGCAGCTCCTGCACCTTCAGCCGATAAGACGGGTCGCCGCGCAGCTCGTACCGGCTCAGCAGCATGCCGAGTACCAGCGTCGCCTCGTGCAGGGCGAACTGCCGCCCGATGCAGGCCCGCTCGCCGGTGCCGAAGGGTTTGTAGACGTGCGCCGGGCGGGCACGGTTGCGTTCCGGGGAGAAGCGGTCCGGGTCGAACGATTCGGGATCGTCTCCCCAGGCGGGATCACGGTGCAGCGCCGGGATGAGGACCAGCGCCCACTGTCCCTTGCGCATCGGGTACTCGCCGCCGACGACGGTGTCCACCTGGGCCTGGCGCGCGAACGCGGGCGCCGTCGGCCAGAGCCGGAGCGCTTCGTCGAGCACTCGCCGGACGTAGCGGAGCTTCGCGACTTCTTCGTACGACGGGTCCGGGTTCTCGCCCCAGACCTTGTCCACTTCGGACCGAGCGCGGGCCAGGACGTCCGGGCTCCTGGCGAGGTAGTACAGCGCGAACGACAGCGCGCCCGACGTGGTTTCGTGCCCGGCCACGAGGAAGGTGATGATCTGGTGCCGGATGTTGTCCTCGTCCAGCGCCTCGCCGGTGCTCGGCTGAGTGGTGTTCAGCATGAGCCCGAGCAGGTCTTCGGTGCTCGTGTCGTTCCGGCGCGCTTCGATGACGTCGGCGACGACCGAGTGGAGGAACGCCAGGTCGGCTTCGTTGCGCCGGTTCGCCTTGCGGCTGAGAAGCGGGCCGATGACCGGCGGCTGGATCGCCCTTCGCTGCGCATGCCGCAGCGTGCGGACCATCGCGGCGACGAACGGATGCGGCTCGGCGCGTTCGAACGAAGAGAAGCTGTAACCGAATCCCGTCCGGCCGATGGTCTCCAGCGTCAGCTTGGTCATGTCATCCGCGACGTCGACCTCGCCGCCCCTGTCCCACGTGTCCAGCAGCTCGCGGGTGATCGCCAGCATCGTCGGGTGATAGCGCTGCATGGCGTTGCGGCTGAACGCGGGCGCGAGGATCTCGTGCGCGCGCCGCCAGTTCGGCTCTTCGTTGTGGGCGGTGAACAGGCCGTCGCCGCCGAGCGGGCGCAGGTTCGAGATCGCGGGAGTGACGTGCTTCGCGAAGCGCTTCTCGTCGGAGAGGTCGGCGACCATCTCGGCACCGTTGACGAACACGATGCTCCGGCCGAACACCTTCCGCTCGAAGACCGGGCCCAGTTCGGCCGCGTGCCGCATCGAGTCCTGGACCGGCGTCTTCGGCGACACGCCGAGCACGTCGCCGATCAGCGGGATCCGTCGCGGGGGATGGGGGAGAGCGGTGGCCATCGAGCCCCTCCAGGTGTGCGCTGTTGAACCGGCATCCAATAGGGAGCGTGGCCTGTTACTGAACTCGTGTCAAGTAAGTACGATGCCCGGATGGCGCCGAGTACTTCCGGGAAGCCCCGCAGCAGGCTGAGCACCGCCGAGCGGCGGGAACAGCTGCTGCGGATCGGCGCCCGCCTGTTCGCGGAGCGGCCGTACGACGATGTGTGGATCGAGCAGGTCGCGGATATCGCCGAGGTCTCCCGGGGGCTGCTGTACCACTACTTCCCGACGAAACGGGACTTCGTCACCGAGGTCATCAGGTCAGAGGGCGAGCGCCTGCTCGAGATGACCAAGTCCGATCCCACGCTCCCGGTCGCGGAGCAACTGACGGCCGGCCTCGACGCGTACCTGCGCTACGTCGAAGCCAACGAGGACGGCTACCGGGCACTGCACTCGGGCACGTCGATCGCCGTCGACGGCGTGCGTGAAGTCGTGGACAACAACTTCGCCGAGCAGGGACGCCGGATCCTGGAGGTGCTGTGCCCGGAGGGCGAGCCGCCGGAGGCCCTGCGGGTGCTCGTGCGGGGCTGGCTGGCCTTCGTCGTCGCGGTGTGCCTCGACTGGCTCAAGTACCGGAAGCTGACCCGGGACCAGATCCGGGATCTGTGCGCGAAGGCGTTGCTCGACATCGTCGACGTGCCAACATGACCTCGGCGCGTTCCTCGATCAGCTTCATCCGCGCGAGCCGTTCGCCGTCGTCGTTGTGCGCCGCGGACCGGGTGACCTGACCGGCCCACTTCCGGTAGAACATGCCGCACGTGGAGACGAAGTAGCCGTCGGAGCAGGCGTTGGCGGCGAGGATCAGCCCGGTGTCCTCCGACGCGGGCAGCGCCATCCAGCCGCCCAGATCCAGCAGAAGGTCGCGGCGGATGCACAGCGTCCCGGCCACCACCGACGACACGTAGCCGTTGCGCCGCCAGTGGCGCAGGATCGCGCCGCGTTCGATCCGTCCCTCGCCGGGATCGCTGTCGACGCCGGCCGTGGTCCCATCCGGAAAGAGGTCGAGGACCCGGCAGGTCGTCCAGCCGACCTCGGGGTCCTCCAGCGCCGCGATGTCTCGTGCGAGCGCGCCGGGTGCCAAGAGGTCGTCCGCGTCGAGTGCCTTGATCAGCTCCCCGGAGGCGCGTGACAGAGCCATCATCCGCGCGACTCCGGGACCGCCTGGGCGCCCCGAGCCGGGCAGGACGCGCTCGTCCGCGGGGAGGACGCCGTCGAGCAGGCCGGTCTCGCCGTCCTCCTGTACCAGCCATTCCCAGCTCCAGTCCGGCGGTAGTTCCTGCGAGGCGAGGGATTCGTACGCCTCGGTCAAGTACGGCAGGCTCGGCGGGTGGACCGGGGTGATCACGCTGACGACCGGCATGCTCACTCCGGGCGGCGGGCGAGGACCAGGAGGTGCTCCTCCGGCGGTGTCCCCGGCTCGTCCGCGGTGAAGAGCTCCGAATGGGTGCCGGTGACCTCCAGCCCGGCCGCCTCGACCCGCCGGACGAGGTCGTCCGGGGCGAAACTGGTCTCGAGGAAGGTGCGGCCGAAGAACTCCGCCGGCACGTCCTCGGCGTCGCGCGGAACGGTGACCAGAGCGAAGAGCCCGCCCGGCACCAGCCAGCGCCCGATGTCGGCGAGCACGGCTTCGGTGTCCGCGCGCGGCATCTGGAGGAAGGGGAAGAAGGCGCAGACGGCCTCCCAAGATTCGGACGGCGAGGTCCATTCCCGCACGTCGGCGTGGACGAAGGTGGCTGCGGGAACCTGCTCACGCGCGAGATCGATCATCACCGGCGACACGTCGAGCCCGGTCACCCGATGACCGGCGTAAGACAGGTCCTCGGCCACCGGCCTTCCCGTTCCGCTTCCGATGTCGAGCACCCTCGACGACGGCGGCAAGCTGTCCAGCAGATGCCGCACCGCCCTGTCAACCGCCGGCGCCCGTCCGAAGACGTCCTCGTAAGCGGAACCGATGGCGTCGAACAGCTCTGCCGCCGTGACCGGTCGGTCCATTGCGCAGCTCCCCGGATCGAGTGGCTCTCCCTCCGGCGAATCTACCGATCGACATCCTCAAAGGACGGGCCCACCCGGGCCCTTAGACTGGAGCCGACGGAGTTACTGGGGTTTGGGGTTCAAGATGAGCGTGTCGAGTGACGAGTTCCACCGGATGCTGAAGTCGCTCGCCGACGTCGAGCGATCCGACGCGAAGGAGTGGGAGTCGTTCAGCGTGCGCGGGAAGCGGTTCGGCTACTACTGGCCGCGGACCCAGACCGTCGGCCTGAAGCAGACGCTCTCGGAACAGGAAGCCCTCGTGGCCGAACGGCCCGACGTCTTCGAGGTGCAGTTCACGGCCGGGGGATTCGGCTGGGTGGTGGTGTACCTCGACGGCATCGAATCCGACGAGCTGAACGAATTGGTCTACGAGGCATGGCGGCTGTCCGCTCCCGAAGAACTGGTGGATCAGGTTCCGCCACCCTGCTGAGCGTTACCGCATTCGTGTGTTGACGCGCGTCACTTTTTTCGCGGGGAACATTTTCCGAGCCGTGGCGTTGTAGAGAGTGTCGGTACGGATGGTGCCCCCGGGCCTCACCCTTCGCCTTCACGGAATACCGGTTCGGCCGGAGCCGTGTCGAGCCACTCGCCGAGAGGCGGCCCCCGTACCGGCCACAAACTCCCGCTTCCTGCTCGCAGGAACCCCCAGCCTTCGCTGAGCGGAAGCGGGACCTTTTCTTTCCTCGCCCGTCGCCGGTTCGGTGGCGGTTTTTTGTTTTGCGGTCGGGTGTGGACGGAAGGAAGCGGTCGGTGGTCCGTGAAGGCCTCCTTGCCTACCTTGAGGGTAGGGAAGGAGGCCTTCGCTACCTGCTCGCGTGACTGTGCCGGGGTGGTTGTCGGGTTTGGAGTCCGTGAAGCCCTCCTTGACGGATTCGTATTTGTCCACCCACCTGTGCGGCCGGCGGTTTCGTCGATGAGGGATTGGGGACATTGAACGTCCCGAATCCCTCATCAACGGCGTCCTGCGTTGTCTCGAAGCCTGGTGGCGCCGTGACTCTGGGTCCCTCAAGGAAGCATTCACGGATATCAGGGGCCCGGCGAGGGCGCCTTTTCTCTATTCCGAGTCGACGTGGGCATGGCGAGGGACCCGTCGCCGGTGTGGCTGGCGGGCTCCTCGGGGTCAGTGGTGGAGGGTGTTGCTGGGCGTTTCGAATCAGGGCCCGAGGCCACTCACATACCCGGGCCGCAGAGACCTCACGACTCCACGAGAGTCCCGCCGGTCAACCGCACCCGCCGATCGACCTTGATCTCCCGAAGGAACCGCTCGTCATGGCTGACGACCACGAAAGCCCCTTGATACGCCCCCAGCGCGCTCTCCAATTGCCCGACGCTGACCAGGTCGAGATTGTTGGTCGGCTCGTCCAGCAGCAGGAGTTGCGGCGCGGGTTCGGCGAACAGGACGCAGGCCAGGGTGGCCCGCAGGCGTTCGCCTCCGGAGAGCACGCCGACGGGAAGCTGGCTTCGCGCGCCTCGGAACAGGAAGCGGGCGAGCAGGGTCATTCGCTGTGACTCGGGGAGGTTCGGGGCGAACGCGGCGAAGTTCTCGGCGATGGTCCGGCCTAAGTCCAGCAGGTCGAGCCGCTGGGAGAGGTACGCGATCCGCCCTTCGGCTCGCTTCACCACGCCACTGTCGGGCGTGAGGTCTCCCTTGAGCACCCGGAGGAGGGTTGACTTGCCGGTCCCGTTTCCGCCGGTCAGGGCGATCCGTTCGGGGCCGCGGATCGTCAGGTCGACTCCGTCGCCCGCGAAGACGTTCCGGTCGCCGTAGCGGACTTGGATGTGCTCGCCGTGGAACATCGTGCGCCCGGTGGGGACGTTGGTGCCCGGCAGGATGAGCGCGATCTTCTGGTCGTCGCGGAGGGAACGTTCGGCCTCGTCGAGGCGGTTCTTCGCTTCGCTGACCCGCGCGGCGTGTGTCTCGTTCGCCTTGCCCGCGGACTCCTGGGCGTTGCGTTTCATGGTGCCGGCGAAGATCTTCGGCAGTCCGGCGTTGCCCAGGTTCCTGGCGGCGTTGCCCGCCCGGCGCGCCGCCCGCTCGCGGGCTTGCTGCATCTCCCGTTTCTCGCGTTTGACCTCTTGTTCGGCGCTGCGGACGTTGCGCTCGGCGACCTCTTGCTCGGCCTTGACCGCCGCTTCGTACTGGGTGAAGTTCCCGCCGTGGTACCTGAGATCGCCGCGGTCGAGTTCGGCGATCCGGTCCATCCGGTCGAGCAGTTCCCGGTCGTGACTCACCAGCAGCAGGCAGCCGGACCAGTCTTCGAGCACCCCGTAGAGCTTGCGGCGGGCGTCGAGGTCGAGGTTGTTGGTCGGTTCGTCCAGCAGCAGGATGTCGGGCCGCTTCAGCAATTGCGCGGCCAGGCCGAGGGAGATGATCTGCCCGCCGCTCAACGTACGCAGGCTCCGGTCCAGCGAGATGCCGTCGAGGCCGAGCCGATCGAGCTGGGCGCGGGTGCGCTCCTCGATGTCCCAGTCGTTCCCGATGGTGGTGAAGTGCTCTTCACTCGCGTCGCCGGACTCGATCGCGCTCAGCGCCGCGAGCTGCGGTGCGATCCCCAGTACTTCGGCCACGTTCAGGTCGGCGGTGAGGGGCAGAGACTGCGGCAGATAGCCGAGGACTCCCTGGGTGGAGACCGACCCCGACACCGGTCGCAGCTCTCCGGCGATCAGTTTGAGGAGCGTGCTCTTGCCCGCCCCGTTCGGCGCGACCAGACCGGTGCGGCCACCGGGCACGGTGAAGGACAGGTCGTCGAAGACCGGGGTGTCATCCGGCCAGGAGAAGGAGAGGGCGGACACGACGACGAAGGCGTCTGACATGGAAATGACCTCGTGAAAGACAGCGGGCGCCTTGAGGCTGCACCGCAGTGGACGTGGTTTGAGGGGACGACAAAGAGGCCACGTCGGCGTCAACGCCGGTGGCCCGCCGACTCCGGCTCACCCGGAGATGTCGTCTTCACCTGCCACGTCTGGTCTCCACTGCTCGTCGATCAGGTCCGCACCTACGATAACAAGACCTGCCGGAGTGTGGCCACCGCAATCCCTCGGCGCGGCGTCGGCAAGGCGCGAAATCCGGTGTTCATTCATTCACCACGATTCCCGATGATCGGTAATCGTGTGGTCGGAATCCTATTCATTGAGGGGTGAAGGCGGGACTCCTAATGTTCTCGATGGCCATCACCCGATTCCTTGATCTGGGAGGTTTTCCGATGATGTCGAATGCCGGAACCCGAAGACGAATCGCGACCACGGTAACCGCACTGGGGGCGTTCGCCCTGGTCGCTCCACCGGCGCACGCCGCCGAAATCGCCGTTCCCTGCGACTCCGCCGCGTTGGTCCAGGCCATCGCCGAGGCCAACGCCACCGCCGCGCCGGACACACTGTCCCTGGCGGCGAAGTGCGTCTACACGCTCACCGCGGTCGCCGATGTCTACTGGAGTGCCGGGCTGCCCTCCATCGAGGGAAAGCTCACCGTCAACGGTAATCACGCCACCATCGAACGCGCCAAGGACGCGCCCCGATTCCGCATCATCAACAATTGGGGCGACCGGACCCTCAACGAGGTCACGATCGCGGGCGGTCATGCTCCTGACGGTGTCGGGACCAACTCCTATGGAGACGCGAACCCGGGCGGGTCCGGCGGCGGTATCAAGAACTGGGGTCCGCCGACCATCACCGACAGCGTCATCAGTGGCAACGCCGCCGGCTCCGGAGGCTCCGGCGGTGGTATCTCCTCCTACGCCTCCGCTCGGACGGAGTTGACGATCACCCGCAGTTCGATCACCGGCAACGCCTCCGGCTCCGGTGGCCCGGGCGGGAACGGGGTGGCGGCCAAGGCGGGTGGACGAGGCGGTTCAGCCGGCTTCGGCGCCGGTGTCGACGTGCTCAGCGGTACCGTCCTGCGGCTCACCGACAGCGTCGTCACCGGCAACAGTGCCGGGAGCGGGGGCAAGGGCGGCGCGGGAGGCTCGGAGGGCGGCGGAGCCGGACACGGCGGCAGCGGCGGCACGGGCGGCGGCCTGATCATGTCGACCAGCCCCGGTGTGCTGCTGAATCCGGTCATCACCCGCACCACCATCACCGGAAACCATGCGGGACGCGGCGGTGATGCCGGCGTCGCGGGGCCGGGCGGGTACTCCGGGATCTCCGGTTACGGAGGTCGAGGCGGCGGACTCAGTGTGTTCGATGACAGTCTCACGCTCGACGGCGGGACCGTCAGCGACAACGTCGCGGGCGAACCTGGGGCCGGGTTGTACCCTCTCCCGGCTTCCGGCGGCGGCATTCACACGCTCAGCGGACGCGTCACGCTGGTGAACGGGGCCGTGTTGAGTGGCAACCGGCCGGACAACTGCACTTCCACCGCGGACGTGCCCGGCTGCGTCAACGGGTTCCGGGCCGACGGGCAGGACCGGCGAGCCGCCGACCGTGTCTTCGCGGAACGCGCCGAGCGCTCCCGCGCGTAAAGGTCAGGAAAGGGTCGTCCTGAACGACCCTTTCCTGACACTTGCCCTCAGCTCAGCCCGTTGAGACTGATCGCCCGGGCATACCAGAGCGCGCTCTGTTTCGGCGTCCGCCGCTGCGTCGCGTAGTCGACATGGACGAGTCCGAACCGTTTGCCGTATCCCTCGGCCCACTCGAAGTTGTCGAGCAGTGACCAATAGAAGTAGCCGCGCAGGTCGACGCCCGCCTCGATCGCCTCGTACGCGGCACGCAGATGCGAGTCGAGGAAGGCGATCCGGTCGGTGTCCGCGATATCCCCGCCGATCAACGCGTCCGGATAGGACGCGCCGTTCTCGGTGATGTACAACGGGATCGGCCGATACTCGCGATGGACCTGGAGGAGGCACTCGGTGAGCCGCGAAGGCTGGACCTCCCAGCCGGAGTCGGTGCGGGGCGCCGCTTCGTCGGGCACGAAATGGACGTCGGGGGAGCCGAGCCAGTCGGGGCCCGCCGGTTCACTGCCGGGCAGCGGGGTGCCCGCGACCTGGTAGCCGCGGTAGTAGTTGATGCCCAGCCAGTCGATCGGAGCGGCGATGGTCGCGAGGTCGCCGTCGCGCACCAGCTCTCCGATGCCGAGCGGCGCGAGATCGGTCAGCAGGTCCTCGGGGTAGGAGCTACGCAGCACCGGATCCAGGAACAGCCGGTTCTGCAGGCCGTCTATCCGGCGCGCGGCCTCGGAGTCCACAGTGGACGACGGATCGACCGCCGACACCGGGTACAGGTTCAGCGTTATCCCCGACGACGCGGCAGGCGCGTGTCGCCGCAGGACGTCCATCGCCAGTCCGTGTCCCAGCAGCAGGTGGTGCGCGGCCGCGACGGCGGCGCGGGGTTCCTGCCTGCCGGGCGCGTGGATTCCGCGCGCGTAGCCCAGCATCGCCGCACACCACGGCTCGTTCAGGGTGGACCAGCGCGGTACCCGGTCGCCCAGGCGCGCCACGACCGTTTCGGCGTATTCGGCGAACCGGAAGGCGGTCTCGCGTGCCGCCCAGCCGCCCTCGTCTTCCAGCGACTGGGGGAGATCCCAGTGATACAGCGTCGCCCAGGGTTCGACTCCGGCCTCGAGCAGCTTGTCGACGAGCCGGTCGTAGAACGCGAGACCCCGCGGATTCGGCGCGCCGCCGCCGGGCCGGATCCGCGGCCACGACAGCGAAAACCGGTACGCGCCGAGCCCGAGCCGTCGCATCAGATCGACGTCTTCGGCATAGCGCCGGTAATGATCGGCGCCCGGCTCCCCGGTGTCGCCGCCGACGACGGCACCGGGACGGCGGGCGAAGACGTCCCAGATCGAGTCGGTCCGGCCGTCGGCGGCCGTCGCCCCTTCGACCTGGAAGGCCGCGGTGGCGGCGCCCCACACGAATCCGGGCGGGAACAGGAGCGCGGTCTTCGCCCGGACACTGTCGGGATGAGCGGACATGGTCACCCTTTCACGGCACCTTGCATGATCCCGGCCACGATCTGGCGGCCGAGGAGGAGGAAGACGATGAGGATCGGGATGGTGGCCAGGGTGGTCCCGGCCAGCACCAGCGAATAGTCGACGTAGTAGCCGCTCTGCAGCTTCTCCAGCGCCAGCTGGACGGTGGGGTTGCCGGCGTCCAGCACCACGAGCGGCCAGAGGAAGTCGTTCCACGACGTCATGAACGTGAACATCGCCAGGATCGCCGCCGCCGGCCGGACCGCGGGCAGGCAGACGTTCCAGAAGATCCGGATCATGCTGCAGCCGTCGACGCGCGCCGCCTCGATCAGTTCGTACGGTACGGCGTCCACTGTGTACTGCCGCATCCAGAAGACGCCGAACGCGGTCACCAGGTTGGGCACGATCACCGACTGCAATCCGCCTGCCCAGCCGAACTCCGACATCGCCATGAACAGCGGGATGATGCCGAGCTGGGTCGGTACGGCGAGCGTGATGACGATGAACACGAACAGCCCGTTCCGCCCGCGGAATCGCAGTTTGGCGAAGGCGAACCCGGCCAGTGCCGAGAACAGCACCGTGGTGAGGGTGACCGTGCCGGACACGATCAGGCTGTTCGCGAGCGCCTTCCAGAACGGCACGGTGTCGAACACCCTCGCCGCGTTGGCGAAGAAGTTCCCGCCGGGCAGGAAGGGCGGGACCCGTTCGGTGAGCATCCCGCTGTCCCGGCTGGCGACCAGGAACGACCAGTAGAACGGGAAGAGCGAGCCCAGCACGAAGATCGTGAGCACGACGTAGGTCGCCCTGCGCGGCTTGCCCAGCGCCGAAACGCCTCGCTTGAGTCCACTGTGGATCACTGTCATTTCTTCTTCACCGCCGTGAGCCTGCCGGTGAGGAAGAAGTTCACCAGCGCGATCAGCACGATGATCACGAACAGCACCCACGCGATCGCCGAGGCATAACCGAGTTCGTAGTTCTCGAAGGCCGTTTGGTACAGGTACAGCGTCACGGTCTGGAACTGGTTGGACGAACCGCCGTTGTTCGAGCCCGGCATGGCGTCGAACAGCTTGGGCTCGGTGAAGATCTGCAGTCCGCCGATCGTCGAGGTGATCGTGACGAAGATCAGCGTCGGCTTCAGCAGGGGGAGCGTGATGCTGAAGAACCGGCGTGCGGCGCCCGCTCCGTCGATCAGTGCGGCCTCGTGCAGTTCCTTCGGGATGGCCTGCATCGCCGCGAGCACGATCAGCGCGTTGTACCCGGTCCAGCGCCAGTTCACCATGATCGCGATCGCGGCGTGGCTGCTGAACCGGCCTGCCTGCCAGTCGACCGGATCGAGCCCGATCGTCTGCAGCAGACCGTTGACCAGCCCGTACTTCGGCCCGAACAGATTCGCGAAGATGATCCCGAGCGCGACCAGGCTGGCGGCGTAGGGGAGTAGGACGCCGACGCGCCAGCCGGTCGCCCCGCGGAGCCTGGCGCTCAGCAGCGCCGCCAGGAGCACCGCGATGATCAGCTGCGGAACGCTGGAGAGCAGGAAGATGCTGACGGTGTTCTCGAGCGCGTTCCAGAACTGCGTGTCGGCGAACAACTCCTTGAAGTTGTCCAGCCCGATGAAAACGGGGTTGTCGTCACCCGCCTCCCAGCTGAACAGGGACACGTAAGCCGTGTAGAGCAGCGGGAACAACCCGACGATCCCGAACACGACGAAGAACGGGGCGATGTAGAGGTACGGCGAGACCTTGACGTCCCACCGGCTCAGCCGATGGCGGAGGGTGGGCCGGGGCGACGTGCACACCCCGGCCTTCTCCTCGTCCGGCGCGATCTTGTCGACGACGGTCATCGGTCAGCGCGTGATCTTCTTCGCGGCGTCGAGCAGTTGCGTCCAGCCCTCGTCCGCCGACTTGCCCTGTTCGACGGCCTGCAGCGCCGGGCTCGCCGCGTTCTCCTGGATCTGACCGTCGCCGGGGCCCTTGTACTGGGGCTTCGCGACCTTCTTCGCCTGTTCGGCGAACAACTGGCCGATCTTGGCGCCGCCGAAGTAGGCGTCGGTCTCGCTCAGCAGCGCCGGGTCTTCCAGTGCCTTGACCTGGCTGGGGAACGTGCCCTTCGCCTTGAACGCCTTGATCTGCTGTTCGGGCGCGGTCAGCCAGGCGGCGAGTTCGGCCGCCTCCTTCGGGTGCTTCGACTGCGTGGGCACGGTCAGGTACGAGCCACCCCAGTTCCCGCCGCCACCGGGGAAGGCCGCGGTGACCGCCCATTTGCCGGCGTTCTCGGGACCGGAGTGCTCCTCGATCACGCCGAGCATCCACGCGGGGCACACCTTCGTGGCGAAGGCGCCCTGCTTGAATCCGGAGTTCCACTCGTTGCTGAACGCGGTCAGCTTGGCCGACTGTCCCTTCGCGACGGCGCCGGTCACCTTGGTCCAGGCGTCCTTGATGCCCTGGTTCGATTCCAGCGTCGGCTTGTCGTCGTTGCCGATGTAGCCGGTGGGGAGCTGGTTGACCATGGCGTTGAAGTTCTGCGCGGCCGAGTCGAACCACGCCTTACCGCCGGTCTTGGTGACGTACTGTTCGCCGGCGGCGAAGTAGCTGTCCCAGGTCGCGAACAACGGCTTGACCGCTTCGGGATCGGACGGCATTCCCGCCGCTTCGAGCATGTCCTTGCGGTAGCACATGGCCAGCGGGCCGATGTCCGTTCCGTAGCCGATGACCTTGCCGTCCTTGGTCTTCGCCGCGTCGTACTTCCAGCCGAGCCAGCGGTCGGGGGACGCCTCCGCCGGGCCGATCTTGGGCAGGTCGTTGAACTTCGAGCCCTTGTCGAGGACGTTCGACAGATGCCCTTCCTCGACGGCGGTGACGTCGGCGAGGCCGGAACCCGCGGCCAGTTTCGTGATCAGATCCTGGTGGTACGGCCCGCCCTGGCCGGTCTTGCGGTGGGTGATCTTGATGTTCGGGTGCAGTCGTTCGTACTCGGGGATGAGCTCCTCGTAGCCGAACTCGGTGAACGTCGCCAGCGACAGCTCGACCTTGGCGTTCGGGTCCGACGCGGCGGGGGCCCCGCCGTCGTCACCGCCGCACGCCGCCAGTCCGAACGCCGTCATCGTGATACCCAGTGCCAGCACCAGGCCGTTCCGGATGCTTCTCACGGTTCTTAACCCCTTGCGCCGATGGGTTGGTGGACTCTTCTCACGCTTTTGTCCCTTGCTGATGGGGTGAGGAGAAAATGGGAGCGCTCCCAGGACGCGCAGAGTCTGTCGCCAAGGTATGGCCGTGTCAAGGGCTTGTAATGAGAGTGTTTCCATCAGGGGAGCGCTCTCAGTGTCGTCGCGCGCCGAGCACTAAGCTGTCGGTGTCCGGATGGAGCTGAAGAGTGAAGGTGGCGCGGGTGGGGCCTCGACCAGGGGAAGACGGCAGGCCGACACTGGAAGACGTCGCCGCGTCGGCCGGGGTCAGCCGGTCGACGGCGTCCCGTGCGCTGAACGACGACGGCTACGTCAGCGCGCGCTCCCGCGAGAAGGTCCAGGCCGCGGCGCGCGAACTCGGCTATTCCCCGAACCAGGCGGCCAGATCGCTGGTGACCAAGCGGACCGGCGCGGTCGCGGTCGTGCTTTCGGAGCCGGAGGCGCGGCTGCTCGACGACCCGTACCGCACCGCGGTCATGCGCGCGGGCTATCGCGAACTCGCCGACGTCGGCTGCCAGATGGTCTTGATCTTCAGTGACACCCGCGAGGATCTCGACCGCACGGTCAGGTTTCTCGACGGCGGGCACGTCGACGGCGTACTGGTCTTCGCGCCGCATCGGACCGATCCGCTGCCCAAGGCGTTGCGGCAGTTGAGGATCCCGGTGGTGTACGGCGGGCAGGCGGCCGGGTTGAAACGTGGTGTCCACGTCGTCGACTTCGACAACGAGGGCGGCGCGAAGCTCGCGGTCGCGCATCTGGTCGAGGCCGGCCACCGCCGGATCGCCACGATCGCGGGCCCGCAGGACCAGAGCGCGGCGATCGACCGGCTCTCCGGCTGGCGCAAGACCCTCCTCGACGCCGGGCTCGACCCGGCGGACCTGATGGAGGAAGGCGACTTCACCCTGACCGGCGGCGCGAGGGCGATGGCGAATCTGCTCGCGCGGCGCCCCGACCTCGACGCCGTCTTCGTGGCCAGCGACATGATGGCCCTCGGCGCGCTCCGCACCCTGCATTCCGCCGGACGGCGGATCCCGTCGGATGTCGCCGTCGTCAGCTTCGACGACAACGCGACCCTCGCACCGGAGATGGACCCGCCGCTGACCTCGGTCCACCAGGACCCGCGGGAGCAGGTGCGCGTGATGGTCGAGACCCTGCTCGCGGTGATGGACGACCGGGATCTCAAGCCCCGCCAGCGGATCTTGCCGGTCTCGCTCACGCATCGCGCCTCCAGCTGATCCAGGGCTCCGTGACCCGACTGTTACTCGGGGAGCGCTTGACCCGGCTCGTGTTATCGCTAACACTTGCGGCACTCGTCACACGGTACCGGGATTTGGAGACAGGCGATGGCGCGCGAAACCACCGAGAGCAAGCAGGCCAGTCTCACCGACGTGGCCGCGCTCGCGGGTGTTTCGCATATGACGGTCTCGCGGGTCATCAACGGCACCGGGCCGGTCCGCGCCGAGACGCGCGTCCGCGTCAACGCCGCCATCGAGCAGCTGGACTACCGGCCGAACTCGGTCGCCCGCGCGCTGGTCACCGGCCGCTCGGGCACGCTCGGCGTGGTCGCGCTGGAGGCCAATCTCTACGGTCCGGCCAGTACCTTGAGCGGTATCGAGCACGCCGCCCGCGAAGCCGGGTACGCGACGACCATAACCAGCATCAGCCGTCCGGGCCGGTCGTCCATCGCGGACGCGGTGGAGCGCCTGCGCCGCCAGGCCGTCGAGGGCATCGTCGTGATCGCGCCGCACGTCACCGCCGCGCGTGCGCTGGAAGCGGCGCCCAGCGACGTGCCGCTCGTCGCGGTCGGCGGTGGGGAGAAAGCGCCGGTCCCGGTGATCTCGGTCGACCAGTACGACGGCGCGCGGCGCGCCACGGAGCACCTTCTCGGCCTCGGTCACGAGACGGTCTGGCATGTGGCCGGACCCGAAGACTGGCTGGAGGCGCTCGACCGCGAACGCGGCTGGCGCGAGACCCTGCAGCGGCACGGCGCACGGATCCCGCCCGTCATCCGCGGCGACTGGAGCGCGCGTTCCGGGTACGCGGCGGGGCGATCCCTCGTCGGCGAAAAGGGCCTGGACGCGGTGTTCGTGGCGAACGACCAGATGGCCCTCGGTTTTCTCCGTGCCTGCACCGAAGCCGGGGTGAACGTGCCGGGGGAGATGCGGATCGTCGGCTTCGACGACGTTCCCGAGGCGGCCTACTACACACCGCCGCTGACGACGGTGCGCCAGGACTTCGTCGAAGTCGGCAGGCGCACGTTCGACCTGCTCCGCCGCCGGATGAACGGTGGTGAGAACCGAGACCGCGACCTGGTGGTCCCCGAACTGATCGTGCGGGAGAGCACCGGTCTTTCGTAGCACACTGAGCCGTCTTCAAGGCTCGAGGCACAAGTGTTAACGCTAACTCAACTGATCAGTGCGGATCTAGGAGTCGATGTGGCAAGAAAACCGTGGACGGCGATCGTGGCCGGAGTGGCCGGGCTGCTCCTGCTCTCCGCGTGCGGCGGTGGCGGTGGAACGGGTGGCGGCGGCGCCCTCACCCTCGGCTTCGCCCAGGTGGGCGCGGAAAGCGGCTGGCGCACGGCGAACACGAAGTCCATCCAGGAGTCCGCGAAGGCGGCCGGGATCGAGCTGAAGTTCTCCGACGCGCAGCAGAAGCAGGAGAACCAGATCGCCGCGATCCGCTCCTACATCCAGCAGAAGGTCAAGGTGATCGCCTTCTCGCCGGTCGTGGAATCCGGCTGGGACACCGTGCTCAAGGAGGCGAAGACGGCGAACATCCCGGTGATCCTGACCGACCGGGCCGTCGATTCGCCGGACAAGTCGCTGTACAAGACCTTCCTCGGTTCGGACTTCGTCGCCGAGGGCAGGAAGGCGGGCGAGTGGCTGGCCAAGGAGTTCGGCTCGGCGGCAGGCGACGTCAGCATCGTGGAACTGCAGGGCACCACCGGCTCCGCGCCGGCGAACGACCGCAAGAAGGGTTTCGCCGACGTCATCGCGTCGAACCCGAAGTTCAAGGTCGTCGCGTCGCAGACCGGTGAGTTCACGCGGGCCAAGGGCAAGGAGGTCATGGAGGCCTTCCTGAAGTCCCAGCCCAAGATCGACGTGTTGTACGCGCACAACGACGACATGGCCCTCGGCGCCATCGAAGCGATCGAAGCCGCTGGGAAGGTGCCCGGCAAGGACATCAAGATCGTCTCGGTCGACGGCGTCCGCGACGCCCTGCGGGCACTGGCCGACGGCAAGATCAACCACGTCGTCGAATGCAACCCGCTCCTCGGCCCGCAGCTGATGGACCTGGTGAAGAAGGTCGCCGCCGGTGAGCAGGTGCCACCGCGCATCGAGACCACCGAGACCGAATTCGACCAGGCGTCCGCGAAGGCCGCCCTGCCGCAGCGCCAGTACTGACCCGATGACAGAACCCCTCGCGATGCTGCGGATGAGCCACATCCGGAAGGAATTCCCCGGCGTGGTCGCCCTCGACGACGTCTCCTTCCGGATGTTCCCCGGCGAAGTGCATGCCCTGATGGGTGAGAACGGCGCCGGCAAGTCCACCCTGATCAAAGTGCTCACCGGCGTGTACGGGGTGGACGCGGGCACGATCGAACTCGACGGCTCCCGGGTCGCGTTCAGCGGCCCGGGAGAAGCGCAGCACTCCGGCGTGAGCACCGTCTACCAGGAAGTGAACCTCTGCCCGAACCTGTCGGTGGCGGAGAACATCTGCCTCGGCAAGGAACCGCGACGGCGCGGCCGCATCGACTGGCGTGAGACGCGCCGCCGGGCGGCCGCGCTGCTGGCCAGGCTGGACGTCGAGGTGGACGTTTCGGCCGAGCTGAGCAGCTGCTCGATCGCGGTGCAGCAACTGGTCGCGATCGCCAGGGCGCTCGACGTCGACGCGCGAGTCCTCGTGCTCGACGAACCGACGTCCAGTTTGGACGCCGGCGAGGTCGAGCAGCTGCTGAACGTGGTGCGTTCGCTGCGGGATCAGGGGATGGCGATCCTGTTCGTCTCCCATTTCATCGAGCAGGTCTTCGCCGTCGCGGACCGGATGACGGTGCTGCGCAACGGGAAGCTGATCGGCGAATACCGCACCGAGGAGATCACCCCGGTCGACCTGGTCACCAGGATGATCGGCAAGGAACTCGAGGCACTCGAAGACATCGAGGACTCGGGCCACAGCCGGTCCGACCTCGCCGGTGCGCCGGTGTTCCTCGAAGCGGGCGATGTCGGCCGCAAGGGCGGTGTCGCGCCGTTCTCGCTCGACATCCGGGCGGGCGAGGTCGTCGGCCTCGCCGGGCTGCTCGGTTCGGGCCGCACCGAACTGGCGCGGCTGTTGTTCGGCGCCGATCACGCGGACAGCGGTTCCGTGCGGATCGACGGCGAGCCGGTGTCGCTGAAGACGCCGCGGACCGGGCTCGACCATCGGATCGCGTTCTGTTCGGAGAACCGCAAGACCGAAGGACTCGTCGAGGAGCTCACCGTGCGCGAGAACATCGTGCTCGCGTTGCAGGCCTCACGGGGCTGGGCGCGGCCGATCCCGCGGCGGCGGCAGGACGAGATCGCCGAGCGCTACATCGAGATGCTCGACATCCGGCCCGCGAACGCGGAAGCGAAGGTCGGCGACCTCAGTGGCGGCAACCAGCAGAAGGTGCTGCTCGCGAGATGGCTCATCACCGAACCCCGGCTGCTGATCCTCGACGAGCCGACGCGCGGCATCGACATCGGCGCCAAGACGGAGATCCAGCGGCTGGTCGCCCGGCTTTCGAGCGAGGGGATGGCCGTCGTGTTCATCTCCGCCGAACTCGAGGAGGTGCTGCGGTTGAGCCATCGGGTCGTCGTGCTGCGCGACCGCGCGGTGGTCGCCGTACTGGACAACGAATCGCTGACCGCGGACCGCGTCATGGCGACGATGGCCGAAGGAGTCGCACGATGACCAAGCATCGGTTGTTCTGGCCCGTCGTGGCGCTGCTGGCGCTGCTGCTCGGCGACCTCATCGTGCACCCGGCGTTCTTCGCGATCGAATTCCGCGACGGGCATCTCTACGGGAACCTGATCGACATCCTCAAGAACGGCGCCCCGCTGATCCTCATCGCGATCGGCATGACCCTGGTGGTGGCGACGCGGGGGATCGACCTCTCCGTCGGCGCGGTCGTGGCGATCAGCGGCGCGCTGGCGTGTCTCCACATCAGCGGACTCGGTGACCAGAACAGCCTCGGCGGGACGCTCGCCGCGGTCGGGATGGCACTGGGTCTGGCCCTCGCGCTCGGGGTGTGGAACGGCTGGCTCGTGGCGGTACTGGGCATCCAGCCGATCATCGCGACCCTGATCCTGATGGTCGCGGGCCGCGGTATCGCCCAGCTGATCACCGGCGGCCAGATCATCACCGTCAATTCGCATCCCTACGAGTGGATCGGCAGCGGGTTCACCTTCGGCCTGCCCAGCGCCATCCTCATCGCGCTGGCGGTGTTCGCCATCGCCGCGGTGCTGGTCCGCCGGTCGGCGCTGGGGCTGCTGGTCGAATCGGTGGGCGGCAACCCGGAGGCGGGCAGGCTCGCCGGGCTCCGGTCGGCCAGGCTGATCTGGCTCACCTACGTCTTCTGCGCGCTCTGCGCCGGCATCGCCGGGCTGATGATCAGCGCGAACGTGCACAGCGCCGACGGCAACAACGCCGGGCAGTTCATCGAACTCGACGCGATCCTCGCCGTCGTCATCGGCGGGACGCTGCTGACCGGTGGCCGGTTCTCGCTCACCGGCTCGGTGATCGGCGCACTGCTCATCCAGACGTTGACGACCACCGTGTACGCGCTGGGGATCGCGCCGCAGGCGATCATGCTGTTCAAGGCCGTGGTCGTGCTGGCGGTCTGCCTGTTGCAGTCGCCGGTGTTCCGCAAGAAGCTCGCCCGGCGGCGAAAAGCGGCCCCGCCGCCTGCCGCCGTCGTGCCGGAGAAGGTGGAGGCCGGGGTATGACGACACTCGACCGCATCAAGGGCTACCGGCCGCGGCAGCGGCATCTGCCGATCCTGGCGACGATGGCGATGCTCATCGGCGCGTACGTTTACGGCGCGTCGAGCTACACGGCGTTCGGCTCCGGACAGGTCGTGCTCGACCTGTTCATCAACAACGCGTTCCTGCTGGTCGTCGCCGTCGGGATGACGTTCGTGATCCTCACCGGCGGGATCGACCTGTCGGTGGGTTCGGTCGTGGCGTTGTCCACAGTGGTCTCCGCCGACCTGCTGCAGAACCAGGGCTGGCCGGTTTTCGCGGTGATCCCCGCGGTCCTGGCGATCGGCGCGGCGCTGGGCTTCGGGATGGGCGTGCTGATCCAGGTCTTCGAGATCCAGCCGTTCATCGCCACCCTGATCGGGATGTTTTTTGCCAGGGGGCTGTGTTACACGATCAGCACCCAGGCGTACTCGATCGACGACCCGACGGTCGCGAGCCTCGCGCAGACGCAGATCCCGCTCGGCGGGGAGTTGCACATCTCGATCGGCGTGGTCGTCGCGCTGGTCG
Source organism: Amycolatopsis sp. NPDC043887 (assembly GCF_056435665.1). NCBI lineage: Bacteria > Bacillati > Actinomycetota > Actinomycetes > Pseudonocardiales > Pseudonocardiaceae > Amycolatopsis > Amycolatopsis sp. NPDC043887. Next base: position 385,889 of record NZ_JBWKEB010000007.1, read on the forward strand.
TGGTCGCCGCCGCTGTATACATCCTTTACGGAACACGATTCGGCCGGACGGTGTACGCGATCGGCGGGAACCCGAAGTCGGCGCTGCTGATGGGCCTCAACGTCGGCCGCACGCGGATCTCGGTCTACACGCTCAGTGGGTTCTGCTCGGCGCTCGGTGGCCTGCTTCTGGTGCTGTACAAGTCTTCCGGCGATCCGCTCAACGGCGTCGGGCTGGAACTCACCGCGATCGCGGCCGTCGTCATCGGTGGCACGTTGCTCACCGGCGGTTCCGGCTACGTCCTCGGGACGGTGCTGGGGATCATGGTGCTGGGCGTCATCCAGACCCTGATCACCTTCGACGGCACGCTGAACTCCTGGTGGACCTCGATCATCACCGGCGCGCTGCTGTTCGCCTTCATCGTGCTGCAACGCCTCGTCGGCAGGCGAGCAACGTAGGACGGAACTCGCGTGCTTGGAGCCGTAACTCGCGTGCTTGAAGGCGGAACACGCGTGATCCGCCTTCAAGCACGCGAGTTACGGCTCCAAGCACGCATGAACGTGGTTTTCGACCAGAAATGTGAACGCTAACAGTTCGGGAGAAGAAGTGAGTACAGGGGAGCCGCTGGTCGTCGGCGTCGACTTCGGGACGCTGTCCGGCCGGGCCGTCGTGGTCCGCGTCCGCGACGGCGCGGAACTGGGCAGCGCGGTTTCGGAATACCGCCACGGCGTGATCGACCGGATCCTGCCGCAGACCGGGCACGGTCTGCCGCCGGACTGGGCACTGCAGGTGCCGTCGGACTACGTCGACGTGCTCCGCACCGCCGTGCCGGAAGCCATCCGGGCCGCCGGTGCGGACCCCGCCGACGTGATCGGCATCGGCACCGACTTCACCGCGTGCACGATGGTGCCGACCACGGCCGAGGGCACGCCGCTGTGCGAACTGCCCGAGTTCGGCGGGAACCCGCACGCCTACGTGAAGCTGTGGCGGCACCATTCCGCGCAGCCGCAGGCGGACCGGATCAACGCGCTGGCACGAAAGCGCGGCGAGTCGTGGCTCCCGCGCTACGGCGGGCTGATCTCTTCGGAGTGGGAGTTCGCCAAGGCGCTGGAGGTCTTCGAAGAGGCTCCCGAGGTCTATGACCGGATGCGGCATTGGGTCGAACTAGCCGACTGGATCGTCTGGCAGCTCACCGGGACCTACGTGCGCAACGCGTGCACCGCCGGGTACAAGGGCATTCTCCAGGACGGCCGCTACCCGAGCGCGGAGTTCCTGGAGGAGCTCGCACCCGGCTTCGGGTCCTTCGTGGACGACAAGCTCGTCCATCCGCTGGGCGCTCTCGGCGCCAAGGCAGGCAGCCTGAGCGCACAGGCGGCGGAATGGACCGGGCTGCCGGAAGGGATCGCGGTCGCCGTCGGCAACGTCGACGCGCATGTCACCGCGCCCGCCGTCCAGGCGGTGGAGCCGGGCCAGATGGTCGCGATCATGGGCACCTCCACCTGTCACGTGATGAACGGCGCCGAACTGCGCGAGGTGCCGGGGATGTGCGGCGTCGTCGACGGCGGGATCGTTTCCGGGCAGTGGGGTTACGAGGCGGGCCAGAGCGGCGTCGGTGACATCTTCGCGTGGTTCGTCGAACACGGTGTCCCGGCGTCCTATGTGGACGATGCCAGGGAAGCCGGGATCTCCGTCCACGAACTGCTCACCCGGCTCGCCGCGGTACAGGAGATCGGCGAGCACGGTCTCGTCGCGCTCGACTGGCACAGCGGGAACCGGTCGGTGCTGGTCGACCACGAACTGTCCGGCGTCGTCGTCGGGCAGACGCTCGCGACGCGCGCTGAGGACACCTACCGCGCGTTGCTCGAAGCGACCGCGTTCGGCACCAGGACGATCATCGAGACCTTCGACCGCGCCGGGGTGCCGGTCACCGAACTGATCGTCGCCGGCGGCCTGGTCAAGAACCCCCTGCTGATGCAGATCTACGCCGACGTGACGAACCTGCCGCTTTCGGTGGCCGGTTCGGCGCAGAGTCCCGCTCTGGGCTCCGCGATCCACGCCGCCGTCGCGGCCGGAGCGCATCCGGACGTCCCGGCCGCGGCCCTCGCGATGGGCTCGGTCCGCCGCGCGGTCCACCGCCCGATCGCCGAGAACGTGAAGGCCTACGACGACCTCTACGCCGAGTACGCCGCGCTGCACGACTACTTCGGCCGCGGGACCAACGACGTCATGCACCGGCTCGCCGCCCGCCGCCGTGCCGCCAGGAAAGGACAGCACCGATGAGCCTCGCTGTGGAGATCACGGACACCTTCGAAGAACTGCGGGACACCGTCGCGCGGCTGCACAGCGAGCTGACCCGCTACGAACTGGTCATCTGGACCGCGGGCAACGTGTCGGCACGCGTCCCCGGGCACGACCTGATGGTGATCAAACCGTCCGGCGTGTCCTACGGCGAACTGACCGCCGACACGATGGTCGTCACCGACCTGTACGGCGAAGTCGTCCACGGTGATCTGGCGCCCTCTTCGGACACGGCCGCGCACGCCTACGTCTACCGGCACATGCCGGAGGTCGGCGGTGTCGTCCACACGCATTCGACCTATGCCACCGCCTGGGCGGCGCGCGGGGAGCCGATCCCGTGCGTGCTCACGATGATCGCGGACGAGTTCGGCGGCGAGATCCCGGTCGGGCCGTTCGCGCTGATCGGCGACGACTCGATCGGCCGGGGCATCGTCGAGACCCTGCGGGCCAGCCGCTCGCCCGCCGTGCTGATGCGCAACCACGGGCCGTTCACCGTCGGCCGCACCGCACGCGACGCGGTCAAGGCCGCGGTGATGGTCGAGGACGTCGCGAAGACCGTCCACATCGCTTCCGCGCTGGGAACCCCGGAACCACTGTCCGAACAGGACGTGGACCGGCTCTACGCGCGCTACCAGAACGTCTACGGCCAGCAGGGAGAGAAGTGAGCACACAGCGGAAGACCGAGGTCTGGTTCCTCACCGGGAGCCAGGCGCTGTACGGCGAAGAAACCCTCGAACAGGTCGCGGGTCAGTCGTTGCAGATCCAGCGGATGCTGGCCGACACCGGCCGGATCTCTGCCGGGATCGTCGCGAAGCCGGTGCTGACGGAGCCGTCGGCGATCCGGCGCGTGATGCTCGAGGCGAACGCGGACGACGCCTGTGTCGGCGTGATCGCGTGGATGCACACGTTCTCGCCGGCGAAGATGTGGATCACCGGACTGGACGCGCTACGGAAACCCTTGCTGCATCTGCACACCCAGCTCAACGAGGCGCTGCCGTGGCAGTCCATCGACATGGACTTCATGAACCTGAACCAGGCCGCGCACGGCGACCGCGAGTTCGGCTACATCCAGACCCGGCTCGGGGTGCCGCGCAAGACCATCGCCGGGCACGCGGCGGATCCGTCGGTCGCCGACCGGATCGACGCGTGGGTCCGCGCGGCGGTCGGCCGCCAGACGATCGGTTCGCTCAAGCTCGCGCGGTTCGGTGACAACATGCGCGACGTCGCGGTCACCGACGGGGACAAGGTCGAGGCGGAACTGAAGTTCGGCGTCTCGGTGAACACCTACGGCGTCAACGAACTCGTCGCGCTGGTCGACGCGGTGCCCGACGCCGAGGTCGACACGCTCGTCGAGGAGTACGCCGACTCGTACGCGCTCGCGCCGGATCTGGCCGAGTCGGGGGAGCGGCACGAGTCGCTGCGCTACGCCGCCCGGATCGAGAAGGGACTTCGCACGTTCCTGGCGGACGGCGGTTTCGGCGCGTTCACCACGAACTTCGAGGATCTCGGCGGCCTGCGGCAGCTGCCGGGGCTCGCGGTACAGCGCCTGATGGCCGATGGCTACGGCTTCGGCGGCGAAGGGGACTGGAAGACGTCCGCGCTGCTGACCGCGGTCAAGGCGATGGGCCGCGACTCCGAGCGCGGAACGTCGTTCATGGAGGACTACACCTACCACTTCGGGCCCGGTGAACCGAAGATCCTCGGCGCGCACATGCTCGAAGTCTGCCCGAGCATTGCCGCCGCCCGGCCTTCGTGCGAGATCCACCCGCTCGGTATCGGCGGCCGCGAGGATCCCGTCCGCCTGGTGTTCGACGCCGCCGCCGGTGACGCCGTCGTGATCGGCCTCGCCGACCTCGGCGACCGATTCCGCTTGGTGGCCAACGAAGTCGAGGTCGTCGCACCGGACGAGCCGCTGCCGAATCTTCCGGTCGCGCGTGCGGTGTGGAAGCCGGCGCCGTCGTTGGCGACCTCCGCCGAAGCGTGGATCACCGCGGGCGGGCCGCATCACACGGTGCTCACGCAGGCCGTCGGCACCGAATCGATCCGGGATTTCGCCACCATGCTCGACGTCGAGCTGCTGGTGATCGACCAGACCACGACGCCCGCCTCGATCGCCGACCGGATGCGCTGGAACCAGGCCTACTACCGGCTCGCACAAGGATTCTGATCGGTCCCCACCGGAGAGAAGGAACAATGAAGTTCACGAAACTGGCCACACTGGCCGTGGCGGTCGGCCTCGGTGCCGCGCTGACGGCCTGCGGTTCGAGTCAGAAGACCGTCGATCAGCAGGCGGCCGCGGGAGGTGCCGCCGGCGGCCTCGTCGGCGTCACCATGCCGACCAAATCGTCGGAGCGCTGGATCCACGACGGCGACAACATCAAGGCGGCGCTGGAGAAGCTGGGCTACCAAGTCGACCTCCAGTACGCCGAGGACGACATCCCCACCCAGGTGAACCAGATCGAGAACCAGATCACCAAGGGCGCGAAACTGCTCGTGATCGCCTCGATCGACGGCACCGCGATCACCACCCAGCTGCAGGAGGCCGCGGACAAGAAGATCCCGGTCATCGCCTACGACCGGCTGATCCGCAACACCCCGAACGTCGACTACTACGCGACCTTCGACAACTTCAAGGTCGGTGTGCAGCAGGCGACGTCGCTGCTCACCGGGCTCAAGGTCCTCAAAGAGGATGGTTCGCCCGGTGAGGGCAAGGGACCGTTCAACATCGAACTCTTCGCCGGTTCGCCGGACGACAACAACGCGACGTTCTTCTTCAACGGCGCCATGTCGGTGCTGAAGCCGTACCTCGACAACGGGACGCTGGTCGTCAAGAGCGGCCAGACCGCGTTCAACGTCGCGGCGATCCTGCGCTGGCAGGCCGCGACCGCGCAGCGGCGGATGGAAGACCTGCTGACCAAGACCTACAGCTCCGGCGACAAGGTGCAGGGCGTGCTCTCGCCGTATGACGGGCTCTCCATCGGCATCCTCTCGGCGCTGAAGAGCAACGGCTACGGCACCCCGGGCCAGCCGTACCCCGTGGTCACCGGCCAGGACGCCGAGGTCGCGTCGGTGAAGTCGATCATCGCCGGCGAGCAGTACTCGACCATCTTCAAGGACACCCGCAAACTCGCCGAGACCACGGTCAAGATGGCCGACACGGTGCTCAAGGGCGGCAAGGCCGAGACCAACAACACGACCGACTACGACAACGGCCAGAAGGTCGTCCCGGCGTTCCTGCTGGAATCGGTGATCCTCAACAAGGGGAACTACCAGAAGGAACTCATCGATTCGGGCTACTACAAAGCGGAACAGCTGAGGTAGCGACGTGACCGACGAAATCCTTCGGATGCGGGGGATCACCAAGACCTTCCCCGGCGTCAAGGCGCTGCAGGACGTCAACCTGTCGGTGCGCCGGGGAGAGATCCACGCCATCTGCGGCGAGAACGGCGCGGGCAAGTCCACGCTGATGAAGGTGCTCTCGGGCGTCTACGCGCACGGCTCGTACGACGGCGAGATCGTCTTCGACGGCGAGCCGTGCGCGTTCTCCGCGATCCGCGACAGCGAACGCCGCGGCATCGTGATCATCCACCAGGAACTCGCGCTGTGCCAGCAGCTGTCCATCGCGGAGAACATCTTCCTCGGCAACGAGAAGGCCCGCGGCGGGCTGATCGACTGGAACCGGACCAACCAGCAGGCGGGCGAGCTGCTGCGGCGCGTCGGCCTGCGGGAGAACCCGGTGACGCCGGTGCTCGACATCGGTGTCGGCAAACAGCAGCTGGTGGAGATCGCCAAGGCACTGTCCAAAGAGGTCAAATTGCTGATCCTTGACGAGCCGACGGCGGCGCTGAACGACGACGATTCTGCGCATCTGCTCGAACTGTTGCGCGGCCTGCGCGACGACGGCGTCACCTGCGTCTTGATCTCGCACAAGCTCAACGAGATCGCCGCGATCGCCGATTCGATCACCATCCTGCGCGACGGCAGGACGATCGAGACGCTGGACGCGAGCACGGTGACCGAAGACCGGATCATCGCCGGGATGGTCGGCCGGAAACTGGAGAACCGTTTCCCGCCAAGGGAACCGCGGATCGGCGACGAGGTCCTCCGGATCGAGGACTGGACCGTGTACAGCCCGACGCAGCACGGCCGGATCGTCGTCGACGGCGCGAGCCTGACGTTGCGGCGCGGCGAGATCGTCGGGCTGGCGGGACTGATGGGCGCCGGGCGGACCGAGCTCGCGATGAGTGTGTTCGGCCGGTCGTACGGCAAGGACATCTCCGGGCACCTGATCAAGGACGGCAAGGAGATCGAGGTGCGCACGGTCGGCGACGCCGTCGCCAACGGGATCGCGTACGCCACCGAAGACCGCAAACGCTACGGGCTCAACCTCATCGAGGACATCCAGCGCAACATCTCCGGCGCGGCGCTGGGCAAACTCGCCCGGCGCGGATGGGTGGACGAGAACGAAGAACACCGTGTCGCCGAAGAATTCCGCAAGAGCATGAACATCAAGGCACCGGACGTGCGCAGCGTGACCGGCACGCTTTCCGGCGGTAACCAGCAGAAGGTCGTGCTGTCCAAATGGATCCTCACCGATCCGGACGTGCTGATCCTCGACGAGCCCACCCGCGGCATCGACGTCGGCGCGAAGTACGAGATCTACACGATCGTCAACCGGCTCGCCGACGAGGGGAAGGCCGTCCTGGTCATCTCGTCCGAGCTGCCGGAGCTGCTCGGTCTGTGCGACCGGATCTACACGCTGTCGGCGGGCCGGATCACCGGTGAGGTCGGCCGGGCCGAGGCCACCCAAGAGGTCCTCATGCGGGCGATGACCAGGGAACAGGAGTAAGACATGAGCACCGCCTCCGCCGACACCGTCACCGGTGTCCCGGACCAGCAGGGAGCCGCGCCGGCCAGGGCGCCGCGCCGGATCTCGTTCAACCCGCGCGAGAGCGGCATCTACGTCGCGTTCGCGCTGATCGTCGTGTTGTTCTCGATCCTCACCGGCGGCGCGCTGCTGGAACCGCAGAACATCTCGAACCTGATCGTGCAGAACTCGTACGTGCTGATTCTCGCGATCGGCATGATCCTGATCATCATCGCCGGGCACATCGACCTGTCGGTCGGCTCCGTGGTGGCGCTGACCGGCGCGATCTCGGCCGTGCTGATGGTGAACATGGGCATGGCGTGGCCGGTCGCGCTGTTGATCACGCTGGCTGTCGGCGCGGTGATCGGGGCGTGGCAAGGGTATTGGGTCGCGTACTTCGGGATCCCCGCGTTCATCGTGACGCTGGCGGGAATGCTGATCTTCCGCGCCCTCACCCTCACCGTGCTCGGGAACCAGGGGATCGGCCCGTTCCCGGACGAGGTGCGGACGCTGGCGAACGGGTTCACCGGCGGCTACCTCGGCAACATCGGGCTCGGCCCGCTCGGCGGCGCCGACGTGGTCAGCCTGTTGGTGGGCGCACTGGCCATCGCGGGCGCGGTCGCGTCGCGCTGGCGCAAGCGGACGGCCCGGCTGAACTACCTGCAGGAGGTGGACCCGTTGCCGATGTTCCTGCTGAAGATCGTCGCGGCGGCCGCAGTGGTGCTGTTCGTGGTGGTGCAGCTGGCGCGGTACAAGAACCTGCCCTGGGTGCTGATCCTGCTGTCGGTGCTGGTGATCGGCTATTCGCTGGTGACGACGCGCGCGGTCTTCGGCCGTCACATCTACGCGATCGGCGGGAACCTCCAGGCGGCGACGCTGTCCGGGGTAAAGGTCAAGTCCGTGACGTTCTGGATCTTCGTCAACATGGGCGTGCTCTCCGCGCTCGCCGGGATCATCGTGGCCGGACGGCTCAACCAGGCCGGGCCGACCGCGGGCAACATGTTCGAACTCGACGCGATCGCCGCGGCGTTCATCGGCGGCGCCGCGGTGCAGGGCGGGGTCGGCAAGGTGGTCGGCGCGATCACCGGCGGTCTCATCATGGGCGTGATCAACAACGGCATGTCCCTGATCGGCGCGCCGACCGAGAGCGTGAACCTGGTCAAGGGGTTCGTGCTGCTCGCCGCCGTCGCCTACGACATCTGGACCAAGCGGCGGGCCCGCACCGCCGCCTGATGGTCGGGGACTTTCCCCTCATGTCAAGCGGTGAGGGGGACCTGGCCGGCTGCCGGCTCGCGTCCCGTATTCGGGGTGGAGCCCCGGGGCCGTGTCGCGAAAGCCACTTTAGACACCAGACGTCCCCAAAGTGGCTTTCGCGACACAGAAAACTCCGCGGAACGCCGATCGTCATACCCCCGCAGAACACGAAGAACCTTCCTAACCCCGGTTTCCTCGCAACGTCGCGAAAGGAAGTGCTGTGCGCAGCAGGTTCACCCGGATAAGTGTGCTGTCCCTGACCATCGCCGCCGGTGTCCTCGTGCCCGTTCAGACCGCTTCGGGCCAGACACCGACGACCGAGTACAGCCTCGCCGTGGACGCGGCGGGACGTGGTGCCACGATCGACCGTTCGATGTACGGCGTCTTCTTCGAGGACATCAACCGTGCCGCGGACGGCGGGCTGTACGCGGAGCTCGTGCAGAACCGGTCCTTCGAGTACGACAAGGCCGACAACGCGTCGTACACGCCGTTGACGTCGTGGGCGCCCACGTCGCTCAACGGGGGCACCGGCACGGCGACGGTGGCCGACGACGACCGGCGGCTCAACGAACGGAACCGTCGCTATCTCAAGCTCGACCTGGGCAGTGGCGAGTACGGCGTCGCGAACTCCGGCTACAACTCGGGGATCCGGGTCGAGAAGGGCAAGCAGTACGACTTCTCGGTGTTCGCCCGGACCGATCGGGCGGCGGGCACTCCGCTCACGGTGGCCGTCACCGATCCCGCGGGCAAGGCGCTCGCCGATCCGCTGCGGGTGCAGGTCCGCGGCGACGGCTGGGTGAAGTACACCGGCGCCGTCCGGGTGCGGGAGTCGAGCGCGCTGGGCAGGCTCGCGCTGACCGCGTCCGGCGGTGGCACGCTGCGGCTGGACATGGTGTCGCTGTTCCCGCGCGACACCTACAAGAACCGTCCGAACGGCATGCGGGCGGATCTGGCGGAGAAGATCGCCGCGCTCAAACCCGGTTTCGTGCGCTTCCCCGGCGGATGCCTCGTCAACACCGGAAGCCACCAGGGTTACGAGGCGCCGAACTGGGAACGGAAGCGTTCGTACCAGTGGAAGGACACGATCGGCCCGGTCGAGCAGCGGGCCACGAACGCGAACTTCTGGGGCTACAACCAGTCCTACGGTATCGGCTACTACGAGTACTTCCAGTTCTCCGAGGACATCGGCGCGATGCCGCTGCCGGTGGTCCCGGCGCTGGTCACCGGCTGCGGGCAGAACAGGGCGACCGACGACCCGGCGCTGCTGCGGCGGCACATCCAGGACACCCTCGATTTGATCGAGTTCGCCAACGGCCCGGTCACCTCGACCTGGGGTAGGAAGCGGGCCGAGATGGGGCATCCGGCGCCGTTCAACCTGACGCATGTCGGCGTCGGCAACGAGGAGAACCTGCCCGACGAGTTCTTCGCCCGCTTCACCGAGTTCCGCGAGGCGATCGCGGCGAAGTACCCGGGGATCACGGTGATCAGCAACTCCGGACCGGACGACACCGGCACGACGTTCGACCGGCTGTGGGACCTGAACCGGAACGCGAAGGTCTCGATGGTCGACGAGCACTACTACAACAGCCCGCAGTGGTTCCTCCAGAACAACCAGCGCTACGACACCTACGACCGCAACGGCCCGAAGGTGTTCCTCGGCGAGTACGCGTCGCTGGACAACAAGTTCGGCAACGCGCTGGCCGAAGCCGCGTACATGACCGGGCTGGAGCGGAACGCCGACGTCGTCAAGCTCGCGTCGTACGCGCCGCTGCTGGCGAACACCGATTACGTGCAGTGGAAACCGGACATGATCTGGTTCGACAACCAGCGTTCGTGGGCTTCTGCCAGCTACGAGACGCAGAAGCTGTTCATGACCAACGTCGGTGACCACGTCGTCCCGAGCAGGGCGTCGGCCACGCCTGCCACGGTCGCGCCGATCTCGGGCGCGATCGGACTGTCCACCTGGGCGACGAGCGCCGCCTACGACGACGTCAAGGTCACGTCGGCCGACGGCGCACAGCTGTTCTCGGACGACTTCTCCGGCGACGATTCGCGCTGGTCGAAGGTGGCGGGCCCGGGTTCGTGGGCGGTGTCGAACGGCGCCTACGTCCAGTCGGACCAGGCCGCCGAGAACACCCTGGTGACCGCGGGTGATCCGTCGTGGAGCAACTACGACTTCTCGGTGAAGGCGACCAAGACCGGTGGCAGGGAAGGCTTCCTGGTCGCCTTCGGCGTCAAGGACAGCGGCAACAACTACTGGTGGAACCTCGGCGGCTGGAACAACACCGTCTCCGCCGTCGAGAAGACCGAAGGCGGGGGCAAGCAGACCCTGCTCCAGAACGACACCAAGATCGAGACCGGCAAGCAGTACGACCTGCGGGTCGAGGTCCGCGGCCGTCAGGTGACGCTGTTCCTCGACGGACAGAAGTGGGGTTCGTTCACCGACGACAAGGTCGCCGAACCGTTCCGCCAGGTCGTCACCCGCGACGTCAAGACCGGCGAACTCATGGTCAAGGTGGTCAACGCCCAGACCTCGGCCGCCCGCACCCGGGTCGATCTCGGCACCCGCGTCCAGCCGGGTTCCACCGCCCGCGTGACGACGCTCCAGGGCTCGCCGGAGGACGTCAACACCGCGTTCAGCACGCCGATCGCGCCACGCGAGTCGCGGTTCTCCGGAGTGTCGAACGCCTTCACCTACACCTTCCCACCGAACTCCGTGACCTTCCTGCGGTTCCCGGCCCGAGTGAGGGGATGACCATGACCATCGACCGTCGTGACCTGTTCAAAGCCGGAGGCGGGCTTTTTGCCGTCACCGCCGTCGGCGGCCTGGCGCCGGGTACGGCCCAAGCCGCCGAGGCCGCTCCCGCGTCGTTGACCACCCGGAATCCGCTGGTCAAACAGCGGGCCGATCCGTTCATCACCCGGCCGGTGAACGGGATGTACTACCTGACCGGTTCGGTGCCGGAGTACGACCGCATCGTCGTGCGTGGCGCCGCTACGATCGACGGCCTGGCCACCGCGAGGGAGACGACGATCTGGCGGCGGCCGTCGTCCGGGAAGATGGGCGGTCACATCTGGGCGCCGGAACTGCATCGGATCGACGGGCGCTGGTACGTCTACTTCGCCGCGGGTGACTCGGACGACGTCTTCCGCATCCGGACCTACGTGCTCGAGTCCACTTCGGATGATCCACGCGCGGGCACGTGGGTGCTGCGCGGGCAGATGGTGACCAAATGGGACACCTTCACCCTCGATTCGACGACGTTCGAGCATCGGGGCAAACGCTATTTCGCCTGGGCGCAGAGCGAACCCGGCATCGCGACCAACAGCAACCTTTACCTCGCCGAGATGGCCTCGCCACTGGCGCTCAAGGGTGAACCTGTCCGGCTCGCGGTGCCCACGCTGCCGTGGGAGATCCAGGGGTTCAAGGTCAACGAGGGGCCGGCGGTGATCGTCCGCAACGGGCGGGTGTTCATGACCTACTCGGCGAGCGCCACCGACGCGCGCTACTGCATGGGGTTGCTCACCGCGGACGAACGTTCGGACCTGCTCGACCCGCGGTCGTGGACGAAGTCACCGCAGCCGGTGTTCACCACGAACGAGGCCACCCGCCAGTACGGGCCCGGGCACAACTCGTTCACCGTCGCCGAAGACGGATCCGACGTGCTCGTCTACCACGCCCGCGACTACCGAGACATCATCGGCGACCCGCTGTACGACCCGAACCGGCACACGAGAGTGCAACGGTTGTACTGGAACGACGACGGAACGCCGAGTTTCGGTGTCCCGGTGGGCAGAGGCGGTCCCTGCGTGCGACTGTCCCCGATGGACGATCCGGCGTTGTACGTACGGCACTACGAGTACCGGCTGACCGCCGATGGCAACGTCCGCGAGCTCGCCGACTCGCAGTTCCGGATCGTCGACGGATTCCGCGGAGCGGGAACCGTCGCACTGCAATCGGTGAACTTCCCGGACCGGTACGTCCGCGTCGTGGACCCGGCGACCGTGCGGATCGATCCGTACGACGAGAGCGACGCGTACGGCCGGGCGGCGAGTTTCACCCAGGTGCCGGGCCTGTCCGACCGGCTGGCGGTGTCGTTCCGCCTCGCGGGTGAAGTCGCCACCTATTTGGCCCACGACAAGGGAAGGATCTTGGTCTTCCGTCCCGGTACCGCGGTGCGGGATCGTCAACGGGTCAGCTTCCGGCTCAGCTGAACTCTCTGGGAGGTTGAACGCAGTGCTGCGAACACGCCCCATCGTCGTGGTCCTGGCGATGCTCGCCGGGACCCTCGTCACGGCCGCCGCTCCGGCGGCCGCCGACGTCCAGTCCTATCTCGACGATCCACGAAAAGTCGCCGAAGGCCAGGAGTCACCGCACGCATTCCTACGTCCCTACGCCGACGTCTCCGCCGCGGCCCGCCGAGATGAACGCAGTCCGTACGCGATGTCGCTCGACGGCAAGTGGCGGATCGCGATGGCGGACAACCCGTCGCAGGTCCCGGCGGGATTCCACGAGGACGGCTACGACGCGTCGCGCTGGCGCGAAGTGTCCGTGCCGCACACTTGGCAGACGGACGGTCTGGACCATCCGATCTTCCGCAACATCGCCACCGAGATCCAGCCCGACGACCCGCCGCGCGTCCCGCGTGACGTCAACCCGACCGGCGCCTACGTCCGTGACTTCACCCTGCCCGCGGACTGGACGGAACGCGAGACCTTCCTGCGCTTCGAGGGTGTCACGTCGGCGTACTTCGTCTGGGTCAACGGGAAGTACATCGGCTACGACCAAGGCGGCTACACGCCGGCGGAGTTCGACCTCTCCTCCGCGCTGCGACCGGGCTCGAACCGGATCGCCGTCCAGGTGCACCGCTGGAGCGCGGGCGCCTATCTGGAGGACGTCGACCAGTGGCGGTACTCGGGCATCTTCCGCTCGGTGACCCTGCATTCGGCGCCGCGTACGTTCATCCAGGACGTCGGGCTGACGACGGACCTCGACGCGACCTATACCGACGCCACCCTCAAGGCCGCGGTCGAGGTCGCCACCAAACCCGGCGGGACCACCGGCAAGCACCGTGTCGGGCTGAGCCTGCGCGACGCCGCGGGCAAGGAGGCCGGGGCCGCGAGCGGTGAGGTCGAGGCCGGTGGCAAGACCACGCTGAACCTGCTCGTCCGCAACCCGGCGAAGTGGACCGACGAGACACCGAACCTGTACACGGCGGTACTCACGTTGAGCGCGCCCGACGGCCGCGTCACGCACATCACCAGCGAGACGGTGGGCTTCCGCGAGATCGAGATCCGCGACAAACAGTTGCTGGTCAACGGGAAGCGGGTGCTCTTCAAGGGCGTCAACCGGGCGGAGACCGACCCCGACCACGGCAGGCACGTGCCCCGGCGTGCGCAGGAACGCGACGTCGCGCTGATGAAGCAGCTCAACGTCAACGCGGTCCGCACCTCGCACTACCCGTCGGATCCCTATTTCTACGAGCTGGCCGACCGGCACGGGCTCTGGATCGACGACGAGATCGACATCGAGACCCACAACCACGAGAACTGCGCCCGGTACTGCCAGGCGAACGACCCGGCTTGGCGGGACGCGTTCTTCGATCGCATGATCGGCATGGTCGAACGGGACAAGAACCACCCGAGCGTCTTCCTGTGGGACACCGGCAACGAGGCGGGCCTCGGCGCGCATCACTTCGCGCTGGCGGAATGGCTGGACGCGAACGAACCGACCCGGCCGATCTACCACCAGTCGAACAGTCCGGACGGGGACGCGCCGTTCGCGGATGTGTGGGGGCCGCGATATCCGTCTCCGGAGAAGTTCGCCGAGCAGGCGAAGAACACCACCAAACCGCTGATCTTCGGCGAGTACGCCCACGCCATGGGCAACAGTCTCGGCAACTTCCGGGAGTTCTGGGATACGATCCGGGCGAATCCGCAGACTCAGGGCGGGTTCATCTGGGACTGGGCGGAGCAGAACATCCGGCAGCCGATCCGGATCACGCCCGATGCGTCGGGCAACGACATCTCGGCGCATATCAGTGGAAAGCCGGATCTGATCGAAGGTCATCGCGGCAAGGCGCTGGGACTGTCCGGGCTGGACGATTTCGTCGAGGTCTACCGCGACCGCAAACTCGACATCACCGGGAAGGCGCTGACCTTGGACGCCTGGGTGAAACCGGGGAAGTGGACCGGCGATTTCCGCATCCTCGGCAAGGGAGACCACCAGTACGCGCTCAAGATGAAGACGCAGGACACGCTGGAGTTCTTCATCCACAGTGGAACGTGGCAGGCGGTGCAGGCGAAGGTGCCCGCCGACTTCTACGGCAACTGGCACCGGGTGAGCGGTACCTATGACGGAACCGCCCTGCGGCTCTATCTCGACGGCAAGGAGGTAGCGAGCAAGCCGTTCACCGGCGCGATCGACTCGTCTTCGGCGGAGGTCAACATCGGCCGCGACTTCGAGACGTCGTGGAACGACCCGTCGAGCATCGGCTGGATGGGCCGCGGCGCCGTCGACGATGTCCGCATCTACGACAAGCCGCTGTCCGCCGCGGAGCTGTCCGGCTCCACACCGGCGGGCGGGGCTGTCTTGGCGCTGGACTTCGACAGTGTCACGGACCGGGGGAGCCACCTGTCGTACGGCTCCAGTCTGTCCGGTGTGGACGGTCTGATCGACTCGGATCGTTCGGCGCAGCCGGAGACCGCGCAGATGGCGTGGGCGCATCAGCCGCTCCGGTTCGCCTACTCCGGTGGCACGGTGTCGGTGACCAACGAACGGCAGTTCAAGGGCACCGACGAGCTGAACCTGCGGTGGCGGATCCAGGAAGGCTCCCGGATCGTCGCCCGTGGCGAACAGCCGTTGCGGGTCGGCGCAGGGACGACCGGACGGGTCGCCGTTCCCGTGCCGCCGAATCCGGCTGACCGAGAGCGGTTCCTCTCCGTCGAGGCGGTGACGACGCAGAGCGAGCCGATGCTCGCGCGGGGACACGTCCTGGCACACGACCAGTTCTCCCTGGGCGGGAAGCGGATCCCCGGCCTGGACCGGACTCCGCTCGACGGGAAGTCCGTCGGGGTCGTCGAGGACGAGGGTTCGGTGACGGCGTCGGCGGCCGGGGTCACGTACCGGGTGGACAAGACCACCGGTGCGCTGGCGTCCATCCGGTACCAGGGCAAGGAACTGCTGACCGCAGGGCCGAAGCTCGACGCATGGCGGGCGCCCATCAGCAACGAAACCTTCGCCTGGGGCAGGGCAGAGGGTGAGGACTGGCGCAAGGCCGGCCTGGACCGGTTGAAGACCACGGTCACCGGAGTGCGGGTCGAGAAGGACGGCTCGCGAAGCGTGCGGGTGATCGTCGACAGCCGGGTCGCGGCGCCCGACGTCGCCGGCGCGTGGTTCGACCAGACGATGACCTACACCGTCGACCGGACCGGGACGCTGAGCATGGGCAACCGGGTGGTGCCGCAAGGAAGTGTGCGCACACTGCCGTATCTGCCGCGGATCGGTGTCTCGCTCGCGGTGCCGGACCGATACGACCGGTTCGCGTGGTATGGGCGAAAAGCCGAGAGCTACGTCGACCGGAAGGACGGGACGCCGATCGGCGTGCAGTCGAGCACGGTGGATCAGCAGTACGTCGAGTACCACCGGCCACAGGACCACGGCAACCACACCGACAGCCGGTGGGCGCTGCTCACCGACAGCCGGTCCGGTGGCTTGCTGATCGGCGGCGCGAAGGACGTCAGCGTGACGCCGTTCGACGACCTCGATCGGGCGGCGTACCCCTTCCAGTTGCAGCGCAACAAGGGCTGGTTCACGCTGCACGCGAGCCACGCGGTTACCGGGGTCGGGGACACGCCCAACCCGGTGCGGGAACGCAGTCAGGTCCGAGCTGACAGCACGTATGAGTACACGCTGTCGCTTCGGCCGCTGACCCAGCAGGAAGCGCGGGCGGGGGTGCCGACCGGCGGGTGACCTTGGACGTCGCGAAAGCCACTTTCACGACACTTGATGTCTCGAAAGTGGCTTTCGCGGCACCCGTCGGCTAGTTGAACAACTTGTAGTTGAGCACGATGTATCCGGAATTCTCGGCGATCTTGACATCGTTCGCGCTGAGCCATCCGACCGTTCCCTTGGATGTCCTCAGGCAATGTTGCCCACCGGCGAATATCACCTCGGGGCCGGGAACCGTTCCCTTTCCCTCGGAAACGATCTTCGGGCACTGCGCCTTGGCTTCCTGCTCGGTTCCGTAGTAATAGAACAGGCCCGATCGATTGGCGGTCAAATAGCTTCCGCTGAAATAGAGGTCTATGTCGCCGTTGGGGCCCGATGCGGACACCGGGGTGGCGCGGGACGCGTCGAGGTCGACCCCCATGTCCGCATCGAGCTTCACCTGCTCGGGGACGGCTTCAGCGGGTTTGTTCCCCTGTTGCTGCACGCTGGTGGCATCTTGCGACGACGACCCGGATGGCGAACCTCGGTCGTCGGCGCCTTTCGCCGGCTGTGCACTGGTGTTGATGAGTGCCACGACCACCGCGCCCACCAGGCCCAACACCGCGGTTATAACAGCCGCCAAAATCGCTCCACGTCGGCTGACAAGCGCCGCGGCCACTGCCGGATCCGAGGTTTTGACGTTTCTCGCCCGGTCGGTTTTTGACCGGCCGCGATCGTTGTTCGTCACATGATCTCCCCTGTCAAAGATGCTGAAAGAGACTACAACAAGATCAAGAAGAGATAGGCTTCAGACTCAGCTCGCTTGGGAATTTTCGAGCGCGAAGTCATCAGGACCGGCTTTTGTTGCAGGCTCTCGCTGGACCTTGGGTGATCCGGTCGTAGGACCTAACGGCACCGTTTCACCCTGCAGGGCTAAAACTTCGGTGTCGGAACACGCGCGGGCCGCCGCTGTCCGGGTGATGTCGGGCCGAGGCCGGTCTCTTCGCCCGGGCAGTCGCTAGTCTTGATCTTCGACTGCGAGGGAGACTGAAATCATGGCGGAATGGGCCGATCTGGTCGCGTTCGTACGACACGAATATCGGGTCGTGAAGGACGAACCGGACGAAATTCGCATCCGCTTGTCCTACGGCGACGACGACTACGAAGAGCGGGCGCAG
This sequence comes from Amycolatopsis sp. NPDC043887, assembly GCF_056435665.1. NCBI lineage: Bacteria > Bacillati > Actinomycetota > Actinomycetes > Pseudonocardiales > Pseudonocardiaceae > Amycolatopsis > Amycolatopsis sp. NPDC043887. Next base: position 403,395 of record NZ_JBWKEB010000007.1, read on the forward strand.
ACCGTGGTCATCGCACGGGAGATCTTCGACCGCCGCGAGGACTGGGTGCAGATCGCGACACCGTTCGCGCGGGTCAGCGAGGTCGACCTGGCGACCGTGCTGACCGAGGTCGGCAACACGATCGTCGTCGGGGGACTGGTGGTCATGGGGGAGCACCTGGTGCTGCGCCATTCCCTGCCGTTGGTGAATCTCGACATCAACGAGTTCACCGACCCGCTCGAACTCGTCGCCGGCTCGGCGGAACTACTCGAACAACAATTCACGGGCCGTGACGACTACTGATCATCCGGTCGTGAGCTGACGGAGTCCTACCGGCAGGCGGCGAGCGCGGTCACTTCGTCGAACGTGGTGACGCGTTCGCGTTCGTCGTCGGTGAGCTTGTTGATCGCCGCCTTGAGGGCTTGTGCCTGTGGGGTGCCGGGCAGCCTGCCGTCGAGAAGATCTGGCAACCCGAGCTCGTATCCGCAGCGGACCCTCGGTGGGTAGCGGTGCCGTGTGCGCGCGACGGCGGACGCGACGCGGAGGCCGTGTTCGGTGCCCGGCGGGGTCGCGGGACGATCGACCTCTATCGCGGCGAAGCGGAACGCGTTCGCTTGATCGCACGGTTCGCAGCCTGATGGTCCGGAGCCGAGTTCGCTGCCGCACTCGGCGCACCGCAACCGTACTAGGGCGGCATCGACCACCCGCCACTCGAAGGACGACGGATCGGCCAGCACCGTTTCGGCGAGATCGATCTCATCGACGGTTCCCGCCGTGACGCCGTACTCGGCGAGATACTTCAGCCAGACAGCGTCGATACTCGCTTGGATGGCGGCCAGTGCCTCCGCGGGACGGCCGCCACGCGGAAGTGCGGGCATGATCAGGACCCTACTCCGAACCGGCCGAGCGCCGAATCGGCTCGGCGAGATGCCGGCGGGTCGAACGCATCCTCGACGAACTCGGCCTCCCCAACCGCACCCGCATCGCCACCTGGGCCGCCGAGCACGGCACCGCCGCTCGTGCCGCGGGATCGGCTGACCAGCCAAACCGCCGCTGAGCTCCTCGTCCGAATCCGCATCCGGAAACCGGGCGGCGGTCGAATTCGCGACGCCGGTCGGAGATCAGGGCCAGATCGGCGGCCCGGCCGGGAGTGATCTTCGTCCGGGTGTCACGTGTTCGCATTCGACCCCGGTGAGCTTGGTGATCGCCACCCGGTCGGTCTGTGCCGGGCAGTTCGCCTTCGAGAAGGGCTCCGGAGCCCTGAACCGCGCTCGTCGCAGTCGGCGTCGATGCGGTGATGGCCGTCGAAGGGAACGACCGTCAGCTCGTGGGTTTCCGTGGAGGAGGCCCGGCGTTGCGGGTTCGGCTCGATGGGCGGCCGGCCCACACGGTTAAGATCGTCTCCCCTTTCGCACGCCGAAGCCATCGGCTTACCACTCGCGGAGCGGACGGGCGTTGCCACGACGGACGGGTTCCGTGGCTCTATCGTGATTGGTGTGCTTTTTCCAGCACGGAAAGGAATGTGACCGCGGACTGCGCGCCGGAAACACCGTAAGCGCCGTTCAGCACGAAGAACGGCACTCCGTTGACGCCGATCCTGCGTGCCTCGGCGAAATCCACGTCGACCTCGCCCGCGTACTTCGTGCCCTCCAGTACTTCACGCGCCTCGTCCTCGGGGACGCCGACCTCGGTGCCGAGCCGGACCAGCGTGTCGAGATCGTCGACGATCTCGCCATCACAGAGATGCGCCTTGAGCAGCCGCTCGTGCATCCGATCGCCGAGCCCGTGCTGGTCGGCGAGATGGTTGAGGCGGTGGGCGTCGAGTGTGTTGACCGACACGGCGTTGTCGAGGTCGTACGTAAGACCCTCCGCGGCGGCGAGTTCGGTGACCTGCCGCGTCATCGCCCTGACCTGCTCGGGCGGTGCGCCGGTCTTCTTGGCGAGCATGTCGTGTACCGGTTCGCGGTGGCCCTTGGGGTGCGAGGAGTCGAGCTGGAAACTGTGCCAGCGCACTTCGACGTCGTCGGCGTGCCCGAACTCGCCGAGTGCGGTCTCCATCCGGCGTTTGCCGATGTAGCACCACGGACAGACGACGTCGGACCATACGTCGATGTACATCACCACGAGCACATCCCGTCCGTGCGGGTCGGCGCGTATTCGGAGCCGAGGACGACCAGCTTCGGCTCCGCGGGCTCCGGTTGTTCGGGAGCTTCGTGTTCGGCAGGGGCAGTCATGACCGCTTCCGTTGGTTACTACTTGTTCGTAACCTCAACCTACGCCAGTATCGGCCGCGCCAGTGAGGAGGCACTTTCATGTCAGCTACGCACATCGATGTGCCCGTGCCCGCCGACCACGACTGCCGACCCGCGAGATCCTCGACCTGATCGGTGACAAGTGGAGCGTGCTCATCGTGGTCCTGCTCGGCAGGCGGACCTCCCGGTTCGGCGAGTCGCACCGCGGGATCGAAGGAATCAGCCAGCGGATGCTGACGCTGACCCTGCGCGCTCTGGTCCGGGACGGACTGGTGACGTTCCGTTGAGTGCGCTCGACGCTTGGGCGAACGCGCATCGGGACGACATCCTCGCGGCGCGGGAACGACACGATTCGGCCGGTTGACCGCCTACTGCGAACGGTGGACGCGTGACACACAAGTGGGGAGGACTCACGGCCCTGCTCGCGGGGTTCTTCGTGCTCCTGCTCGATACGACGATCGTCGCCGTGGCGAGCCCGAGCATCCAAGCCGATCTCGGCGGGGACGTCGCCGGGCTGTTCTGGGTGACGGCCGGCTATCTGGTGGCGTTTTCGGTCCCTTTGCTCATCGCCGGACGACTCGGAGACCTCTTCGATCCGAAGCGCGTCTACCTCTTCGGTATGGGAGGCTTCGCCGTCGCCTCCGCGCTGTGTGGGCTCGCGCCCTCAATCGGATGGCTTGTCGCTTTCAGAGTCTTGCAAGGCCTCGCAGCCGCAGCGATGTCCCCTCAGCCACTCACGCTGATTCGACGACTCTTCGCCGAGGACGAGCGTGGGCGCGCCTTCGGCATCTGGGGCTCGGTCGCCGCCGCTGCCACCTTGCTCGGGCCCATACTGGGCGGGCTGCTGACGGCGGGACTGGATTGGCGCTGGATCTTCTGGGTCAACGTGCCACTTTGCGGCATCGCCGTCGTCATGGGGATCCGCCTGATCCCAGGTAGCCATGGAGGCGTCACACGGTTCGATCTCCTCGGTGCCGCGTTGAGCACAGCGGGTCTGAGCCTTCTCGTGTGGGCCCTGCTGTCCTGGCGTACCCTCTCGCTGCCCATGATCGTCGCCGCTATCGCCTTGGCCGTGGCGCTGCTCGTCCTCTTTTGCCACCACGAACGCAATGAAGGGTCGGAAGCCCTCGCGCCACTGCGGCTCTATCGCTCGTCCGGATACCTGTCGGCAAGCCTCGCGATGGCGTCCCTCGGCGCGACGGTTCTCGCGATGGCCCTGCCGACCATGCTCTACATCCAAGCGGTGCGAGGTTTCGGGCCGATCGAGGCCGCCATGGTCCTGTCGCCGGACGCTCTCGTGGCGGTCATGTTGTCGCCACCGGCCGGCCGATGGGTCGACCGCGTGGGGGCGCGCAGGCCGGCGATACTCGGCATGAGCCTGCTCACCGTGAGTCTTTCGCTCATAGGCCTTGTGGTCGTGCTCGAACTGAGTCCCTGGTGGATTGTTCCCGGAGCCGCGATTCTGGGCGCCGCCAATGCCATGGCGTGGTCGCCTCTGTCCGCCATCGCGATGGCGTCGGTGGAACCGGGCGCCGCGGGTGGTGCCTCGGGTTTGTTCAATACCGTGCGACAGGTGGGCGCGGTGGCGGGGGTGGCGGTGACGGGCGCGGTTCTGGCGGGTCTCGAATCGAGCCCTACCTTGGCCTTCGGTGTTGTTTTCGGGTTCATCGGTGTCGTTGCCGCGGCCGGTGCCGTCGCGGCAGGTCGATTGCCGGTGGATCCGGTCGCTGATCGTGAGGCGCGGTCGATGAATCCGGCTTGAATCCACGGGCACGGATGTCTTCGGTCCAGGTGGTCGTGAGTGGCGATTCGGCCTCTAACCCGAAACGCCACTCACGACCACCCCGTAGGCGCGTCCACCGGAAACCCCGCGAGTCAGGAAAGTCCGTGAAGGCCTCCTTCCCTACCCTGAAAGTAGGGAAGGAGGCCTTCACGGACACGCCACCAGGACACGCCACCTTCGACGTCGCGAAAGCCTCGACCCACCGCCCGGTCATGAGTCCGGCGGATGCCGCCGCGCGAGCGCCTCCGAACCTTGTGCGAGCAGGGTGACATCGGCACCGACCAGCACGAACGAAGCGCCGGCGTCAAGATAGCGCTGAGCCTGCGCAGGGTCGAACGCGTTGACTCCCACCGGTTTCCCCTGAGCAAGGACGGCCTCGAAGGTGCTCAAGACGGCCGAGGTGACGTCGGGGTGCGTCTGCTTTCCAAGCAGGTCCATCGAGGCGGCCAGATCGGACGGCCCGACGAACACCCCGTCGACGCCGTCGACAGCGGCGATCTCGGCGGCCGCCGCGACTCCCGTCGTCGACTCGATCTGGACGAACAAAGACGTGAACTCTTCGGCCTTCGCGAGATAGTCCTCGACTCGGTTCCAGCGCGCCGACCGCGACAGGGCACTGCCGACACCGCGCACGCCACGTGGCGGATAGCGGACGGCCCGCACCACTGCTTCCGCTTCCTCCGCGCTGTCGACCATGGGCACCAGCAGGTTCTGCGCGCCCAGGTCGAGCAGTTGCTTCAGCGCGACCGCGTCACCGGACGGGGCGCGCACCATCGGCGTGATCGGATACGCGGCGATCGTCTGCAGCAACGACTGCACCGTCTCCAGCCCGGCGGGGGAGTGCTCGGTGTCGACGAGCAGCCAGTCGAGCCCGGAACCCGCGCAGATCTCCGCGACCACCGGGCTGCCCGACGTGACCCACATGCCGATCCGCGGCCGCTCGCCCAGCTGATCCCGGAACGGCGGAGCTAGACGAAGCGGCATGTGATCGCCCCCAGGTCCCGGTAATCGGCGGTCACGGTGTCGCCGGGGTGCACCCACATCGGCCGCGTGAACGACCCGGCCAGCACGATGTCACCCGGGTCGAGTTTGTCACCGTGCTGAGCGAGCTTGTTCGCCAGCCAGGCGACGCCGTTCGCGGGATGGTTCAGCACCGCGGCGGCGACGCCGGATTCCTCGATGGTTTCGTTGCGGTACAACAGCGCCGAAACCCACCGCAGGTCGACGGCGTCCACGGCGACCGGGTTGCCGCCGTAGACCATCCCGCCCATGGCCGCGTTGTCGCTGATCGTGTCGACGATGGTCCGGCCGGCCATCTCGATCCGGGAGGACAGGATCTCCAGAGCGGGCACGACGTATTCGGTCGCCCGCACTACGTCGAACACCGTGGCGTCCGGCCCCGAGAGGGAATCACGGAGCACGAAGGCCAGCTCGACCTCGATGCGCACGTTCGAGAACCGGCTGTGCTCGATCACGGAACCGTTCTCGAACACCATGTCGGCGAAGATGGTGCCGTAGTCGGGTTCGGTGATCCCGGTGGCGGCCTGCATGACCTTCGACGTGAGCCCGATCTTGCGCCCGACCGGACGGCGGCCCGCCGCGATACCCCGGCGCCGCCATTCGTTCTGCACGGCGTACGAGTCCTCGACGGTCATGTCCGGGTAGCGCCCCGTCAGCAGCGGGATCGTTTCCCGGGCCTCCTCCGCGGCCGCCAGTTCGTCGGCGATCGCGGTGATCGTTTCCTGTTCGAGCATCTCCCCGCCTCAGAGCTGGTTGCCGAGTTTGTACTCGCCCTGTTTCCAGGCCGGCAGTTCGCCTTCGTCGTCACCTTTGCGGGTGTAGGAGAAGCCGTCGGCGCCGATGGTGACCTCCAGTTCGCTTTCCTCGGTCCTCGCTACCACCGGCTGCGGCTTGCCGTCGAGGTCGAGTACCAGCGAGGCGTCGGTGTACCAGGACGGGACCACCGGCGTGCCCCACCAGTCGCGGCGCTGGTTGTCGTGCACGTCCCAGGTGACGACCGGGTTGTCCGGGTCGCCGGTGTAGTAGTCCTGCGTGTAGATCTCGACGCGGTGCCCGTCCGGGTCGCGCAGGTACAGGTAGAACGCGTTCGAGACGCCGTGCCTGCCGGGGCCGCGTTCGATGTGGTCCGACATCCGCAGCGAGCCGAGTTTGTCGCAAATGGACAGGATGTTGTGCTTCTCGTGCGTGGCGAAGGCGACGTGGTGCATCCGCGGACCGTCGCCGCCGGTCATCGCGGTGTCGTGCACGGTGGGCTTGCGGCGCATCCAGGCCGCGTAGGTGACGCCCTGATCGTCCTGGATGTCTTCGGTGACCCGGAAGTTGAGGTCTTCCATATGCTTCACCGCGAGCGGGACGTCCGGCGTGACCTGGTTGAAGTGGTCGAGCCGGACCAGCGCGCCAGGGACGTGCAGGTCATAGCGCCAGCTGAGTCTGTCGACGTGCTGGACGTCGTGGAAGAACTCGAGCGGGAAGCCGAGCGGGTCCTGCACCCGCACCGAGTCCCCGATGCCCTTGGTGTAGCCGTCCGCACGACGTTCGACCCGGCAGCCCAGCTCCGTGTAGAACGCGACTGCCTTGTCCAGGTCCTCCGGTGACCGCACGCGGTACGAGAACGCCGCGACCGCGGCGACCGGTCCCTGGCGCAGCACGAGGTTGTGGTGGATGAACTCGTCGATCGTGCGGAGGCTGACCGTGGTCTCGTCCTCCTCGGTCACCGTCAGTCCGAGGACGTCGGCGTAGAACGCGCGCGAACGCGCCAGATCGGTGACGACGAGTTCCATGTACGCGCAGCGCAGGACGTCCGGCGGCGGCGATTTCGGGGTGGGGATCGGCTTCATTGCGTCATCCTTCGTGGACGGGGGATCGGGGTCAGCCCTTGCCGAAGGCGGGGTTGTGCACCTCGCCGAGATTGATGTGCACCGCCTGCTGGTCGGTGTAGAAGTCGATCGAGCGGTAGCCGCCCTCGTGTCCCAGCCCGGAAGCCTTCACTCCACCGAAAGGCGTGCGCAGGTCGCGGACGTTGTTCGAGTTGAGCCAGACCATGCCCGCCTCGACGGACTGCGCGAAGTTGTGCGCCCGCTTGAGATCGTTGGTCCAGACGTAGGCCGCGAGCCCGTACTTCGTGTTGTTAGCCAGTGCCAGTGCTTCGTCTTCGCCGTCGAACGGCGTGATCGCGACGACCGGGCCGAAGATCTCCTCCTGGAAGATCCGGGCGTCCGGTTTGACGTCGGCGAACACCGTCGGGGTCACGTAGTTCCCGGTCGGGAAGCCGTCCGGGCGGCCGCCACCGGCGACCAGCCTGCCCTCGGTCTTGCCGATCTCGATGTACTTCATGACCTTGTCGTAGTGCTCGGGGTGCACCAGGGCGCCGACCTCGGTCGCGGGGTCGCTCGGGTCGCCCACCTTGACCCGCTCGGCCTGCGCGGCGTAACGCTCGACGAACTCGTCGTAGATCGCGCGCTCGACCAGGATCCGGCTGCCCGCGGTACAGCGTTCGCCGTTGAGCGAGAACACGCCGAAGACCGTCGCGTCGATCGCGGTCTCCAGATCGGCGTCGGCGAAGACGATGGCGGGTGACTTGCCGCCCAGCTCCATCGACAGTCCTTTGAGGAACGGCGCGGCGTTGCCGAAGATCAGGCTGCCGGTGCGGCTCTCTCCGGTGAACGAGATCAGCGGGACGTCCGGGTGCTTCACCAGCGCGTCGCCCGCGTCCTCACCGAAGCCGTTGACGAGGTTGAACACGCCCGGCGGCAGCCCGGCCTCCTCGAAGATCTCCGCCCACAGCGACGCGGAAAGCGGGGTGAACTCGGCGGGTTTGAGCACCACGGTGTTGCCGGTCGCGAGTGCGGGCGCGAGCTTCCACGACTCCAGCATGAACGGCGTGTTCCACGGCGTGATCAGCCCGGCGACGCCGATCGGCTTGCGGTTGACGTAGTTGATCTGGCGGCCGGGCACCTTGTACGTGTCGTCGGCCTGCGCGACGATCAGGTCGGCGAAGAACCGGAAGTTCTCCGCGGCCCGCCGTGCCTGGCCCAGCGCCTGCGAGATCGGCAGGCCCGAGTCGAAACTCTCCAGCGCGGCCAGCCGCTTGTCCCGCGACTCGACGAGATCGGCGATGCGGTTCAGCACGCGCGAGCGCTCGCGCGGCAGCAGCTTCGGCCAAGGTCCCTCGGTGAACGCCTTCCGCGCGGCGGCGACGGCGCGGTCGATGTCGGCCTTCTTCCCCGCGGCGGCCTGGACGTAGACCTCGTTGGTGACCGGGTCGATCACGTCGAAGACGGCGCCGTCGGCCGAATCGGCGAGTTCGCCGCCGATGTAGTGCCGGATCCGCTCCGGGACACCGTCGGGGATCGGCCGGGGAGTCGTGGTGGTCAAGATGAGCCCTCCTCAGTCAGCGGTTCGCGCGCTCTCGAGCGTCCAAAAAGGCCTGCATGGTGGCCCAGCGGTGATTGCGCGCGGCGAATTCGATGTCGAGCGGGTCGGCCTTCTCGGTGATCAGCCGGAGGATCTCTTCATGTTCCTCGACCGAGCGGTGCGCGCGGTCGGGGACGAACGCGAACGTGGAGTCGCGCAGCCCGGACAGCCGGGTCCAGCCCTGGTGCACGAGGTCGAGGATCTGCGGGTTGGGGCAGCATTCGAAGAGCAGCGAATGGAACTGCTGGTTCAGCGCGGTGAACTCGTGCGCGTCGAAATGGTCCAGCAGCGCGATCATGCGCTCGTTCACCCGCCGCGCCCGCGCGATGTTCTCTTCGGACAGCTGAGGCGCGGACAGCGCGGTGGCGACGCCTTCGACGACGCCGAGGGTCTGCATGGCGTGGACGTACTCGTTCTGGTCCACCATCGCCACCCGCGCGCCGACGTTGCGCTCGAAGGTCACCAGCCGTTCGGCCTCCAGCCGCCGGATCGCCTCGCGCACCGGGACGACGCTCATGTCGAGCGCGCCGGCGATCTCGGCGAGCACCAGCCGGTAGCCGGGTCCGTACTCGTGCCGGGCGATCCGCTCACGCAGCCACTCGTAGGCGAGTTCGGATTTGCTGGTCGTCTTCACTGCTTCTTCTGCCATGCCTCATACCTTTCCCGCCACAACGGGTTCAGCGGGAAGAGCCCCTCGATCGGGCGGCCCTGTCCGACCTGCTCGGCGATCCAGGAGTCTTCGTCCTCCTGGGCGAGCGCCGCGTCGGCGATCTCTTCGGCCAGTGACGGCGGGATGACGACCACGCCGTCGTCGTCGCCGACGATGATGTCGCCGGGGAGTACGGTGGCACCGCCGCAGGCGACCGCGACGTCGGTGTCCCATGGCACGTGCTTGCGGCCGAGGACCGCTGGATGCGGGCCCTGCGAGAACACGGGAAGCCCTGTCGCGGCGACGGCCTCGAAGTCGCGGACTCCGCCGTCGGTGACCACCCCGGCCGCGCCGAGGTAACGCGCCCGCAGTGCCAGGATGTCCCCGAGGGTCCCGGAACCCTTGTCACCGCGGGCTTCGATGACGATCACCTCGCCGGCGCCGACCGAGTCGAAAAGGCGCTTCTGCGCGTTGTAGCCGCCGCCGTGGGACTTGAACAGATCCTCGCGGTTGGGCACGAAGCGCAACGTCCTCGCCGTGCCGACGATCTTCGAACCGGGCAGATTGGGACGCACGCCGTCGATCGCGACGTTGTTCAACCCGCGTTTGCGCAGCTGAGCGGACAAGCCCGCCACAGGTGCGCGCAGCAGCTTGGCGCGAAGTCCTTCGCTGAGCGCGGGAGTGTCCTCTTCGACCTGTTCGACGGGCGTGCCCCAAGCCTCGGCACGTTGCTTGTCGTCGGCCTCGGGCAGGCTGCCGATGTCCGAAAAGGACCGGATGCCCTGGGTCACGGTGGTGTGGAGCCGTCCGCTGCTGACGGACGTGCCGGGAACGTCCACTTCGACGACGACGACGTCGCCGGGGGAGACCACCGTCGACCCGGCCGGGGTCCCGGTGAGGATGACGTCGCCCGGTTCGAGGGTGAAGTGCTGGGAGAGGTCGGATATGAACTGCCGTAAGGGGAACAGCAGTCCGGCAGTGGTGTCCTCCTGCACCAGGTCGCCGTTCACCCACGTGCGGACGCGCAGCGACGAGGGATCGACGTCGCGCGCTTCGATGAGGCCCGGGCCGAGCGGGGTGTAGCCGTCGCCGCCCTTGGAGCGGACGTTGGACCCCTTGTCCGCGGCGCGCAGGTCGTAGAGGCCGAAGTCGTTCGCGGCGGTGACCGCGGCGACGTGCTCCCACGCCTGGTCCGCTTTGACCCACCGGGCCGCGGTGCCGATGACCAGCGCGATCTCGCCTTCGAAGGCCAGCAGTTCGGTCCCGGCCGGACGTTCGACCGTGCCACCGGACGTGCCGATCGAGCTCGACGGCTTGAAGAAGTACGACGGGTTCGCCGGACGCCGTCCGCGCTGCTCCGCGCGTGACGCGTAGCTGAGATGGACGGCGATGATCTTGCCCGGCCGGGTGCCCAGCGGACCGGACGTGCGGCCGGAAGGCGCTGATGCCTCGTAAGTGCCCATGTTCCCCTGAATCCTCGACCTTGCTTCGTATCTAATAACGTATATGATTCCGTGCCACAGTGGCAAGGCGGTCACCGAGTGGCCTTCGCCTCGCCCGGGATCCCTGCGGGCCGCCACTCGCGTCAGGCCTATGTCAAAGGAGTCAAGGTGTCGAATCCAGCGCAGGATGAACGCACGCCCGGCCGGACCGCCCCACCGTCTTCCGATCGGCGCCGGGTCGCGTTCGCGACCGTCGTCGGCACCACGGTCGAGTGGTACGACTTCTTCGTTTACGCGTCCGCCGCCGGTCTCGTCTTCGGCAAGCTGTTCTTCTCCGGTCTCGGTGCCAACAGCACGCTCGTCTCCTTCGCCACGGTGGGCGTGAGCTTCCTGTTCCGCCCGCTCGGGGCGTTCCTCGCCGGGCACTTCGGCGACAAGTACGGCCGTCGTGTGGTCCTGGTGCTCACCCTGATCCTGATGGGCGCCGCGACCACGCTGATCGGCGTGCTCCCCACGTTCGACCAGATCGGTGTCCTCGCGCCGGTCCTGCTGATCCTGCTGCGGATCCTGCAGGGCGTTTCGGCTGGTGGGGAATGGGGCGGCGCCGTGCTGATGGCCGTCGAGCACGCGCCGTCGAAGCGCAGGGGACTCTTCGGCGCCTCGCCGCAGATCGGCGTCCCGCTCGGGCTGTTGCTGGCCTCCGGCGTCCTGGCGCTGACCAGCCTGCTCGTCCCCGGTCAGGCGTTCCTCGACTGGGGCTGGCGCATCCCGTTCCTGCTCAGTGTCGGGCTGATCCTGGTCGGCCACTACGTGCGGCGCCGCGTCGAGGAGAGCCCGGTCTTCCGCGAGATCGCCGAACGGCGTGAGCAGACCCGGACCCCGATCATCCAGCTGTTCCGCAAGCACGCCATGCTCGTCCTGGTGGCCGCGCTGGTATTCGCGGGCAACAACGCAGTCGGCTATATGACCACCGGCGGCTACATCCAGAACTACGCGACCAACCCGAAGGGGCCGATCGGCCTCGACCGCGGCCCGGTGCTGTGGGCGGTGACCGCGTCGGCGGCGACGTGGCTGCTCTCGACGTGGGCGGCGGGCGCGGTGTCCGACCGGTTCGGCAGGCGGCGCACCTACGTGGTCGGCTGGATCGCGCAACTCGCCGGCGTCGCGCTGCTCTTCCCCTTGGTGGACACCGGGAACATCGTGTTGCTGGCGCTGGGCTTGATCATTCTCAGCGTCGGGCTCGGGTTCACCTACGGCCAGCAGGCGGCGTTCTACGCGGAGCTGTTCCCCGCGTCGATCCGCTTCTCCGGCGTTTCGATCTCGTACGCGCTCGGTGCGATCCTCGGCGGCGCGTTCGCGCCGACGATCGCCACCGCGCTGGTCGACGCGACCGGCACGTCGGTGTCCGTGGCCGTCTATCTGGCCGGGATGACCGTCGTCGGTCTCATCGCCACCTTGCTGCTGCGTGACCGGTCGGGAATCCCGCTCGGACCGGACCACGAAGCCGAGCAGGCGGTGAGCCCGCTCCGGTTCGGCAAGTGACGAACGTGGCGTGATCGAGGCCCTGCGGCGCAGGCCGTCTTCGTCCCAGCGGCCCACGAGGTACATCGAGTCTGCTCCGTGTGCTGACAGGTGGGGTGAAGGCTCTCGGTCGTGGGTCGGGTTGGTCGTGAAATCGCCCATCTGGGCATCACTCGGACATTGAGTCAACGAAAAGTGTCCTTTGTGGACACCCAGGGGCGCGGTCGGCTCCTGTCGGCCACGGCAACCGAGCGCATGACCTGCGGCAACCCTCACCGCTTACGATCAAGACCCCCATCCGTGGCATTGCGTTCTAAGCTTCTTTGCCACTCACGACAGAAGTGGACCCCCGGCCGTCCGTGACGCTCACCCGCCGAGAGCGTCACGGACGGCCTTCGCCGCCGCCTTGAGCCGCTCCGCGAGCTCGGCGGGAGTGCGCGTGCTGGACAAGTAGACGACCGCGAGCGCCGCGGGGGCGTGGCCGCGCAAGGGGAGCGGCACGGCCACCGAGCTGAGATTCTCGATCACTTCACCATGGCTGTCCGCGTAGCCGCGGGCAGCCACTTCCTGTACTTCCACGGGCCGGTCTTCCGGTGAAAGCTGGGAAAGGATCGCGCGGCCGGGAGCGCCCGCGGTGAACGGATGCCTGGACCCCGGGCGCTGCGCGACGGACGCGATGGCGTGCCGGGGTTCCACGCTGACCAGCGTCACGCATTCCTCGCGGTCCATCACCGCCACGAAGCAGGTCATGCCGAGTTCGTTCGCGACCGCGGTCAGTTCTGGCAGCGCCGCGGCCTGCAGATCGTGTTTGATCCCGGCCGCGAGCGCCGCCAGCCGCGCGCCGAGTTCGTACTTCCCGGCGGGTTCCCGTGTGAGGAGTCCGTGCTCTTCGAGGGTGCGGATGAGCCGGTACGCGATCGAGCGGTGCACCCCGAGCCGTTCGGCGATCCGGTCGACACTGAGCGGTTCTTGGGCGTCGGCAAGGACTTCGAGCACGCGGATGCCGCGGCTGAGCGTCTGGGACGTGCTCGCGGTCTTGCGGGACTCCGAAACCATCGTATACGATCCATTTCGATAGTTGAACTGGCTGTTCGATTATAGAACAGGAATCGACGATGATGTCACGCGAAACCAGTTTCTCGCCGGGTTCGAGCCTGTATCGGCCACCCGCGCAGTTCTTCCGAGGCTGTCTCGGCCGCTTCGCGACGGGAGTGGCCGTTGTGACCTTCGACGCCGCTGCGAAACGGCACGGCCTGACGGTGAACTCCTTCACCGCGGTCTCGATGGATCCACCGCTCGTCCTCGTTTCGATCCAGCGCACCGTGAAGAGCCACGACCTGCTCGCCGGTCGCCCGTTCGCGGTCAACGTCCTCGGCGCGGAACAGGAGGCGCTGGCGATGAACTTCGCCGGCCGTCCGACCCCCGAAGGCGCGCCGACGTGGGTCGAAGGCGGGCACGCGCCGCGGCTCGGCGGCGTCCTCAGCTGGTTCGACTGCACGCCGTGGGCCGCCTACGACGGCGGCGATCACACCCTGTTCCTCGGCGAGGTGCGGGAGTTCGACTACCGCTCCGGTGACGCGCTCGGCTTCGTCAACGGGCAGTTCTCGACCATCCACGAATCCGCGCAAGGCCACGAATCCCTGTTCTGACAACGACGTCCATCCCGAAAAGGAGCACGACATGGGAGCCCGTACCGGACAGCAGTACCTCGACAAGCTCAACGCGATGACGCCGGAGTTGTACGTCGACGGCGAGAAGGTGACCTCGAAGGTCGCCGAGCACCCCGCTTTCCGCAACAACGCGCTGACCTACGCGAAGCTGTTCGACCTCCAGCACGACCCGGCGCACCGTGACGTCCTGACCTACGAATCGCCGACCACGGGGGAGCGGGTCGGAACCTCGTTCCTGGTGCCGCGCAGCGAGGAAGACCTCAAGCGCCGCCGCGCCGCCTTCTCCGTCTGGGCGAAGTATTCCAACGGCTTCCTCGGCCGCACCGGCGACTACATGAACTCGTCGCTCACCGCGCTCTCGACCGCGAAGAAGTTCTTCTCCCAGGCTGATCCCGTTTACGGCGAGCGCATCGCGAAGTACTACGAGATGGCGCGCGAGAACGACCTCCTCGCGACGCATACCCTGATCCCTCCGCAGGTCAACCGTTCGGTGTCAGGCAGCCGGCAGGGCGGTGGCAACCTGTCGGCGAAGGTGGTCGAGGAACGGGAAGACGGCATCGTCGTCCGCGGCGCGCGGATGCTCGCCACCATCGCGCCGATCGCCGACGAACTCCTGGTCTTCCCGTCGACAGTCCTGCGCGGTACTCCCGAGGACGCCCCGTACTCCTACGCTTTCGCCGTCCCGAACGACGCGCCCGGTCTCAAGTACTTCTGCCGGGCCGGAGTCGACCACGGCCGCTCGCACTTCGACGAACCGCTCGCCTCCCGGTTCGAGGAAATGGACGCGGTCGTGGTGTTCGACGACGTCTTCGTCCCGAGCGAGCGGGTCTTCCTGCTGGGGCACCCGGAGCTGTGCAACGCCTGGTACTCCGAGACCGGCGCCGGCGCGCTGATGACCCACCAGGTCGTCACGCGCACGCTGGCCAAGACGGAGTTCTACCTCGGCCTCGCCAGTGAGATCGCCGCCGCGATCGGCATCGGCGGTTTCCAGCACATCCAGCAGGACCTGTCGGAGCTGATCTCCTACGTCGAGATCGAGAAGGCCGTGCTGCGCGCCGCCGAGGCAGACGGAAAACTGAGCGAGGACGGCGTCTTCCTGCCCAAGTGGGAAGTCCTTAACGCCGCCCGGAACTGGTATCCCACAAAGGTCTCGCCGCGGCTGACCGAAATCATCCGCAAGTTCTCCGCCTCCGGGCTCATGGCCCTGCCGGGCGAAGCGGACTTCGAGGCCGAAGGGCGTCCTGACATCGACACGTACCTCCAGTCGGCCACGCTGCCGGCCAAGGACCGCGCACGGCTGTTCAAGCTGGCGTTCGACGCGTCGGTCTCGAGCTTCGCCGGGCGGGAGTCGCTGTACGAGTACTTCTTCTTCGGCGACCCGGTGCGGATGGCGGGTGCCCAGGTGAACGCGTACCCGAGGGAGGCGCTGCAGGAACGGGTCCGGGAACTGCTGGCGCGGGAGGAGTGAGGGAGTCGGGCCGGACACGCCCGGGATGCAAGAACTTGATTCATTCCAGAAAATGGGCCAGACTGCGGCCGTGCCCACGACCCCGGACTTCGAGCGGATGCTGCGCGGGGCCTCCCTGCGCGTGACGCGTCCCAGGGTGGCCGTGCTGACAGCGGTACGCGACCACCCGCACGCCGACACCGACTCGATCATCGGTGCCGTGCGTACGGAACTCGGAGAGGTCTCTCACCAGGCCATTTACGACGTGTTGCGGGCACTGACCGCCGCGGGTCTCGTTCGGCGGATCCAGCCGTCGGGGTCCGTGGCACGCTACGAGTCCCGGGTCGGGGACAACCACCACCACGTCGTGTGCCGAACCTGTGGTGCCATCGCCGACGTCGACTGCGCCGTCGGTCCCGCACCCTGTTTGACCGCGTCGAACGACCAAGGCTTCGTGATCGAAGAGGCCGAGGTCATCTACTGGGGCCTGTGTCCCGACTGTGCCGTTGAACCCCGTTCCTGAGCCCTGCAGTTCTGATTCCCGGAAGGATTCCCGTGTCTGACAGCCCGGACGCCGTCATCGGCGAAATGAACGAAGAGAGCGCGGGCGGCTGCCCCGTCTCGTCGGGCCGCCGCAACCACCCCACCGAAGGCGCGGGCAACCGTGACTGGTGGCCGAACCAGCTCAACCTGAAGATCCTCCGGAAGCACTCGGCGGCTTCCGACCCGATGGACGCCGGGTTCGATTACGCCGCCGAGTTCAAGACCCTCGACCTCGCCGAACTCGCCAAGGATGTCGACGCCGTCCTCACGACGTCGCAGGACTGGTGGCCCGCGGACTTCGGCCACTACGGCGGCTTCATGATCCGCATGGCGTGGCACAGCGCGGGCACCTACCGCATCGAGGACGGCCGCGGCGGCGCGGGCGCCGGCATGCAGCGTTTCGCCCCGCTCAACAGCTGGCCGGACAACGGCAACCTGGACAAGGCCCGCCGCCTGCTCTGGCCGGTCAAGAAGAAGTACGGCCGCAAGATCTCGTGGGCCGACCTGATGATCTTCACCGGCAACCGTGCCCTGGAGACCATGGGCTTCAAGACCTTCGGCTTCGCCGGTGGCCGCGCGGACGTCTGGGAGCCGGACGAGGACGTGTACTGGGGTCCCGAGCGCACGTGGCTCGGCGACGAGCGCTACACCGGCGACCGTGAGCTGGAGAACCCGCTGGCCGCCGTGCAGATGGGTCTCATCTACGTGAACCCGGAAGGCCCGAACGGCAACCCGGACCCGCTGGCCGCGGCCCGCGACATCCGCGAGACCTTCGGCCGGATGGCGATGAACGACGAGGAGACCGTCGCGCTGATCGCCGGCGGCCACAGTTTCGGCAAGACGCACGGCGCGGCCGACCCGGACAAGTACGTCGGCCCCGAGCCCGAAGGCGCTTCGATCGAGGAGCAGGGCCTGGGCTGGAAGAACACCTTCGGCAGCGGCAAGGGCCGCGACGCGATCACCAGTGGCCTCGAGGTCACCTGGACGCCGACCCCGACCCAGTGGAGCAACTGGTTCTTCCACAACCTCTTCGAGTACGAGTGGGAGCTGACCAAGAGCCCGGCGGGTGCCCACCAGTGGGTCCCGAAGGACGGCAAGGCGAAGAACACCGTGCCGGACCCCGAGGATGGCAAGCTCAACCGCGCGCCCGGCATGCTCACCACCGACCTGGCGCTGCGTTTCGACCCGGTCTACGAGCAGATCTCGCGCCGGTTCTACGAGAACCCGGACCAGTTCGCGGACGCCTTCGCCCGTGCCTGGTTCAAGCTGACCCACCGTGACATGGGCCCGATCCAGCGTTACCTCGGCCCGCTGGTGCCGCAGGAGACGCTGATCTGGCAGGACCCGGTGCCCGCCGTCGACCACGAGCTGATCGACGACGCGGACATCGCCTCCCTCAAGGAGAAGCTGCTCGCTTCGGGCCTGTCGGTCTCGCAGCTGGTCTCCACCGCTTGGGCGTCGGCCTCGACGTTCCGGGGCAGCGACAAGCGCGGTGGCGCGAACGGTGCCCGCATCCGCCTCGAGCCGCAGCGAGACTGGGAGGTCAACGACCCGCAGACGCTGTCCCAGGTGTTGCGGACCCTCGAGGGTGTCCAGGAGGCGTTCAACAGCGCCCAGACCGGCGGCAAGAAGGTCTCGCTCGCCGACCTGATCGTGCTGGGCGGCGTCGCCGCCGTCGAGCGGGCCGCGAAGGACGGCGGCCACGAGATCACCGTGCCGTTCACCCCGGGCCGCACCGACGCGACGGAGGAGCAGACCGACGCCGAGTCGTTCGCCCCGCTGGAGCCGACCGTCGACGGGTTCCGCAACTACCGCGGCAAGGGCCACCGTCTCCCGACGGAGTACCTGCTCCTCGACCGCGCGAACCTGCTGAACCTGAGCGCGCCCGAGATGACCGTCCTCGTCGGCGGTCTGCGTGTCCTCGGCGCCAACGCCCAGCAGTCCAAGCACGGCGTGTTCACCGAGAAGCCGGGGTCGCTGACCAACGACTTCTTCGTGAACCTGCTCGACATGGGAGTCCAGTGGACCGCCACGTCGGAGGACGCGGAGACCTTCGAAGGCCGCGACTCCGCGACCGGCGAGGTCAAGTGGACCGGTACCCGTGCCGACCTGGTGTTCGGGTCCAACTCCGAGCTTCGCGCGGTGGCGGAGGTCTACGCCAGCGACGACGCGAAGGAGAAGTTCGTCCGTGACTTCGTGTCCGCGTGGGACAAGGTCATGAACCTCGACCGGTACGACCTGGTCTGAAGCCAGCCGACCGAGCGTCCGGGCCCGTCGCTTCCGCGGCGGGCCCGGACGTTTTCACTGGCGCTGCAGATCCGGTTCCGGGTAGTCGCCGGCCTTGCGTTCGAGCGCGGTGGTGAGGACACCCAGCGCGATCATGCCGACGCCGAGGCCGAGATGCAGCCAGTTGTCGGCGACGTTGAACGGCAGGAAGTTCCCCGGGCTGCTCTGCGGGATCGCCAGGCCGATGATCCACAGCAGCAGATAGATCCCGCCGCCGACCATCAGGAAGACCCGGGAAGCGGCGCGGTTGCGAGCGGCGAGCACGCCCACCACGCCGAACAGCAGATGCACCACGTTGTGCAGGATCGACACGGCGAAGACGCCGAACAAGCGGGCGCCGGACTGATGCCCGGCGAATTCGCGCTCGGCATAGCCGGTGGTGATGCCCGGGACGAAGCCGAGTACGCCGACCACGAGGAAGACCGCGCCGACCGCCAGCGCGGCCACTCGCGGCGGACGCCGTAGGGTGCGGATGCCGTGCGCGGTCATGAGTCGCGGCCGTCCAGGCGTTCGTCCGAGGAACCTTCCCGCTCTTCGTCGCCTTGCTCGACGCTCTTGCGCTGTTCCTCAGGCGAGTTCGGGTTTCGGTGGTCGACGCTCTCGGCCGGGTCCATGGGGCGGGCGCCGCGCACCGTCGCCGGACGCCAGGAGGGTCAGGAGTTCGGCGTGCCCGGCCTGGGTGATCAGGCTGGCGGCGTCGAAGTAGATGCGCTCGTTCGTGATCCGATCCTCGTCGAAGAAGAACACCGCGATGATCGGCACCCGGAACGCCTTGCCGGTGGGCGGGCGGCCGTAGAACTCGCCGAGGTTGGTGCCGAGCAGGTCGAATTCGACGATGACCGACTCGTCGGCGAAGTGGTACCGGACGTTGTCGTGCCGCTGGTCCGGGAAGGCCGTGCGGGTCATGCGGTAGTACGCCATGACCTCTTCGTCGCCGTCGAAGATCTGGCCGGTCGCCATGATCTCGTAGTGCGGATGGCCGTTGAAGGTGCCCAGCGTGCGGTCGAACTCGTGGGCCACCTCGGTATCCATGTGCTCTTCGATGATCTTGTGGCGGCGCTCGCGCAGGTCGTCGCTGATCACTGGGCCTCCGGGTTGTTCCTGGTCGCGATCCGGAGCCTACCGCCCGCGGCCTCGTCGTCGGTCCCGTAGAGCAGGCTGCCGCACGAGCGTGAAAGACAGGTCATGGCCTCGATCTTGTGGCCGGGGAAGTCGCCGATCCTCACCGGAACGGGGGAGAGGGCGATCGAACCGTCGGAGCGAAGCACCCCCGCCGCGTACACGGCCGAGTCGAACGGGCCTTCGTCACCGGGGTCCGAGGCGGCCGAGACCAGGACGCGGTCGTCCGCGGTGATCTCGACGTCCGAGGTGTGACGGACGTCCGTGGCCGGGTACGGGACCCGGAACGGGATCGACTTCGGCTTCTTGAAGGACAGCTTCGAGACCGAGAACTCCGCGGTGTAGAGCGTGGCCGGGCGGGCGTCCTGGCCGCGGTCCGCCCAGACCGCGAACAATCGATCATTCATCTTTTTCAGCGCGAAACCCTCGTAATTGTCTTCCGGGTCACCTTTCGGCACCTGGAAAGTACCGAGCACTTTCAGCCGCTGGTCCTTCAGTTTGAAGTGAAAGCCCTTGCCGCCGCTGGCCAGCGCGATGAATTCGCCGGTCTTTCCCGGCACCGCTTCGGCCGCTTCCAGATCGACCGGGAGTTCGCCGGGCCAGTCGATCGAGTCCACCTTGGACACCTTGCCGTGATCGAGCCGGACCCGGACCGCCCGGTTCTCGCCGGGCTTCTTGTTGTCCCGTAGGACAAGCGCGTCGATCCGGTCGTCGTCCCGGTCGAGGACGGCGATGCCGCTGGCGCCCGAGGTCATCCCGGCGCCGATGGATTCCCAGCCGTCACCGGCGAGCGCCGCGGACGGCAGAAGCAGGGGAGCGGCCAGTGCGGGAAGAATCGCGAGAGAGGCGAATTTCATTCCGACAAACTAGTTCACGAGCGGGATGCAAGAAAGGCCGGAATCGGTGCATTCCATTCCGGCGCGGATTCGCGCCGGAATGGAGTACCGGTTCAGCCGCAGGAGAGGGTGCCGGCGCGGAGCGCGTGGCCGCCGTCGTTCCCGTCGTCGGCCCAGACCACCTGCTTGGTCCCGGAGGCACACGTGGCCGAGATCGCGAAGCCTTCGTTGTTGTAGTCCGGCATCCCGCTCGGCCGGTCGTGCGTGGCCGTGACGGCGAACGCGCCCCGCGCGTCCACCGCGAGCGTCGCCGAGTCACCGCCGCAGGTGTCGTCGCAGACCGCCCACAGCTTGCCGGTGGAAGCCTCGTACTCGAGTTCCATGATCGAGTCGAGCCCGCTCGCGAAACTCGCGACCCTGGTGTACTTCCCGCCCGCTTGGTCGAGCGCGTAGGCGTAGATCATCCCGTTGCTCTCGAGGCCGACGAGGTAGAGACCGGTCCCGTGGCCGGGGTAGCTGCTCGGGTTGTAGGCCGCCTTCGTGCGTTGGTCCACGAACCCCTTGGCGGTGAGGGCGCTGTCCGGGATCCACGAGACGGCTTCGAGGCCGTCGTTGGCCGATACCTTCGGCAGGTCCGCTGTCAGATCCCATTCGGCCTTGGCGGTGAGGGTCTTGGCCGTGCCGGAGACGTCGTACCGGAGCACCTTGAGCGCGCTCGTCTTGCTGTTGTCGCCGTCGCGTTCGGTGGCCGCGACCACGCCGTCCGGGGTGGCCACGACGGCTTCGGCGTCGGGGTCGCCCTCGCCGCTGCGATAGCGCAGCTGCTTGCCCGACGACCAGCCGTTGGCCGTGTCCGGCTGCCACTTCGAGCCATTGCGCACGAGGCGGTACAGCGTGCCGGGGCCGTTCTTGACCGCCCAGAGGACGTCCGGGCCGCCGAACGACAGGCCGCTCATGTTGCCGCCGAGGACATTCGAACCGTCGGCGTTCGTGACGGCCGAGCCGCCCGGCCACGGGCTGTTCGCCGTCGTGGTCGCGGTGGCGGTGGTGGCCGGCAGGACCAGCAGGGCGGCGGCGACGGTGGCCACGGCGGCGGGTCGGATTCGGCGAGGTGATCGGGGCATTCGCGCTCCTTCGGGGCGGACGAAGTGGGTCGCGGCGTGTCGTCACAAGTTAAGTAAGTTTCCTTACGAATACAAGATATCGCCAGGTTCTCACCGAATGAAGCAATGCTGGGTTTACAAAAGGTTGCCTCTTGTCAAACTGGGTGTACATCACTTACAGTTTTGTAAACCCAGCCAATGGAGGAGGGTGCGATGAGCGAGATGACGGGCACGATCCCGGCGGGCTCGACCGAACGCTGGACCGACGGCAAGCGATATCTGTGGCTGATCGGCCTGGTGGTGCCTTCGCTCGCGTTCCTGGCCATCGGGCTGCACGCGGCCACCGGCTGGGGAGTGTGGTTCTGGATCGGGCCGATCGTGATCTTGGCGATCGTGCCGCTGATCGACCTGGTGACCGGGCTGGACCGCAGCAATCCACCCGACGACGTGATCGAACGGCTGGAGCGGGATCGCTACTACCGGTGGATCACCTTCGCGTTCCTGCCCATCCAGTACGCGGGTTTCGTGGTCGCGTTCTGGCTGATCGCCCGCGGTGACCTGTCCGTCTTGGACAAGGTCGGCCTGGCGATCTCGATCGGCTGCATCGGTGGGATCGGCATCAACACCGCGCACGAACTCGGGCACAAGAAGGAGAGCCACGAGCGCTGGCTGTCGAAGATCGCGCTGGCGCAGAGCTTCTACGGCCACTTCTACATCGAGCACAACCGCGGCCACCACGTCCGGGTGGCCACTCCCGAGGACCCGGCCAGCAGCCGGGTGGGGGAGAGCTTCTACCGGTTCTGGCCGCGCACCGTGTTCGGCTCGCTGAAATCCGCGTGGGGGCTGGAGCGCAAGCGCTACGCCCGGCGTGACCGGCATCCGTTCCGGATCGGCAACGACGTGCTCAACGCCTGGCTGATGTCGGCGGTGCTGTGGGCGGCGATGACCGTGTGGCTGGGGCCGGGGATCCTGCCGTACCTGGTGATCCAGGCGGTGATCGGGTTCTCGTTGCTGGAGGTCGTGAACTACATGGAGCACTACGGCATGCGGCGGCAGATGGTCGGCCCGCCGAACCGCCGCCGGTACGAACGCGTGGACCCCAGCCACAGCTGGAACTCCAACAACATCGCCACCAACGTGCTGCTCTACCACCTGCAGCGGCACAGCGATCACCACGCCAACCCGACCCGCCGCTACCAGACGCTGCGTGATTTCGCGGAATCGCCGGTGCTCCCGACGGGCTACGCCGGGATGATCGTGCTGGCGCTGATCCCGCCGGTGTGGCGGCGCGTGATGGATCCGCGGGTGCTCGCGCATTTCGACGGCGACATCTCCCGCGCCAACATCCAGCCGTCGAAGCGGGCCAAGGTGCTGGCGCGCTACGGAACGCGTGTCACCGCGCCGTCGCGGCACGTCGCCGACACGCACGGCGACGCGACCGAGGGCGGGATGTGCCCCGGCTGCGGTTACGTGTACGACGAGAAACTCGGCGACCCGCGGGAGGGCTTCCCCGCCGGGACCCCGTGGTCGGCGATCCCGGATTCGTGGTGCTGCCCGGACTGCGGGGTGCGGGAGAAGGTCGATTTCGTCGCACCGGGGAGGGTCGGAGCATGATGAAGATCGAGGCGGATCGCGCGAAATGCGACGGGCTGGGCATGTGCGAGGCGATGGCGCCCGACTTCTTCGAGGTGGGTGACGACGGCACGGTCGTGGTGCTCGACGAGCGACCCGGTGAAGAACACCGCCAGGACCTGTCGGCCGCTGTCGACGCCTGCCCGGTCCTCGCGCTGAAGCTGCGGGACTGATCATGACACTGGTTGTCGTGGGAGCGTCGCTGGCCGGGTTGCGCGCGGTGGAGGCGGCTCGCCGGGACGGATATCGAGGGCGGATCGTGCTGATCGGCGCGGAGGACCACCCGCCGTACGATCGGCTCCCGCTGTCGAAGTCGTTCCTCGACGCGGAAGGACCCGGCAAGGTCGAGCCGTTCCACGGCGAGGACACATTGCGCGACGAGTTCGGCGTCGAGCTGATGCTCGGCGCCCCCGCGGACGGGCTCGACACCACCGCCCGCGAGGTGTCGGTGGCGGGGACGACCGTTCCCTACGAGGCGCTGGTGATCGCGACCGGCGCCACCGCGCGGCGGCTGCCCGGAAGCGAGGGGCTCGCCGGGGTCCACACGTTGAGGACCGCCGAGGACGCGCTGGCGGTCCGTGCGGCGCTCGACGACGGGGCGCGCACGGTCGTGATCGGCGCGGGTTTCATCGGCTCGGAGGTCGCCGCCGCGGCACGGAAGCGCGGGCTGCCGTCGACGATCGTCGAGACGCTCGACGTCCCGCTCACCCGGTCCGTCGGCGCCGAGGCCGGTGCGGTGTGCGCCTCGCTGCACCGGGAGGCGGGCACTGAACTGCGGTTGTCCACCACGGTCACCGGCCTGGAGTCCGACGGCGGTGTGGTGACCGGTGTCCGGCTTTCGACCGGCGAGGTGCTGCCCGCGGATCTGGTGGTCGCCGGCATCGGCGTCATCCCGGCCACCGGTTGGCTGGCCGGAAGCGGGGTGCCCTTGCACGAGCGAGACGGCGGCGTGGTGTGCGACGCCACGCTCGCGACCGGGGTGCCCGGCGTGTACGCCGCCGGCGATGTCGCACATGCCGCGAACCCGTTGTTCGACGGTGAGCTGATGCGGCTGGAGCACTGGACGAACGCCGCGGAGCAAGGTGCCGCGGCCGCTCGTCACGCGCTCGCGCCGGAAGCGGCGA
Source organism: Amycolatopsis sp. NPDC043887 (assembly GCF_056435665.1). NCBI lineage: Bacteria > Bacillati > Actinomycetota > Actinomycetes > Pseudonocardiales > Pseudonocardiaceae > Amycolatopsis > Amycolatopsis sp. NPDC043887. The sequence goes on from NZ_JBWKEB010000007.1 coordinate 427,215, forward strand.
AGGTGCTGTCGCCGGTGCCGTACTTCTGGTCGGACTGGTACGACCACCGGATCCAGTTCGTCGGCACCCCGCGGGCGGACGAGGTGGTGACCGCCGTCCCGGAGTCCGGTGGTTTCACCGCGCTGTACCGGCGCGGGGACCGGATCGTCGGGGCGCTGACCGTCGACCGCCCGCGCGAGATCATGAAGTACCGTCGCCATATCGCCGGGCGGGCGCCGTGGCCGGAGGCGCTGGCGTTCGCGGCGGGCACGGCGGCCTAGAATGACGATCATGAGTGAGGCGCCGGTCACGGGGGGTCCGTACCGTCAACCGATCGTCGCGTCGGCGATCGAGCTGACCGTACGCTCCGGCTGGTCCTCGGTGACGATGAGCAAGCTCGCGGAGATCGTCGGTGTCAGCCGCCAGACCGTCTACAACGAACTCGGCTCGAAGACCCAGCTCGCCGAAGCGATGATCTCGCACGAACTCGCCCGGTTCCTCGCGGTGGTCCGGGACGCCTTCGAACGGCATCCCGAAGACCTCGTCGAGGCGATCCACGACGCCGTCCGCGGTGTCCTCGAACTCGCCGACGACAATCTCCTGCTGCGCGCCATCGTCTCGGCCACGCACGGCGCCGACACCGAGTTGCTGCCGCTGTTGACGGTGCGGGCCGGGAGTCTGCTGAGCGAAGCGACCGTCATGCTGCGTGGCCGTGTCCGCGCCTACGGCCCGCCGCTGGATGCCGCGCAGCTGGACGTGGCGATCGACGTCGTGGTCCGGACCGTGCTGAGTCACATCATGCAGCCTTCGGATACCCCGGCGCGCACGGCCGACGCCCTGGCATGGATGGCTTCGCGTGTGCTCGGCGCGACGACGACCCGGTCACTGCGGCATCCTTCGGAGAATTAGGGCCGCGGTCTCCGCCGGGGTCAAGCGGGTGTTGTCGATGCGCACGTGATCGTGCCGCTCGATCAAGTCCTGGGCGTAGGTGCGCCGCGATCCGTCCGTGTTCATCACGTAATCGCGGTCGAATTCGAGCAGATTGGCGCGGGAGAAGTCGAGGTCGCGCTTGCTGGGCTTGCGGTCGAGGCGGAGCTCGGTGGTGTTCCGCTCGAGTCGTTCGTCGAGATCCGCATACAGCTCGACGAACCGCGTCTGGCCGCCCCGCGACCGGACGATGTCGACGTATGAGCCGATGAGTTCGGTGTCCTCGAGGAGTTCGAGACCCCACACGTAGGTGTAGACGAGGCCGGGTAGCGCGGCGTCGGCCGCCTCCTCGATGACGCGGCGGCGGAACTCGTTGACGAGCTTGCCGAACGGCGGCGAGCCGAACGGGAAGATGCCCAGCACCGGCTCGATGGCCATGTGGTTGTGGAACAGCTTGAACCCGGTGAGCTTGCACAACTCCTCGCCGACGGTCATCTTGCCGACGGCGGGCGGTCCGAAGATCACGACGAAGTCCACTCGGCCACGGTAGCGGCTCCACCGCGGCATCGAGGCGAGGTCAGGGCCGGCAGGGAATCGGGCCGCGCGGAACTGTCGGTCCCGTGTGCGACGCTCCACCGATGATCGTCGTGTTCGATGCCGAGCTCTGGGTCTGGGACGCCCGCCGCGGGGAGACCTGGACCTTCGTCAGCCTGCCCCAGGACATCTCCGAGGAGATCCGCGAGATCACCGACGGACCGCGCCGCGGGTTCGGTGCGGTCCGTGTCGAGGTCGGTATCGGCGGCAGCAAATGGAAGACGTCGATCTTCCCGGACTCCAAACAGGGTGCCTATGTGTTGCCGCTCAAGAAAGCGGTCCGTAAGGCCGAAGGGATCGAGGAGGGTGATGTGGCGAAAGTGACCGTCAAGCTGATCGACCTCTGACCGTCAGAGCAAGCGTTCGCCGAGCGGCGTCGTCAGATAGAGGACGCTACGGCCGGAGCGTTCGCGAGCGACGAGTCCGCTGTCCCGCAGGACCTTGAGGTGCTGGGAGACGGCACTCGGCGTCACACCCAAGGCGCGCGCGAGGTCGGTCGTGGTCGCGGGGGAGGACAGCGCCGTCAGGAGAGTGGCTCGCATCCGGCCAAGGAGCCGCACAGTGCCGGGCCCGGGTGATCGAGTCCCGGTCGCCCACAGCGCGCCGGTTCCTCGCGCCGGGTAGCGGATCGTGGTCTGGGTCGAGGTGTTCTTCTTGATCAGGACATACGGCGACCCGAGGACGACCGGCATCAGCACGAGACCGCCAGGTCCTCGTGTGACGACACTGTGCCGATTCCGCCAGCGCTCGCCGGCGAGCGTCACCCGGTCGGCGCACCAGCGCAGATCCGGATGCAGATCCGCGAACAACCGCTCGGCACCGCCCGCGGCCAGTTGCCGCGCGCGGAACCCGACGTCGGCGTCCAGCACCGCCCGCATCCGCGGCCAGTGCGGCGCGACGAGGCGGTCGTGGGCTTCGCGCAGTTCGTCGGCGATCTCCCGCAGACCGGATCCGGGGTCGTCGGCCAGTGCCGCGGCGGTGCCGGGAAGTCTCGCGCCGAAGACCCGGTCGAGACTGGCCCTCACCCGGGCTTCGGGGGTTCGCCGCACCGCGTCGAGGTCGCTTTCGAGGGAAGCTCCCGAGCCCTGCGGAGCAGGGACGAGGAACTCCGGCCAGCTGAGCTTGCCGTTGACGAGCAGCGGCCAGGTCCAGGAAAGATCGAGCGGTTCGCGATCGAGTTCCTCCCGTGCCCACCGCAGCCAGGGCAGATTGACCGGATTCCGGTCGAGGCCGGCGATCTGCAGCAGGCACGCCACGGTCTCGGACAGCGGCGAGATCGCGAGCCGGGTCGCGGCCAGTTCGGCGACGCCCAGCTCGATGGTCATCGGCATCGCCCGAGTATGTAGGCCCGAGCTAAATGGTGTCTCCGGAACACCGGACCTCGCCACGATCCGACCATGCCCGACCTGCCCCGCGCCTACAGACGGCTGTGGTGGGCCACCGGGATCGACAGCCTTGGCAACGGCGTCTTCACGGCGGCGCTGCCTCTGCTGGCGGTGACGGTGAGCCATGACGCCAGAGACGTCGCCCTGGTCTCCGCCGCGACGTATCTGCCGTGGCTTCTGCTATCGCTTACCGCCGGCTCCGTCGTCGACAGGGTCGACCGAACAACCCTCATGTGGCGAACGCAGGCGCTCCAAGCCCTGACCGTCGGCGTCCTCACGGCGCTCGTCGCGGCAGGAGCCATCACCGTGCCCGTGCTCGTCCTACTCGCGTTCGCCCTGGGGGCGTGCGACGTCTTCTACGACAACGCGGCGCAAACGGCGGTTCCGGATCTCGTCCCGAAAGGCTTGCTGCATCAGGCGAACGGCAGACAGCAGGTTGCGACGGTCGTTGGCAGGCAGTTCCTGGGCCCGCCTCTCGGGGGCCTGTTCTTCGCACTCGCCTGGACGTTGCCGTTCGCCGTCGACGCCGCGTCGCTCGTCCTCGCCACGGTACTCCTGGCGAAGCTGCCCAGACGAGTTGGCCAGACGGAAAGCGTGAAGGTCTTCGATGGAGTCCGGTGGCTGATGAGGCACCGCCTGCTTCGTGCTCTTGCGTTGCTGTTGGGCATCAACACCTTCTGCGGTCAGCTCGGGAACGCGACTCTCGTCCTGTTCGTGACCGACGTACTGCATCTCGACGCGGGAGTGTTCGGTCTGCTGCTCGCCGGGGCAGCACTCGGAGGCGTCGTGGGCGGACTCGTGATCACGCGGCTGACCGCCCGGCTCGGCGAACTCCGTGCACTCCTTGTCTCGCTCGCCGTGAACGCCGTCGTTTTCATCGGCATGGGGTTCAGCCCTCACGTCGCTGTGCTCGGTGGTCTCTTGGCGGTCAGCGGATTCGTGACGACGATCTGGAACGTCGTCACCGTCACCGTCCGCCAGCGGGAGGTGCCGTCGCACTTGCTCGGCCGTGTCAACAGCGTCTACCGGCTGCTCGGCTGGGGACTGATGCCGCTCGGCGCGTTGACCGGCGGGCTGCTCGCGCACAGGTTCGGGCTTCGCGTTCCCTATGCCGTCGCGGGTTTCATGCGCGGCCTCGCGCTCTTGGCCGCGCTTCCGGTGCTGATCACGGCGATGCGGGACGCTACTCCTCGGTGAGCTCGGCCAGCTGATCCGCGGCGTCCCGGTTCCCACGGTCGGGCTGGGCGAGCGGGCGGACGCTGGGTCTGTTCGCGGCCGCCGCGCTCGTCCTGCTGCTGTGGGGCGGTTGGGATCTGCGGACGACCGTCCGGCGTCAGGTCCTGCTGACGAACCTGACGCCGATCGTGTTCGCGTTCGCCATGTTCGCGCAGTCGCTGGTGCTGCCGCAGATCCTCCAGCTCCCCGCGGCCGTCCGGCGTGGTGTGATGCTGACCGCTCCACTGTCCGCGCGGATCACGAAAGCCCGCGGCCCCAAGGTGACGCTGATGCTCGGCGCGCTCGTCGTCGCCGCTGGTTACGGCCTCGGCACCGTCCTGATGGCGAGCGTGTGGCATCTCGTGCTGGTGTCCGCCACGATCGGCGCCGGCATCGGGCTCGCCTACGGTGCGATGCGCACGATCGGGACTTCGATCTCCAGCGCCGTCGCGGGCGTCATCTTGGCACTGCTGACCGTCCCTTCGGACCGCTGCAGGTCCCGTCCCAGGGTGGTTTCCGGCTGATCATGGGACTCGGCTCGGCGACCGTGCTCGTCGCGTTGGCGATCGCGGCGTTCATTCCCGGCCGGTCCTCGCCAGTTTCGACGGCCACCAGATCTTCCGTCCGACGTCCACCGCCAGAGCCGGTACCAGCAGCGACCGCACCAGGAGCGTATCGAGCAGGACGCCGAACGCGACGATGAAAGCCAGCTGTGCCAGGAAGAGGATGGGCAGGACGGCGAGGGCGGCGAAGGTCGCGGCGAGTACGACACCCGCGGACGTGATCACGCCGCCGGTGACGCGCAGGCCGCGCAGTGTCCCGTCCCGTGTACCGATCCTGCCCGCCTCTTCGCGGACCCTGGTCATCAGGAAGATGTTGTAGTCGATCCCCAGCGCGACAAGGAAGACGAAGCCGAACAGCGGGACGACCGGGTCGGCACCGGGGAAGTCGAAGACGTGGTTGAACACCAGTGCCGAGATTCCCATCGTCGCGGCGAAGGACAGCACCACCGTGCCGATCAGCAACAGCGGCGCCAGCAGTGACCGCAGCAGCAGCGCGAGCACGAGGAAGATCACGACCAGGACGATCGGGATGATCACCAACCGGTCGTGCTCCGAGGTCTCCCTGGTGTCGAGCAGGGTGGCCGTGGGTCCGCCGACCTTGGTGCCGTCGACGGTGTGCACGGCGTCGCGGATCCGTTGCACCGTCGCGACGGCCGCGTCGGAGTCCGGGGGATCGGCGAGTACGGCGTCGATCTTCGTGAGCCCGCCGGATTCGGCGCTTTGGCGGACGTCCGAGACGCCAGGGACACGGGCCAGCGCGGTGACAGTCTGAGCCTGCCCGGCGGGGGTGATGATCACCGTGGGAGAGCCGGAACCGCCGGGGAAGTAGCGCGAGAGGACCTCCTGCCCAGCGACGGAATCGACCGGCGTGAGGAAGACGTCGGACTGCGCGGTGCCGGAAGCCTTGAGCTGGGGGAGGAACGCGCCGCCCGCGAGCAGGACGACGGTCGTGACGATCCAGATCGTGCGCGGCGCGCGGGCGACCCAGACCGACACGCGGCCCCAGAGACCGCCGGTCTCGTCGCGTGGCGGGCCCACCGCCGGGCGGAATGGCCAGAAGGCGTTGCGCCCGCACAAGGCCAGGACGGCGGGCAGGAACGTGATGGTCGTGAGGAAGGCGGCGCCGATGCCGATGGCGGCGACCGGGCCGAGTCCCTTGTTGGAGTTCAGATCGCTGAACAGCAGGCACAGCACGCCGAGGATCACGGTCCCGGCGGATGCGGCGATCGGCTCGATGGTCGAGCGCCATGCCGTGCGGAGCGCGGTGCGGGCGTCGTCGGCCGCCCGGAGTTCTTCGCGATAGCGCGAGATCATCAGGAGCGCGTAGTCGGTGGCGGCGCCGAAGACGAGGATGAACAGGATTCCCTGGCTCTGCCCGTTCAGCGCCAGCACGTCGTGGTCCGCGAGCAGGTACACCGCGAGACTCGCCGTGCCCAGCGCGAACACCGCCGACAGCAGGACGAGCAGGGGAAGGAGCGGGCTCCGGTAGACGATGATCAGGATGACCGCGACCACCGCGCCCGCGACCAGGAGCAGCAGCCCGTCGATCCCGCCGAACGCCTCCTTGAGATCGGCGACCTGCGCGGCGGGCCCGGTCACGAGCACTTTCAATCCGTCCGGGGTGTCACGGGCGAGCGCGTCTCGCAGTGCCTCGACGCCGTCGCCGGGATCACTCTTGGCGTCGAGGAGCACGACCACCTGCGCGCCCGCGTTGCTCTCCGGCGCCGGGACGAGCCGCGCATTCGCCGTCCGGTCGGCGAGGAACCGCTTGTCAGCCTCGGTCAGGCCCGCCGGCCGCTCGGCGACGACGATCGCCGGGATGAAGGCGGCGCTGGAGAACTGCTTCTGGAGCTCGCCCACTTCGGTCGCTTCGGCCGACGCAGGCAGGAAACTGCTGCTGTCGTTCTCCGTGACCAGGCTGAGCTTGCCCGCGTACGGGCCGCTGAAGCCGCCGAAGATCAGCCAGGCGACCGCGACCAGGGCTGGGAGCAGCCACCGCAGACGTGACCGCGTGTGGGTGGGGCGTTCGACTTCCGAGATCATGGACGGATGGCTCCCGTGGCAATGCTACTTCGACGAGTGAATAGTTCGACCACCGAAATAGTAGAGTGGTCACCCGGACGGGGCAAGGTGAGGGGGGCTTCCCGACATGGCTGAGGACGCCGAACAGGTCACGGACGACCTGCTCGTTCTCCTTCTGCGGCAGTTGACCGTCGAGTCGGACCGGTTCGCTGAGATGTTCGGTGAGGCACACGGCCTGCACCGGACCGACCTCAACGCGCTCGCGGTGATCATGGACGCCGCCAGGATGGGGACCCCGATGAGTCCGAGCACGCTCGCGAGCGCCTTGCACCTGAGCGCGTCGGCGACGACGTCGGTGCTCGACCGGCTGGAGCGGGCCGGGCATCTCTACCGGGATCGGAGCGCGACCGACCGGCGCAAGGTCGAGTTGCGGATGCACGAGAAGGCGCGGGAGATCGGCGCCGAGTTCTTCCTGCCCCTGGGTGAGCGCTACGCCGAAGCGTGGCGGGAGATGGGGGAGGACGAGCGGCGGACGGTCGCCCGGTTCCTCCGGAACAGCATCGCCGCGACCGTCGAAGTGCGCGGCCGACTGACACGGTGAACACTCGGGAGCATGCGATGTGTGGTGCTCGGAGCGACGGGCTATGTCGGCGGACGGTTGGTGCCGCAACTGCTCGAAGCGGGTCACGAGGTCCGCGTGGTGGCCCGCTCGCCGGAGAAGGTCGCCGAGGAGCCGTGGCGTGACCGTGTCGAGGTCGAACGCGGAGACGTCACGGATCCGTCCTCGATCGAGACGGCGCTGACCGGCTGCGAGGTCGTCTACTATCTCGTGCATTCGTTGGCGCGCAAGGACTTCGTCGACGTCGACCGGGAAGGAGCGAAGACGGTCGCCGAGGCGGCGAAGGCTGCGGGTGCGCGGCGGTTGGTGTACCTGGGTGGCATCGTGCCGGACGACGAGGAGTTGTCGCCGCACCTGGCGTCGCGCGCCGAAGTGGGCCGGGTCCTGCTGGACTCCGGGGTGCCCGCGATCGTCCTGCAGGCCGCGGTGATCATCGGCTCCGGCTCGGCGAGTTTCGAGATGCTGCGCTACCTGACGGAGCGGCTCCCGGCGATGGTCACGCCGCGCTGGGTGCGCAACCGCATCCAGCCGATCGCGATCCGGGACGTGCTGCACTACCTCGTGCACGCCGCGGAACTGCCGTCCGAGGTGAACGGTGCGTTCGACATCGGCGGGCCCGACGTGCTGACCTATTTGGACATGATGCGGCGTTACGCCGTCGTGGCGGGCTTGCCGAGGCGTGCCGTCGTACCCGTGCCGGTGCTGACCCCGTGGCTGTCCGCGCAATGGGTCAATCTGGTCACGCCCGTGCCGAAAGCGATCGCGGTGCCGCTGATCGAGTCGCTGGTGCACGAAGTCGTCTGTCACGACCACGCGATCGCCGAGCACATCCCCGACCCGGCGGCGGGGCTGACCCACTACGAGCACGCCGTCGAACTGGCGCTGTCCCGGATCCGTAACGCCGACGTGCCGACCCGCTGGTCGGACGCGTCGGGCGACGCGGCGCCCTCGGATCCGCTGCCGAGCGATCCGGACTGGGCGGGCGGGACCGTCTACGAGGACAAGCGCGAGCAGCGGACGGACGCCTCGCCGGAGGCGCTGTGGGACGTCATCGAGTCCATCGGAGGGGAACACGGGTGGTATTCGTTCCCGCTGGCCTGGTCGGTCCGCGGCTGGGCCGACCGGCTCGCCGGCGGCGTCGGGTTGCGGCGCGGACGGCGGGATCCGCGACGGCTGCATCTCGGCGAGGCGCTGGACTGGTGGCGTGTCGAATACCTCGACCGGCCGCGGCTGCTGCGGTTGCGGGCGGAGATGAAACTGCCGGGACGCGCCTGGCTCGAACTCGGCGTCGAGTCCGATGAGGACGGTGGGACGATCTACCGGCAGCGCGCGGTGTTCGAGCCGCACGGGCTGGCCGGACACGCGTACTGGAAGGGGATCGCGCCGTTCCACGGTGTCGTCTTCGGCGGCATGGTCCGCAACATCACCGGTGCGGCGCAGAAGGCGGCCGGTGCGCTCGGGAACTGAAAGGGACTTCAGCTTCGTCCGCGAGCCGGTGGGGCGGTGCTGGAGCGGACGACGAGCTCGGTAGGGACGCTGATCGCCTCCGCCGCCCCCTCGTCGGACATCCCGGCCAGAAGTGCCGCGACGGCTCGCTTCCCGACCTCGTCGAACGACTGCCGGACCGTGGTGAGCGGTGGCCAGAAGTGGGCGGCCTCGTCCATGTCGTCGAAGCCGACGACGCTCACCTCGCCCGGAACGGACCGGCCCTTCTCGTGGAGCGCTCGCAGCAGCCCGAGCGCCATCTGGTCGTTGGCGACGAAGACGGCGGTGACCGCGGGATCGCCCGCCAGCCGGACGCCGTGGTCGTACCCGGACCGCGACGACCAGTCGCCGGTGAGCGGCGGCGGTACCTTCCGTCCCGCGTCTTCGAGCGTCTCCTGCCACGATTTCCGGCGGCGTTCGGCCGCGTAGGACTCAGGCGGTCCGGCCACGTGCCAGACGGTCTCGTGGCCGAGGTCGAGGAGATGCCTGGTCGCGGCGGTGGCACCGGAGGCCTGGTCGAAGTCGACCACCGGATGGTCGCGCCGCCCGCCCGCGTCGATGACGACGACCGGGAGCCCGTGGGGCAGTTCGATCTCGCTCTGGTCCAGTTCGTGTTGCTCGATCAGGATGATGACGCCGTCGACGGCCTGTTCGTCCAACCTGCTGAAGGCCCCCGACACCTCGCCTTGGGATGGTCTGGTCACCGGCATGAGGATGATCGAGAACCCTTCGCGGGCGGCCGCCGACGCGACGGCGTCGAGGGTCCGGCTGTTGCCGAACGTCGAGAGCGCGGAGATGATCACGCCGATACTGCGGAAGCGGCCGTTGCGCAGCGCGCGGGCGGCGCTGTTCGGCCGGTAGCCCACTCGGCGCATGGCGGCGAGCACGCGTTCGCGCGTCGCCCCGTCGACGTTCGACCTGCCGTTCGCGACCCGGGAGACGGTCTGGCCGGACACGCCGGCTTCCCTGGCGACGTCGGCCATCGACGGCCCGCGGCCGCTCCTGGACATGTTCACGTCAACACGATAGCCTCCGCCGGTCTGATGTTGACGTAAACATCTCGCGAGCCGCGCCTTTCGCTCGGAGAATCCGGAGGGACGATGACGTCCACAGCGGTCGCGCCCACGCCGGCGCCACCCGGCCGTGCGGCCAGCGCGCGCCGCGCCCGCCGCGACTGGCGAGGCTGGCTCTTCGTCGCCCCGTTCATGCTGGTGTTCGCGCTGACGTTCCTGGCCCCGATCGGCTACGCGTTCGTCCTGAGTCTGTTCCGTGAACAGGCTTTCTTCGGGGGCACGACGTTCGTCGGGGTGGACAACTACGCGCAGGTGCTCGCCGACCCGAAGTTCTGGGACGCCTTCCAGCGGGTGCTGGTGTTCCTCGCCGTGCAGGTGCCGATCATGCTGGTGCTCGCGCTGATCGCGGCGCTGGCGATCGACAGCGCCCGGCTGCACGCAGCCGGTTTCTTCCGGGTCGTGATCTTCCTGCCCTACGCCGTGCCCGCCGTGGTCGCCGCGCTGATGTGGGGATTCCTCTACGGCGACCACTTCGGGCTGGCCGCCGACCTGAACCACCTGCTCGGCCGCGATGTGGTGAAACCGCTGTCGGACAACTGGATGCTCGCTTCCATCGGCAACGTCGTCACCTGGGAGTTCGCCGGGTACAACATGCTCATCTTCTACTCCGCGCTGAAGGTGATCCCCAAGGAGCAGTTCGAGGCCGCGGCGATCGACGGCGCCGGCGCGTTCCGCACCATCCTGAGTGTGAAACTACCCGCGTTGCGCGGGGCGATCGTCATCGCCACGATCTTCTCGATCATCGGCAGTTTCCAGCTGTTCAACGAGCCGAACATCATGCGCACCCTGGCGCCCAACGTGATCGGCACCTTCTACACGCCGAACATGTACGCCTACAACCTTTCTTTCGGCGCGCAGCAGTACAACTACTCCGCCACCGTGGCGATCGTGATGGGCGTGATCACCGCGGTCATCGCCTACGTCGTGCAGTTGCGCGGCTCCCGGAAGGGGATGTGATGGCGACGTTCTCGGTGACGAGGCCCCGGAAGTCGCGCGTCCTCACCGCCGTCATGGCGCTGTACCTGATCTACACGCTCGTGCCGCTGGTGTGGCTGGTGATCAACGCGACCAAGACGCAGCCCGCCCTGTTCACCACGTCGGGCCTGGCGTTCGGCGGGCCGTTCGCGTTGTTCGAGAACATCGGCGAGACCTTCACCTACGACAACGGGATCTTCCTGCGCTGGCTGGGGAACACGCTGCTCTACGTCGTGGCGGGCGCCGGGGGAGCGACCGTCCTCGCCACCGCGGCGGGATACGGCCTGGCGAAGTACCGCTTTCCCGGCCGTCGTGCGGTGTTCGCGGTCGTGCTCGGCGCGGTCGCCGTCCCCGGCACGGCGCTCGCGGTGCCGACCTTCCTGATGTTCAGCGAACTCGGCCTCACCAACACGCCGCTGGCGATCATCGTCCCGTCGCTCATCAGCCCGTTCGGCCTGTACCTGATCTGGGTGTACGCCTCCGACGCGATCCCCGACGAGCTGCTGGAGGCCGCGCGGATCGACGGCGCCGGGGAGATCCGGATCTTCCTCACCGTGACGCTGCGCCAGCTGGCACCGGGGATCGTCACGGTGGCCTTGTTCACCGTGGTGTCCACTTGGAACAACTACTTCCTGCCGCTGATCATGCTCAGTGAACCGAAGTGGTATCCGCTCACCGTCGGGCTCAACCAGTGGAGCGCGCAGGCCTCCGGGGCAGGCGCCCAGCCGGTGTACCACCTGGTGCTGACCGGTTCGCTGCTCACCATCGTCCCGCTCGTCATCGCCTTCCTGCTCATGCAGCGCTACTGGCAGTCCGGCCTGAGCGCGGGCAGCGTCAAGCAATGATCACCGTCCCGAAAGGACATTCGATGTCGCGAATCCACAGACGCGTCAAGGCCGCCGTCGCCGTCACGCTGGCCGCGGCACTGGCCGTCGGCTGCTCGTCCGGCGCGGACGGCCCGGCCGCCGGGTCACAGGACTCGGTCGACGCCGCGCTCAAAGCGGGCGGCACGATCACGTACTGGAGCTGGACGCCGTCCGCGAAGGACCAGGTCGCCGCGTTCGAGAAGGAGTTCCCGAACGTCAAGGTCAACTACGTCAACGCCGGTACCAACAAGGAGCAGTACACCAAGCTGCAGAACGCCATCAAGGCAGGCTCCGGGGCGCCGGACGTCGCGCAGATCGAGTACTACGCGTTGCCGCAGTTCGCGCTCACCGAGTCGCTGGCCAATCTCGATCAGTACGGCTTCGGGGCCTTCGAAAAGGACTACGCGCCCTCGACCTGGTCCAGTGTCCGGGTGAATAACGGCCTATACGGCCTCCCGCAGGACTCCGGCCCCATGGCACTGTTCTACAACAAAGAAGTCTTCGACGCCCACGGCATCGCCGTGCCGAAGACCTGGGACGAGTACGTCGCCGCGGCCAAGAAGCTGCACGCGGCCGATCCCGGCAAGTACCTCACCTCCGACACCGGCGACCCCGGCTTCGCCACCAGCATGATCTGGCAGGCGGGCGGAAAGCCGTTCACCTCCGACGGGCGGAACGTCAAGATCGACCTGGCCGACGCCGGTACCAAGAAGTGGACCGCCACCTGGAACCAGCTGGTCGAAGGCAAACTCCTCGCCCCGATCAAGGAGTGGTCCGACGACTGGTTCCGCGCACTCGGTGACGGCACCATCGCCTCGCTGGTCACCGGCGCCTGGATGCCGGGCAACTTCAAATCCTCGGTCCCCGGCGGCGCGGGCAAATGGGCGGTGGCGCCGATGCCGACCTACGACGGGCAGCCGGTCACCGCGGAGAACGGCGGCAGCACGCAGTCGGTGCTGAAGCAGAGCGGCAACCCGGCGCTGGCGGCGGCGTTCGTCCGCTGGCTCAACCACGGCAACGGCGTCAAGCCGTTCATCGCCAGCGGTGGTTTCCCGGCGACGACGGCCGACCTGAACTCGCCCGCCTTCCTCGACCAGGCCGATCCCTACTTCGGTGGCCAGAAGATCAACCAGGTACTCAACGACGCGTCGAAGAACGTCGCGAAGGGCTGGAGCTACCTGCCGTACCAGACCTACGCCAACAGCGTGTTCAGCGACACCGTCGGCAAGGCCTACCTCGGCGGCACCTCGCTCGACGCCGGACTGAACGCCTGGCAACAGGCGATCGTGGACTACGGCAACCAGCAGGGCTTCACCGTCAGCGTGGGGTGAGGCGTGGGCATCGAGATCGAAGCCGACGTTTCCGACGTGATCGGACCGGTGCCGCGGCGGCTGTTCGGCTCGTTCGTCGAGCATATGGGCCGGTCCGTCCACACCGGGATCTTCGAACCGGGACACTCCACTTCGGACGGTCAGGGCTTCCGTGGCGACGTCCTCGGGCTGGTCCGCGAGCTGGGTCCGTCCGTGGTCCGCTATCCCGGTGGGAACTTCGTTTCCGCGTACCGCTGGGAGGACGGCGTCGGGCCGGTGGAAGGGCGCCCCGTCCGGCTGGATCCCGCGTGGCACAGCGTCGAGTCGAACCGTTTCGGACTGCACGAGTTCGTGGCGTGGGCGGAGGCCGCGGACGTCGAGGTGATGTACGCGGTCAACCTCGGCACCCGTGGCGTCCAGGAGGCCGCCGACGTCCTCGAGTACTGCAACCACCCTGGCGGAACGGAACTGAGCGAGCGGCGGCGCGCGAACGGTGCCGACCGCCCGTTCGGCTTCCGCCTGTGGTGCCTCGGCAACGAGATGGACGGACCGTGGCAGGTCGGCCACAAGACCGCGGACGAGTACGGCCGCCTGGCCGCTGAGACCGCGCGTCTCATGCGGATGATCGACCCCGGCGTCGAGCTCGTGGTCGCGGGGAGCTCGAACAGTGAGATGCCGACGTTCGGCGAATGGGAGCGCACCGTCCTGGAGCACACCGCGGGGCTCGTCGACCACCTCTCACTGCACGCCTACTACCAGGAACACGATGGCGACCTCGCGAGTTACCTCGCCAGCGCCGCCGCCCTGGACGGCTACATCCGGACCACCGGCGGGATCATCGACGACGTCCTCGCGAAGGCCGGGCTGGACAAGAAGATCGGCATCAGCGTCGACGAGTGGAACGTCTGGGATCAGCGACACTGGAACGAAGTCGAGCAGCGAGAACTGATCGACGCAGGCTGGCGTGAACATCCCAGGATCATCGAAGACGACTACACGGTCACCGACGCGGTCGTCGTCGGTTCCCTGCTCGGTTCCCTGCTGCGCAACGTCGATCGCGTCACGATGGCCAACCAGGCGCAGCTGGTGAACGTCATCGCGCCGATCCGGACCGAACCCGGTGGCCGGGCGTGGCGGCAGTCGACGTTCCACCCGTTCAGCCTCACCTCGGCGCTCGCCGGGGGGAACAGCCTCTGGCTCACCGTCACGGGTGACACCGTCCACACAGGACTTTGTGGCCGCGTGGACGTCGTCGACGCGGCGGCGACCTTCGACGACGACGGCCGCTGTGCCGTGTTCCTGACCAATCGCGCCACCGCGTCCGCGACCGGCGCGCGGTTGCGTATCCGCGGTGCCCGACTGACGCTCGCGGAGACCTGGACCGTCGCGGTCCCGGACGGGCACGACCGTCATCTCACGAATTCCGCCGACGCGGAGCCGATCCGGCCCGTCCCGTTGCCCGGCGCGACCGCCGGGCACGATCCGGAAGGAACCACCATCACCGTCACCCTCCCACCCCTTTCCTGGACCGCGTTCCGGCTGACCGCGGAGGTGGTCCGGGATGCCTGAGTTCGCCATCGGGGAGACCGACTTCCTGCTCGACGGGAAACCGTTCCGGATCATTTCCGGGGCGCTGCACTACTTCCGTGTGCACCCCGATCTCTGGGCCGATCGCATCGACAAAGCCCGCCGAATGGGTCTCAACACCATCGAGACCTACGTCGCCTGGAACGCGCACTCGCCGGAGCAGGGAGAGTTCGATGTCACCGGCGGCCTCGACCTCGACCGGTTCCTCAGGCTCATCGCCGAGGCGGGGATGTACGCGATCGTCCGGCCAGGGCCGTACATCTGCGCGGAGTGGGACAACGGCGGCCTGCCGACCTGGCTGCTACGGGACACCGAACTTCGCGTCCGTGAGTTCGAACCGCGTTACCTCGCCGCCGTCCGCGGCTATCTGGACGACGTGTACCGCGTGGTGGCGCCGCACCAGATCGACCGGGGCGGACCGGTGCTGCTCGTGCAGGTGGAGAACGAATACGGCGCTTTCGGTTCCGACAAGCGGTACCTGTCCGCGCTGACCGACCACACCCGCGCCGCCGGGATCACCGTCCCGCTGACCACGGTGGACCAGCCGATCCACGAGATGCTGGCGAACGGCGGGCTCGACGGGGTGCTGCACCGGACGGCGTCGTTCGGCTCGCAGAGCACGGCACGGCTGAAGACCCTGCGGGAACATCAGCCGACGGGTCCCTTGATGTGCAGCGAGTTCTGGAACGGCTGGTTCGACCATTGGGGTGCGCACCACCACACCACTTCGGTCGACGGCTCGGCGGCGGATCTCGACGCGCTGCTCGCGGCCGGTGCCTCGGTCAACCTCTACATGTTCCACGGCGGCACCAACTTCGGACTCACCAGCGGGGCCAACGACAAGGGCGTCTACCAGCCATTGGTCACCTCCTACGACTACGACGCCCCGCTCGACGAGGCGGGCGACCCGACGCCGAAGTACCACGCCTTCCGCGAGGTGATCGCGCGCTACCACAAGGTTCCCGACAGCGTTCCGCCCGAGGCCCGGCCGGCGCCGACGCCGGTCGCGGCACTGAGCGACCCCGCGTGGCTGCTCGACTCGCCACACCGCTGGGGGACCGCGCAGGAGCACCAGAGCCTGCCCACCTTCGACGAACTGACCCCGGCTCCGCGTCTGGCGTTCCTGCGGACGACCGTCGACGCCGGGAAGCCGGGCGTGCTCACCTTCCACGAGGTGCGGGACCGGGCGACGGTGTTCTTCGACGGTGATCGCCTCGGCACCCTCCTCCGCGAGCACCACGATCGCGCGATCCGGTTGCCCCGGGCCCGCGGTGAGCTCCTGGTCCTGGTGGAAGACCTGGGAAGGGTGAACTACGGGGAGCGGATCGGTGAGGCCAAGGGGATCATCGGCGGTGTGCGCCTGCACGGTGAACCCCTGACGGGCTGGGAGGTCATCCCCATCGACGTGCCCGCGCTGCCGGATCTCCTGCCCGGGGTCTCCGCGGGCGAGCGCCCGGCGGGGCCGTTGTCCGGCCCGGTGGCCGTGCGGGGCGGATTCGATCTCGACGAGCCAGCCGACCTCTTCCTGGATACCGGGCACTGGGGCAAGGGAATGGTCTGGATCAACGGGTTCCTGCTCGGCCGCTACTGGCGGCGCGGTCCACAAAGGACGCTGTACGTGCCGCGGCCGGTGGTCCGGGCCGGGCGCAACGACCTCGTCGTGCTGGAGCTGGACACGATGCTCGAACCCGAGGCGAGTTTCGTGCCCCGGCCGCTGTTGGGACATACGGAGGCTTGAGCCTCGCCTGAGGTACGTGAAGGCCTCCTTGCCTACCTTCAGGGTAGGCAAGGAGGCCTTCACCACCACCTGGGCCGGCCACTTCAGCTGACGTCGCGAAAGTGGCTTTCGCAACACGCCACCTTTGCCTTACCCCTCAATAACCGTCCTTACCACTCACGAGACCGGCCACCTATAGAGCCGGGTAAGCGTTCCTCAGCAGCTCCTGGAACTGGGCGGAGAACCAATGCCCGGAAAGCGGCGCGTCGGGCAGGGCGCCGGACATGTTGTTCTGGTTCCGCGGGTTACCGGTGTACGTCGGATCGCACATCCGGTCGAAACCCTTGCCCTCGGTATTCGGGATCTCCTTGCTGGCGCCGTCGGATTCACCCGGCGGCTTGATCCAGACGTAGGCGTCGATCCCGGCTTCCGGCGCGGCCTTGGGGCGTTCGCCGAGCCCGGCGCCCGCCTGGTTGCACCAGTTGCCGAGGTGGATCCGGCGGTCGGTCCTGCCGCCGTTCACATAGGCGTCGACCGTGGTGGACGGTCCAGGACCGGACGGCCGCGCGGTGCCGCCCCAGCCGTTGCGCGAGGTGTCGATGAGCATGCCGACGTCCGCCGGGAAGCCCGCCCGGATCGCCTCCTGCCGGAACGCCTGGGCGTAGGACAGTTCGTCGACGTAGCGGTTCCAGTCCACCCACTTCGACGTCCGCACCGAAGTGCCGCCGACACTGTCGTTCACGGTGAAGTACGGCTCCCTGAGCGCCCCGTAGTTCGCGGTGTTCGCGATGAAGCCGTGCACGTTGGCCACTGTGCTGCCGGAACTCTTCGCGGCCTGTGCGAAGAGCGCGGCGGACGGGCCGAGGTTGTCGTCCCAACCGAGCCAGCCGTGGTGCCCGGCGTCGATGTAGTTGTAGACGTTGGGGATCGCGCCGAACTTCGCCAGCGCGTAGCCGACACCGGCGACGTAGTTCCCGTTGGCCTTCATGACGTCGCATTGGGGCGTGGCCGTCGGCCGTGGTGTCACGTTGGTGACGAGGTTCGGCAGGGAGTCGATCTCGATCACGGTCACCACCCGCAACGTCGCGTACTTCGGATCGGCGAGGATCGTGGCGATCGGGTCGATGTACTCGGCCTGGTAGCGCGGGAGTTCGTCCGCCTTGAGCTCGCCGTTCGACGCGAGCGCGGCGCAGTCACGGCCGGGCAGGTTGTAGATCACCAGCTGGACGACCAGCGGTTTCCCGGCGGCCTGCTGAAGCGCTCCGTCGAGATGGGCGCGCAGCCCGCGGCTCGTGCTCGTGCCCTCGATGGCGGCGATCCGGTCGAGCCAGACTCCGGTCGGCTGGTTCGCGATTCTCGCGCCGCCAGGTTCGGCGGCGGCCTTCGCCGACCATTCCGGGTTCACGTACACCCCGGCGCCGGCGTAGGGGTTGTCCGCCTTGGGGCCGCCAGGACCGGGAGTCGTCGTGGTCGTGGTGGTGGGCGTGGTGGAACCGGTGCAGGTGGTGCCGTTCAAGGTGAAGACGGCGGGTTTCCCGTTGGTGCCGGAGTAGCTGCCGTTGAAGCCGGGTGAGACGGCGGCGCCGGTGCCGAGCGAACCGTTCCATCCCACGTCCCGGACCGTCACTCGCGTGCCCTGCTGGCCGAAGCTGCCGTTCCAGCTCTGCTGCACCTGCTGGTTTCCGGGGAAGTCCCAGCTCAGCGTCCAGCCGCCGCTGATCGGGTCACCGAGGTTGGTGACGGTGACGGTGGCCCCGAAACCGGTGTCCCATTGGTTGGTGATCGTGTAGTCGACCTTGCAGCCCGGTGCCGCTTCGGCGCTCGAGCCCAGCACCACCGGCACCGCCACCATCGCGAGTACCGCGCCGACGGCCGATGGTGCCGAAACACCCTTTCTGCGGAATCTCATGCGTCGCCTCCTTGCGACCGGAATCCGATTTATGGGAGCGCTCCCATTGAGACCGTAAAGGGGCGGCCGGGCCGTGACAAGGCCGGGTGAGCCAAAATGTGGGATCGCTCCCGGAATACGTCCTGACGGCGGCGAGCCTTCACCCGGACAGCGGGCGGTGACCGGAGATGGCGGGGCCGTGTGGGATCGTGAGCGGATGAGGATCTTGCTCGTGGAGGACGAGCGACGGCTGGCCGAATCGCTGCGCGCGGGGTTGAGCGCCGAGGGCTACGCCGTGGACGTCGCGCACAACGGCCGCGACGCGCTTTGGTACGCCGCCGAACATCCGTACGCCGCGATGGTCCTCGACATCATGCTGCCCGGACTGAACGGGTACCGCGTGTGCCGGAGGTTGCGCGAACGAGGCGACACCACCCCGATCCTCATGCTGACCGCGAAGGACGGCGAGGACGACGAGATCGAGGCGCTGGACACTGGCGCCGACGACTTCCTCCCGAAGCCGTTCTCCTACGGCGTCCTGCTCTCCCGGCTCCGGGCGCTGATCCGGCGCGGGGGAGCGACCCGGCCGGGCACGCTCCGGCTCGGCGACCTCGAACTCGACCAGGCGAGCCGTGTCTGCCGTCGTGGCACTGCCGAGATCCCGTTGACCACCAAGGAGTTCGCTCTCCTGGCGTATCTGATGAAACGACAGGGCGAGGTGGTCACCAAGGCCGAACTGCTGGAGAACCTCTGGGATTTCGCCGCGTCGGCGACCGCGAACCTCGTCGAGGTCCACGTGAGCGCGCTGCGGCGAAAGATCGATCTGCCGTTCGGGGCGGAGACCATCCGCACCGTGCGCGGCGCCGGCTATCACGTGGTGGGCTCCAGTGCCTAGGTTCTCGCGGTCGACCCGGTTCCGGGTCGCGATGACCGCTTTCCTGGCGTCGATCATCGCTCTGGCGGTCGTTTCTGCGTGGCTGGTGCTCGATGCCCAGAACCGGCTGGGCAACGGCGCCGCGCAGGTGGCGAGGGAGCGCGCGGCCGCGGTCGTCCAGGTATTGAACTCCGGCGCCGCCCCGGCCGATCTGCGGCTCCTCGTGCGGGCTTCGATCTACGAGGTGACCACCCAGAACGGCGAGCGGGTCGCGTCCTGCCCCGGCCTGCGTTCCGGGGCGATCGTCCCGGACGGAGGCTTCGAGTACGGCGACAGTGTCCAGAACCTCAAGCCTGGCGACGTCGACCTCGCCAGCCGGGAATCCGTCGGCTGCGCGAGTGCGCTCGGGGAAGATCCAGAAAGAAACGGACTCCGGCTGCACGTGGCGGCCACCGTGAGCGGCGACAGCAAGTACCGGATCTACGGCGCCGCCGTGGTCGACGAGTCCGGACAGGCGGCGCTCGACGCGGTGCGCGTGACGTTGCTGGCGGGTGTCCCGGTGATCGCGCTGCTGATCGGGGCGGTCGCGTGGCTCGCGGTACGCCGTTCGCTGCGGCCGGTGGAGGCGATCCGCTCGGAGGTCGCGGAGATCGGCGCGCACGACCTCTCCCGGCGGGTCCCGGCCCCGGACAGTGCCGACGAGATCGCGAAGCTCGCCGAAACGATGAACACGATGCTCGCCCGTCTGGACACGGCGGTCACCCGGCAGAGCCGTTTCACCTCGGACGCGTCGCACGAACTGCGCACTCCGCTGGCCTCCCTGCGGACCCAGCTCGAGGTGTTGCTCGCCCATCCGGACCGGCTGGACTGGCGCGACGCCTGCCGCAACGCGCTCCTCGACATCACCCGGCTGCAGGATCTCGTCGGTGACCTCGTGCTGCTCGGCAAGCTGGACAACGCTGGGCCGGAGCGGACCACGCCGGTGCGACTGTCCGAAGTGGTCGATTCCTGTCTCTCCGGGCGCCAGGGTGTCCGGGCGGAGATCGACGGGGATCCGGTGGTCCTCGGCGACCGCGGCAGGCTGGAGCGGTTGCTGCGCAATCTGGTGGACAACGCGCAACGTCATACCCGTACGGGCGTCGAGATTCGGGTGTCCACTGTGGACGAATTCGCCGTGGTCGCGGTCACCGACGACGGGCCGGGCATTCCCGCCGCGGACCGTGAGCGGGTGTTCGATCGCTTCGTGCGTCTCGACGACGGACGTGCGCGTGACGACGGTGGCGCGGGCCTCGGGCTGGCGATCGTCGCCGAGATCGCCGAGGCGCACGGTGGAACCGTCGAAGTCGCCGACCACGACGGCGGCGCCCGGCTCGTCGTCCGCCTGCCGTTGGCGAAAGCGCGAAGCTGAAGACGCCTTCAGCTTCCTTAAGCTTCGGTTCAGCGTCCGCGAACGAACCTTCGGGGCATGTTCGCTCCTGCACGCCGCTCCTGGTGGCGGCCCCTCGGCCACGCCGACTACCTGGCCTCGTCGTGGTTCCCCGGCCTCACCGGCGTACGCGCGCTCGCCGCCGTGGCCGTCGTCTTCTTCCACTACGGGGGCCCGGTCGTCGACCGCCTCCAAGGCTGGATCGCCGTGCAATTGTTCTTCGTGTTGTCCGGCTTCCTCATCACGACGCTGGCCCTGCGCGAGGAAGACCGTGACGGCCGGATCTCGTTGCGCGGGTTCTACCTTCGCCGGGTCTTCCGGATCATGCCGGTGTACTTCCTGTTGCTGGCGCTGACCACGGTCGCGGTCCTGCTCGGCGGGACCTACCAGAGCAGCAGGCTCGCCGACGCCATGCCGTACTACCTCGTCTTCGGCAACGAACTCGTCGACTTCAACACGCCCTATCCGACGTCGTGGTCGCTGGGCGTGGAGGAGAAGTTCTACCTGGTCTGGCCCGCGCTGCTGGTGCTGACTTCGTTCGCGCGAAGCGGGAGGGCGGTGCTGCGTCTGCTGCTGGGCGCGTCGGCCGTCCTGGGTGTCGTGCTGTTCGCGTTGCCCCTGGCGCCCTCGCATACCTGGGCGAGTCTTTCGGTGCACTATTGCTCGCTGGTCATCGGCTGCCTGCTGGCGATGACGCTCCACCATCCGCGCGGGTTCGCCCTCGTCCGGCCGCTGACCAGCCCGGTCGTCGCGACGGTCATCGGCTGCGGGTTCGTCGTGCTGCAGTTCTCCGTCGGCCCGCTGGCGAAGGCACTGGGCGGGCATTGGCAGTTCGTGGTGCCGGTCTACGCGGCGGGCTCGGCACTGCTGCTCGTGGCCGTCGTGTCGCCGGGGCCGGTCCGGACGTTGCTCTCGAGCAGGCCGATGAGCTTCGTCGGAGACCGTTCGTACGCGCTCTACCTCGCCCAGACCGGCGCGGCCGGGGTCGCGGGCTGGCTACTGCCCAGCGGGCCGGCCAAGGCCGCCGCGACCACCGGCGTCGCGTTGCTGTTCGCCTGCGCACTGCGCCGCTGGGTCGAACAGCCCGCCATCGCCTACGGCCGGAAGGTGATCGGACGACACGCGCCCGCCGTGCCTCCGGTTGAGGCGACGGCGGGCGCGAGGCCGACGTCAGTGGTGCGCGGCGACCGCACCGGTGCCGGCGCTCTTCTTGACGAAGAGCGATCCGACGAACGCGGCCAGGCCTATGCAACCGGCGACGATGAACGTCGTGCGGATTCCGCCCGCGTTGGGACTGACCGCCCCGGCCGTGGTCGTGCTGGCCGTGGCCACCGCGATGAACATGGCGGTGCCGAGCGCGCCGGCGAGCTGCTGAAGGGTGGCGAGGATCGCGCTGCCGTGTGAATAGAGGTGCTCGGGCAGCGAACCGAGGGATTCGGTCATCAGTGGCGTCATCATGAGGCCGAGCCCGCCCATCAGCAGGACGTGGATGGCGATGACCGCGATCAGTGGTGATCCCGCGCCGAGCAGGGCGAACAGCCACAGCGAGATCGCCATCGCGGCCGCGCCGGGGATGACCAGCGGCCGGGGGCCGAAGCGGTCGTAGAGCGCGCCGACCGGGCGGCCGAGCAGCCCGAGGACCAGGCCGCCGGGAAGCACCGCGAGCCCGCTGACGAACGTGCTGGTGTGCAGGACGGTCTGCAGGTACAGCGGGAGCAGGATCGCCGCGGCGCCGAGCAGGCACATGAACAGCAGGGCCGTCAGCACCAGGGAGACGACGAAACTGCGGTGGGTGAACGGACGCAGGTCCAGCAGCGCGCGGTCTTCCTTCTGGAGACGCAACTGGCGCCAGGTGAACACCACGAGTGCCACGGCACCGACGGCGATCGGCGCCCACGGCGGCACGGGCTGATGCCCGCCGGCGGATTCGCCGGACACCGACAGGCCGTACAGCACGCCGCCGAAACCGAGCGCGGACAGGACCACCGACAGGACGTCCAGCGGCACCTTGCGGGTGTCGCTGTCCAGCCGCAGCCGCACCATGCCGACCACCAGGGCGGCGAGCGAGAGCGGCAGCACGATCCAGAACATCCAGCGCCAGCCGAGCGACGACAGCACGGCGCCGCCGATGGTCGGGCCGATCGCCGGAGCGACCGCGATGACGATGGTGATCGTGCCCATCGTGGCACCGCGTTTCTCGACCGGGACGAGGCGCATCACCGTGGTCATCAGCAGCGGCAGCATCACCGCCGTCCCGCAGGCCTGGATGACGCGGCCGGTCAGCAGGAGGGCGAAGCCCGGGGCGAGCGCGCTGACCAGGGTGCCGGTGCTGAACAGGGTGAGCGAGGCCAGGAACACCTGGCGGGGGGTGAACCGTTCGAGCAGGAACCCGGTGGTCGGGATGACGACCGCCATGGTGAGCAGGAAGCCGCTGGTCAGCCACTGGACGGTGGTGGTCGGGACCTGGAGGTCGACGGTCAGGTCACGCAGCGCGACACTCAGGATGGTCTCGTTGAGGATCATCACGAACGCGGAAAGGACCAGGACCCCGATCAGGAGCCCGGCTTTCGCCGGTGCCCTTTCCTGGTCGTGGGCGGTTTCGGGCAGGGTCTCGGTCATCAGTGAAGGGCTCCTGGAAGGGCGCGGGTCCGCGTGGCCACCTTCGGCGCCGGCGACGGTGACAGCGAAGGCGAGGCTGAGTCTTTCCGTTCAGTCTGCCCGTGTCGGTCGGTGTGTGTCACGTGAATTTCCGTAGTGAGTACGGTCACTGCGCTTTCGGGCAGTGCGGAACCGCACGTGAGCGGAACGGTTTTCGGTGGCAGCACGATAAAATCGGCAGGTGACCAGAGCGATCACGGCGGATCGATGGCGTTCGGTGCGGCGAGCCTATCGGGTGACGGGCGCGCGATTCGCGGAACTGGTCGCCCGCGTTCCGGATCCGGACGCGATGGTCACCGCGGAGTGGACGGTGGCCGAAACGGTCGCCCATGTCGCGATGATCGCGAAGATGTACACCTCCCTGGTGCGGGCGGACGGCGCGTCGATTTTGGACGCCCGCGGGCAGAGCCAGGTCGAGAAGACCACTGTGGACACGGTTTCCGTGCTGAACACCTTGGTGTTGCGAGATTTTCGCGAACGCGACATCCAGGTGCTCGTGACCGGATTGCTCGCGGACATCGGAGAAGTACTGCGGGTGACCGAGGACGCGGACCCGGGTGCCCCGCTGGACTGGCTCGGGGGTTCGAAGGTGCCGCTGGCCGGAGTCCTCGCGCACCTCGTCAACGAACTGCAGATCCACGGCTGGGACATCGCCAAGGCGCTGAAACTGCCGTGGACGATCCAGCCGGCTGACGCGGCGTTGTTCTTCGATCTGTTCTTGGTGGGTGTGCTGAGCCACGACATTGGGCACCTTCTCGACACCGACGAGCCGCCGCGGGATCGACGCATCGCCGTGGCGTTCCGGTCCGCGTACACGTCCCCGGTCGTGCTGGTGCTGCATCGGGGGCGGGTGACGGTCGAGGAGCCCGGCGGACCGGTCGACGTGCGGATCTCCTTCGACCCGCCGACGCTGAACCTGATGCTGTTCCACCGGGTCGGCAAGCCGCGTTCCGCGCTGACGCGCAAGATCGTCGTCAGCGGTCCGCGACCGTGGCTGTTACCCGCCTTCCTGCGGGTGGTCCGGCTGCCGTAGGGCTTCGGGTGGCATGAGTGTCAGGTGCCTACCGCCGTTGCCGAACCTCGTGAGTGTCGCCGCCGTGATCGAGACCCGTTGCGGAGCCGGGGATCCGCTCCGCCGGACGTCACGCGACGTGCATGGATCCGTACCGCGGCGAAGTGCACGGTGCGAGACCCCGGCCAGGCCGTCAACCGTTGACAGGCGTGTCGAACCGGCGTCGCGAGTCTTCGATGTGGCCGAGGAACCGGTGGGTCCAGTCGCACATCCCGTCGACCGTGGCGCGCAGGCCGTGCCCCGCCTCGGTGAGGGTGTAGTCGACGCGCGGTGGCACCGTCGGGTGCACCGTCCGTTCGATCAGGCCGTTGCGCTCCAGCATGCGCAGGTTCTGGGTGAGCATCTTGTGACTGATGCCCTCGATGTCGTCGCGCAGTTCGGTGAACCGCCGGGTGCGGTCGCCGATCGTCTCGATGATCAGGAGCGCCCATTTGTTGGCGACGTCGGAGAAGATCTCCCGCGCCAGTGAATCCGCCCGCATCAGATCGGCGTCGTCCGAACCTTTGAGCTGCTTGGTCACCATGAGGTTCCCCAGTCACGAGAAAGTGCGTTCTTCCAGGTCGTCGCACACTCTCCTACAGTTCCTGGGTAACCACAAGTGACCATGAACGAGGAGTACGGATGAGCATCACCCTGGTGAACCCCGCTGGACTGCCGGAGATCCCCGCCTACCGGCAGGTGTCGATCGCGACCGGGTCGAAGCTGGTCTTCATCGCGGGGCAGGTGTCCTGGGACGCCGACGGTGTCCTCGTCGGCGAGGGTGACCTCGCCGCACAGGTCGCACAGTGCTACCTGAACATCGGCACCGCGCTCGCCGAGGCCGGCGCCACCTTCGACGACGTCGCGAAGATGACCGTCTACGTCGTCGACTGGACGCCGGACAAACTCGCGCTGTTCCTCGAAGGCGTGGACCGGGCGGCCGCGAAGCTGGGCGGCACCCCGGTCCCGCCGGGGACACTGATCGGCGTCGCGGCCCTCGACGTGCCCGAGCACCTCGTCGAGGTCGAGGCGACCGCGGTCGTCGACTGAGCGGTCACTGACCGCGCGCGGCGCGCCAGATCGGGCTGTCGACGTAGTGGTTGTCGTACTGCTTCGAGGACGCGGCGATCTCCGAGGGGTCGGCTTCACCGCGCGCGACCCGGTCGAGGAGCCGGTAGTAGTCGAAGCGGGCCATGCCCGGGGTGAAGGTGACCAGGACGTCGGCGTCCGAGCCGGCGGCGGGGCCGAACGCGTGCGGCACCTTGGGCGGCACGGCGAGGAAGTCGCCCTTCTCCAGCGTGTGCAGGGTTTCCTCGACGAGAACCTGGAGTTTCCCTTCGAGCACGAAGAAGAACTCGGTCGCCCGGATGTGGAAATGGGCCGGGGTGCCGAAGACGCCGTCCTTCAGGGTCGCGCGGTTCGCGGTGAAGCCCCCGTCGGTGGTGTCCGAGTCGGCCAGCAGCGTGATTTCGCTGCCCGGCGCGTCGCTGACGATCTCGGCGTCGGCGGCCCGGAGAAGGATTGGGTCGAACATGGTGGCGTCTCCCTGGTTTTCCGTGGTCAGCAGGCTCGCTGACAGGAGCAGCTTCTCGCCGCGCCAGTCCTTGATCAACGCGGAAAGCGGCACCGAACGATAATGCCCAGGTTATCGATCGCTGGTGTGTCGTGAGTGCCCGCCCGCCGCGTCCGCGATCGCTGTGGCTCCTGGTGCACCTCGGGTGAGAGCGGCGATCCTGAGGGTAGTGAAGGCCTCCTTCGCTACCCTCAGGGTAGGCAAGGAGGCCTTCACGGACCCGCGATCAGCCGCAGTCAGAATCCGGTAGGTGTCTAGGACGCCTTGGTTCGAACCCGAATCGACACTTCCGGCCGGTCAGGCGGCGAAGACCTGCGAGTCGTCGGCGAACGCCTTGAACTCCAGAGCGTTGCCCGCTGGGTCCAGCAGGAACATCGTCCACTGTTCACCGGTCTGACCCTCGAAGCGGACGTAAGGCTCGATGACGAACGAGGTGTCCGCCGCGCGCAGCCGGTCCGCGAGCTTCCGGAACTCCGGCACGGTGAGGATCAAGCCGAAGTGGGGCACGGGAACGTCGTGCCCGTCGACGGGGTTGTGGATCTGGCGCGGCCGCTCGGGCGCGAGGTGCGTGACGAACTGGTGGCCGTGGAGGTTCCAGTCGATCCACGTGTCGGAGCTGCGGCCCTGTTCGAGGCCGAGGACTTCGCCGTAGAAGGTGCGTGCGGCGGCGAGGTCGTCGACGGGCATGGCGAGGTGGAAGCGCGGGATGGGGGAGTCGAGGACGGTCATACCCAAGGGATCCTTTCCAGAGGTAGGTGCACGTGTCGCAATGTTAACATTAGGACAAAGTGCGTGGTCGCTACTATCGGGCGTTCCGGCGGGAGGGATGAGCATGAGCGAACCCGGCAGGGTGGTGCCGGCACGTCGTCGCGGGCTGGCGGACGAGGTTGCCGACAGGGTCAGGGACGCCATCTTCGGTGGCGCCTATCCGCCTGGCGCGCAGCTGCGCGAGGTCGAGCTTTCGGCGGCGCTCGGCGTCAGCCGTGGCCCCGTGCGTGAGGCACTGCTGAGACTGGAGCGCGAGGGTCTGGTCCGCAGCGAATGGCATCGCGGCGCGATCGTCACGACCCTGTCCGATGTGGACGTCGCGGAACTCGACAGCCTGCGGTCGGCGCTGGAGCAGCTGGCCGTCCGGCTCGTGGTCGCGAACGCGCCGGACGCGGACCTTGCCGCGCTCGACGAGGTCGTCGACCGGATGGACCGGGCACGCGACGAGCACGAGATGGTCCGCTGTGACATCGACTTCCACGACGCGGTCTACGCGGCGTCCGGTCACCGGCGGCTCGTCGAAGCGTGGCAGGCGATCCGGTCGCAGGTGTACCTGTTCCTGCTGACCCGGATCGGTGTGAGCTCCGACGGCTACCTCGCGAGCATCCCGGCCGAGCATCGTCGGCTGGCGGCCGCTCTTCGTGCCCGTGACGGCGAGAAGGCGCTCGAACTGTTCGCCGTCCACCGCGGCGAGGCCTTCGCTGTGCTGACCGGGAAGTGATCGTGCCGGCATCCTCTGGCGCCAACGGGACGAAATGGTGCGCGGGTCTTGACGGCAAGGTTGGCCAAGGCTTAACTCAAGCCCTGAAATAAGACGTGTCCCGGGTCACAGGCTCCGGACGCGGCTTGGCCACTCACCCCGAGGACCATCGATGCGAATCGGAAAGATCGCTCCCGCGCTCGTCCTGGCGCTGGCGGCCGCCGCCACGACGGCGTGCGGCGGCGGCGACACGTCGTCCAGTGCTCCCAAGGAGCTCGTGTACTGGGCGTCCAATCAAGGCACCAGTCTCGACAACGACAAAGCCGTACTACAGCCAGAACTCGACAAGTTCGAGAAGGCCTCCGGGATCAAGGTCAAGCTCGAGGTCGTCCCGTGGACGGATCTGCTCAACCGGATCCTCGCGGCCACCACCTCCGGCAAGGGGCCGGACGTGCTCAACATCGGCAACACCTGGTCGGCCTCGTTGCAGGCGACGGGGGCGTTCCTGCCGTTCGACGACGCCGCGCTGGAGAAGGTCGGCGGCAAGTCCCGCTTCCTCGGCCCATCGCTGGCGGCCACCGGGGCGAGCGGGCAGCCGCCGGTCGGCGTACCGCTCTACGGCCAGGCGTACGGCCTGTACTACAACAAAAAACTCTTCTCGGAGGCCGGTATCACCAAGCCGCCCGCCACCTGGGAGGAACTCGTCGAAGACGGCAAGAAGCTCACCAAACCCGACAAGGGCCAATGGGGGCTCTCGCTCCAGGCGGGTCAGGTCACCGAGAACAGCCACCACGCGGCGATCCTCGGCGCCCAGCACGGTGCGCAGTTCTTCACTCCCGAGGGCAAACCGCAGCTGGCCTCGGATCCGTCGGTCGCGGCCGTGCAGCAGTTCGTCGACCTGATGCAGAAGGACAAGATCGTCAACCCGGCCAACGCCGAGTACGCTGACACCGCCAAATCCCTCAAAGATCTGTCGGACGGCAAAGCCGCGATGTTCATGAACCAGGCCTCCGCGGGGTCGTTCAAGAACATCGGGATGGACATGGCGAACCTCGGTGTCGCGCCGATCCCGCTGCCCGCCACCGCGCCGCCGAACGGCCGCAAGGTGACCAGCTTCGTCGCCGGCATCAACATGGCGGTCTTCAAGAACACCAAGAACCCCGACGCCGCACTGGACTTCGTGAAGTTCATGGTCTCGGCGCCGGAGCAGGCGCTGCTCAACAAGACCTACGGTTCGCTGCCGACCGTCCAGGACGCCTACAGCGACACGGCGTTCCAGACCGAAGACGTCAAGGTCTTCCAGAACGTGCTCGCGAATTCGGCGGAGCCGATGCCCCAGGTCCCGCAGGAATCGCAGTTCGAGACCCTGATCGGCACCGCGATGAAGGCGATGTTCGCCGACGTCGCCGCGGGCAAGCCGGTCGACGGAACCAAGATCCGCGACCAGCTGAACCAGGCGGACCAGCAGATCGCGGCCGGTAGTTGATGCCGACCGCTCTCGACGACGCCCCGGCCGTGAAGGCGGCCGGGGCGCCCAGGCCGCGGCGTGCCCGGCGTAACCGGCGCCGGGTCGCGCTGCCGTATCTGCTCTTGCTGCCGGCGATCCTGCTCGAACTGCTCGTCCACCTGATCCCGATGGTCGCCGGGCTCGTGATGAGCTTCTTCAAGCTGACGCAGTTCTACATCCGTGACTTCTCGTCCGCTCCGGCGGCCGGGCTGGACAACTACAAGTTCGTCCTCGACTTCGACGCCGCGGCGGGGAAGGCGCTGCTCGGCTCGTTCTGGATCACCGTCCTCTACACGGTTCTCTCCGTCGGGTTCTGCTGGCTGTTCGGAACGTCGGCCGCCGTGCTGATGCAGAAGAACTTCCGCGGACGCGGCCTGCTCCGGACGCTGTTCCTCGTGCCGTACGCGCTGCCGATGTACGCCGCGGTGATCACTTGGTCGTTCATGTTCCAGAAGGACACCGGCCTGGTGAACGACCTGCTGGGCACCGACTCCTTCTGGCTCATCGGGGACAACAGCTTCTGGTCGCTCGTGGTGGTCTCGGTCTGGCGGAACTGGCCGTTCGCGTTCCTGATCGTGATGGCCGGGCTGCAGAACATCCCCGGCGAACTGTACGAAGCGGCGGCCATCGACGGCGCGGGCTGGTGGCGGCAGTTCCGGGCCATCACCCAGCCGATGCTGCGGCCGGTCAACCAGGTGCTGCTGCTGGTGCTGTTCCTGTGGACCTTCAACGACTTCAACACGCCTTATGTCCTTTTCGGAGCGTCCGCGCCGAAGGAGGCGTCACTGATCTCGATCCACATCTACCAGAGCTCCTTCGTGACCTGGAACTTCGGCCTCGGCTCGGCGATGTCGGTGCTGTTGCTGCTGTTCCTGCTCCTCGTCAGCACCGTCTACTTGGGACTGGCCGCGCGAAGGAGGAACGCCGTTGTCTGAGCCTCGCTGGGTCCCGTGGGCACGCCGATTCGTCCTCGGCTTCCTCGCCTTGTTCACGCTGGTGCCGCTGTACGCGATGGTTTCGTCGTCGCTGAAGCCGCTCGGGGACGTGCAGGGCACCTGGGAATGGGTGCCGACGACGCTGACCATCCAGCCGTTCTTCGACATCTGGGAGACCATCCCGCTCGCCGAATACTTCGTGAACAGCCTGGTCATCTCAGGCTCGGCCGCGATCCTCTCGGTGGTGATCGCGATCTTCGCGGCGTACGCCCTGAGCCGCTTCCGCTTCCGTGGCAAGAACTTCTTCAAGACGACCGTGCTGTCCACGCAGATGTTCCCCGGGATCCTGTTCCTGCTGCCGCTGTTCCTCATCTTCGTCAACATCGGCAACACCACCGGCATCGTCCTGTACGGTTCCCGGCTCGGGCTGATCATCACCTACCTCACCTTCTCGCTGCCGTTCGCCATCTGGATGCTCGCCGGCTACATCGACTCGATCCCCAAGGAGCTCGACGAGGCCGCGATGGTCGACGGCACCGGGCCATTCGGCGCCCTGATCCGGGTGGTCGTCCCGGCGGCGATGCCGGGCATCGTCGCGGTGGGGATCTACTCGTTCATGACGGCCTGGGGCGAGGTCCTGTTCGCGTCGGTGCTGACCGATTCGGGCACGCGGACGCTCGCGGTCGGTCTCCAGGAGTACTCGACCCAGGTCCAGGTGTACTGGAACCAGGTCATGGCCGCGTCCCTGATCGTCTCCGTCCCGGTAGTCGCCGGATTCCTGCTGCTCCAGCGTTATCTCGTCGCCGGGCTCACCGCCGGTGCCGTGAAATGACCAGCCCGTCGCTCCGTACAGAGAGGCCAGCCTTGAATCTGCACCTGCCCGCCGATTTCCTGTGGGGTGCGGCCACCGCCGCGTACCAGGTCGAAGGTGCCGTCGAAGCCGACGGCCGCCTCCCGTCCATCTGGGACGACTTCGTCCGGGTCCCGGGTGCCGTCCTGAACGGCGACACCGCCGACGTCGCGTGCGATCACTACCGGCGCTGGCCGGAGGATCTCGCCATCATGAAGCGACTGGGCTTGGACGCCTACCGCTTCTCGGTCGCGTGGCCGCGGGTGATCCCGACCGGCCGCGGCGCGGTCAACCCGGCCGGACTCGACTTCTACGACCGGCTGGTCGACGCGTTGCTCGACGCCGGGATCCGGCCGTTCGCCACGTTGTTCCATTGGGATCTGCCGTCCGCCCTGCAAGCGAAGGGCGGCTGGCCCGAACGCGACACGGCCTATGCCTTCGCCGACTACGCCGCCGCCGTGGCGGCTCGGCTGGGTGACCGGGTGAAGGACTGGAACACGGTCAACGAACCGCTGTGCTCGGCCTGGCTCGGCTACCTCGAAGGGCGTTTCGCCCCCGGGATCAAGGATCTCAAGCAAGCGATCCACGCCTCGCACCATCTCCTGCTCGCGCACGGCCTCGGGGTCCAGGCGATCACCGCGAACGCCGCACAGCCCGCGAACATCGGCCTGGTGGTCAATCTCAGCGGGATCGAGCCGGCGTCGGATTCCGCCGCGGACGTCGAGGCGGCGGCGCGGATGGACGGACACGTCAACCGCTGGTGGCTCGACCCGTCGAACGGCCGCGGCTATCCCGCGGACATGATCGAGGTCTACGGCGTCGAACCACCCGTGGCGGGGAACGATCTCGAGGTGATCTCGGCCCCGGTCGGCTACCACGGGCTGAACTACTACTTCCGGCAGATCGTCGAGGACGATCCGGACGGTCCCGCCCCGCGCGCCCGGCAGGTTCCGGTCGAGGGCGCGGCCACCACCGCGATGGGCTGGGAGATCCACGGGCAGGGGCTGGCGGACCTGATCCACCGGCTCACCGACGAGTACGGCGCCCGTGCCATCTACGTCACCGAGAGCGGGGCGGCCTTCGACGACAAGGTCGCCGAGGACGGATCGGTCCATGACGCCGACCGCATCGCCTACCTGGAAGAACATCTGGGCGCGGTGGCGGGCGCTGCCGAAGCGGGCGCACCGGTGAAGGGCTACTTCGCGTGGTCGCTGCTCGACAACTTCGAATGGGACAGCGGGCTGAGCAAGCGGTTCGGGCTCGTGCGGGTCGATTACGACACTCAGGTCCGCACGGTCAAGGCGAGCGGGCACCGATACGCGGAGATCATCGCCGGGCACCGGCACCGCTCGTGAGTGGTAAGGACGGCTAGGACCAAGGGTGTCTTGGCTACCTGCTGCCGATGCGCGTGATTGGATGGACGACTCGCGACGGAGCCCTGGCCGCGGTCGTGTCGTCCGGTCCGTCACGTGAGAAGCCGGTCGGGTCTCGTGAGTGGTAAGGACGGTTCTAACCGTCCTTACCACTCACGAGCGGTTCGTGCGGGCGGATGGACCGAGGGGTCCGGATTCGTCGCGCGGTACGAACGGACGCCCGCCGAAACCTCCTAGGGTCGCCATGAACGAGGCGATCCTAGGAGGCGAAGCATGCGGACACTCTTGCGTGGCGGTCGTGTCATCGATCCGGCGACGGGGTTCGACGGCACGGCCGACGTGCTGGTATCCGACGGCGTGGTCACCGCCGTCGGGGAGGGATTGACCGCGGAGCCGGGCGACGTGGAGATCGACGTCTCCGGGCTCGTCGTCGGACCGGGCTTCATCGACTTGCACAGCCACGTGCACACCATCGCGGGCCAGCGGCTCCAGGCGATGGACGGCGTGACGACCGCGCTCGACCTCGAGGCCGGGTTGATGCCGATCGAGCGGGCCTACGCCGAGGCGGCCGCCGCGGGCCGTCCGCTGCACTACGGTTTTTCCGCCTCCTGGGGTGCCGCGCGAGCGCAGGTGCTCGCCGGGATCGAGCCGGACGCGAATATCGACAGCGGGCTGGCGGTGCTCGGGAACCCGGCCTGGCAACGGTCTTCGTCACCGAAGGAACTGGCGGCCTGGCTGTCCCTTGTGGACGGTGAGCTGGCCGCGGGCGCGCTCGGTGTCGGCGTGCTGCTCGGCTACGCGCCCGACACCGACCCCGGCGAGTTCCTCGCGCTGGCCCGGCTGGCGAAGGAGGCCGGGGCGCCGACGTACACCCATGTCCGTGAACTGGTCGAGGTGAACCCGGAGACGCCGATCGACGGTTCGGCCGAGATCGCGATCGTCGCGGCCGAGACCGGTGCCGCGATGCACCACTGTCACGTGAACAGCACGTCCGGCCACCAGATCGAGCGGGTGCTCGCGGCGCTCGAAGCGGGACGGGCGGCCGGGTCGCGGGTGACCGTCGAGGCCTATCCGTACGGGGCGGGCAGCACGGGGATCGGCGCCGCCTTCCTTTCGCCCGAGCGCCTGAAGATGAAGGGGCTGTCCCCGTCCAGCGTGATCATGCTGGAGTCGGGTGAGCGCATCGCCGACGAAGGCCGCCTGCTCCAGGTGCGCGCGGAGGATCCCGGCGCGCCGTGCATCCTGGAGTTCCTCGACGAAAGCAGCCCGCGCGACCTCGGTCTGCTGCGCCAGGCGCTCGCGTTCCCGGACGCCATCGTCGCCAGCGACGCGTTGCCCGTGTACTGGAAGAACGGCACCAGCGAGAGCACCGAATGGCCGCTTCCTCCTGGCGGCGCGACCCATCCGCGCACGGCCGGGACCTACGCCAAGACGTTGCGCTTGATGGTGCGTGAGAGCAAGGCCTGGACCTGGCTGGAGGCGTTCCGGCGCTGCTCCTACCTGCCGGCCCGGGTGCTCGACGAGGTCGCCCCAGGGGCCCTGGCGAAGGGGCGGCTGAACGCCGGTGCCGACGCGGACATCGTCGTGATCGACCCGCACGCGATCACCGACGCGGCGACCTATTTCGACTCGACTCGGCCCTCCGTCGGGGTCCGGCACCTGTTCGTCTCGGGAGTCCCGGTCGTCACCGACGGGAATCTGCGCACGGACGCGTTCCCCGGCAAGCCGCTGCGGGGTGAGCCGCGATGAGCGACCTGCTCGCCGACATCGAAACGCTGGTGCGCTGCGAGTCGCCGTCGTCGGATCACGAAGCGGTCGCCCGCAGCGCCGAAGTGGTGGCCGGAGTCGGCCGGAGACTGCTCGGCGTGGAACCGGAGAAGATCGTCGTCGACGGCGTCACCCATCTCCGCTGGAGCTTCGGCGCCGGACCGCCTCGTGTCCTGCTGCTCGGTCACCACGACACGGTATGGCCGCACGGTTCACTGGAGACCCATCCGTTCTCCGTGCGGGACGGAGTGTTGCGCGGACCCGGTTGCTTCGACATGAAGGCGGGGGTCGTGATGGCGTTGCACGCCGCCGCGACCGTGCCCGACCGCGACGGACTGTCCATTCTGGTCACCGGCGACGAGGAGATCGGCTCGCCGTCCTCCCGCGCGCTGATCGAGGAGACCGCGGCGCAGTGCGACGCCGCGTTCGTGCTGGAGGCTTCGGCCGACGGCGGCGCACTGAAATGCCGCCGCAAAGGCGTTTCCCACTACCGGGTGGACGTGACCGGTCGCGCCTCCCACGCCGGGCTCGAACCGGAGAAGGGTGTCAACGCGGGAATCGAGATCTCCCACCAGATCCTCGCGGTGGCCGCGCTCGCCGATGCACAGGCGGGCACGAGCGTGACGCCCACCGTCGTCTCGGCGGGAACGACGGTCAACACCGTACCGGCCGCCGCGCGGGTGGCCGTGGACGTCCGTGTCTGGAACGAGGCCGAACAACTCCGTGTCGACCGGGCGATCCGGGAGCTCCGCCCGGTCCTGGACGGTGCCGAGGTCCGCGTGACCGGCGGGATCAACCGGCCGCCGCTCGAAGCGGGTTCGTCGGCGGGATTGTTCGCGCTGGCTCAGGATCTGGCAGGGGAACTCGGGCTCGGAGAACTGATCTCCGCGTCGGTCGGCGGTGCTTCGGACGGCAACTACACCGCTGGGATGGGCGTTCCGACGCTGGACGGCCTTGGCGCCGTCGGTGGCGGGGC
This sequence comes from Amycolatopsis sp. NPDC043887, assembly GCF_056435665.1. NCBI lineage: Bacteria > Bacillati > Actinomycetota > Actinomycetes > Pseudonocardiales > Pseudonocardiaceae > Amycolatopsis > Amycolatopsis sp. NPDC043887. The sequence goes on from NZ_JBWKEB010000007.1 coordinate 461,878, forward strand.
GCACGCGGATCACGAACACGTCCTCGTCGCGGAACTGCCGCGCCGTACCGCTCTGCTGGCCGCGCTCGTGGAAAACGTACTCGCGAAGCGGGGTCCGTCCGGTGCGACGAATCCCGCGGGCGAATCTGGTACGGCACGACGGTGACTCGGCCGAGGTGCCGGGAAAGGATTGCCCCGTGACAAATCTTGCTGCGAACGCGGAAAGCCCGGCGTCGGTGGCGGTACGCGACGAGGCTGTCGCCGCCGCGCGGGCCGCGGCCGTGGCTTCGGGCGTCGAAATCCGCGAACTGACCGAAATCGCCGAGCTGGCCGCCGTGGTCGGCCTGTTCGAGTCGATCTGGCGGTCCGGGCCGAGCGGCAGACCGGTGAGCACGGAACTGCTCCGCGCGATGTCCACGGCCGGTAACTACGTCGCGGGCGCTTTCGAGAACGGTGAACTGCTGGGTGCCTGTTTCGGCTTCTTCGGGAGTCCGGGAAAGGCGAGCCTGCACAGTCACATCGCCGGTGTCGCCAAGGCGGGCGCCGGCCGCGGGATCGGGCACGCGCTCAAACTGCACCAGCGCGGGTGGGCACTGCTCCAGGACGTCTCGGTGATCACCTGGACGTTCGACCCCTTGGTGCGGCGCAACGCCTATTTCAACCTGTGCAAGCTCGGCGCGCGCCCGATCGGTTACCTGCCCGACTTCTACGGTCCGATGGAGGACGACATCAACGGTTCGGGCGACACCGACCGGCTGATGGTCGGCTGGGATCTCCGGAGCCCGGAGGTCCGCGCCGCCGCCTTCGGCGAACCGGTCCTCATCGACGCGGAAGCGCTGGGCGCGGCGAGGGCGCTCTCGGTCGGTCCCGACGGCGGTCCGAGCATCGGATCCTCGGACACGCCGACCGTGCTCGTCGCGGTCCCGCCCGACATCGAACGGTTGCGCCGCACCGATCCCGGTCGCGGCGACGCGTGGCGTGTCGCCCTGCGCGAAGTCCTCGGCGGACTGATGGCGGACAACGCCCATGTCGCCGGTTTCGATCGTGCCGGCTGGTACGTGATCTCCAAGGAGCAGTCATGAAACTCAGCGGTGTGGAACTGCGCCGGGTCCGGATGCCGCTCGTGGCCCCGTTCCGGACGTCGTTCGGGACGCAGTCCGAGCGGGAACTGCTGCTCGTCCGCGCGGTGACCCCGGCTGGCGAGGGCTGGGGCGAATGCGTCGCGATGGAGGCGCCGCTCTACTCGTCGGAGTACAACGACGCCGCCGAGCACGTGCTGCGGAACCATCTGATCCCCGCCCTGCTGGCGGCCGAGGACGTGACCGCGCACAAGGTGACGCCGTTGCTGGCGAAGTTCAAGGGGCACCGGATGGCGAAGGGCGCGCTGGAGATGGCGGTCCTCGACGCCGAACTCCGCGCGCACGACCGGTCCTTCGCGGCCGAGCTGGGGTCCACTCGCGACTCCGTGGCCTGCGGCGTCTCGGTCGGGATCATGGACTCGATCCCGCACCTGCTCGACGTCGTCGGTGGTTACCTCGACGAGGGCTACGTCCGGATCAAGCTGAAGATCGAACCCGGCTGGGACGTCGAGCCGGTCCGCCGAGTCCGTGAGCGCTTCGGTGATGACGTGCTGCTGCAGGTCGACGCGAACACCGCGTACACGCTGGACGACGCGCCCTTGCTGGCCCGGCTCGACCCGTTCGGCCTGCTGCTGATCGAGCAGCCGCTCGAAGAAGAGGACGTGCTCGGCCATGCCGAACTGGCGAAACGCATCCGGACGCCGATCTGCCTCGACGAGTCGATCGTCTCGGCCAAGGCCGCCGCGGACGCGATCAAGCTCGGCGCCTGCCAGATCGTCAACATCAAACCGGGCCGGGTCGGCGGCTACCTCGAAGCCCGCCGGGTGCACGACGTCTGCGCGGCGCACGGGGTCGCGGTGTGGTGCGGCGGGATGATCGAGACCGGGCTGGGCCGCGCGGCCAACGTCGCCCTGGCCTCGCTGCCCGGCTTCACGCTGCCGGGCGACACCTCGGCGTCCGGCCGGTTCTACCGCACCGACATCACCGAGCCGTTCGTGCTGGACGGCGGGCACCTGCCGGTACCGACCGGACCGGGGCTCGGCGTGACTCCGATTCCCGGCCTGCTGGACGAGGTCACCACTGAGAAAGCGTGGATCGGTTCGTAGCGTTCTACGAATTCCGGGGTTAGATTTGGTCGGATCGAACCGGTCGGTTCGACGACGCCGGGTTTAACTTCGGGGGGTGCTGACACCGGTGCCCAGCAAGCCGCATACGAGCTTGGGACGCGTCCTCGAAGACCTCGGGGACGTGCTCCTGGAGCCGGTCGCGGTCGGCCGGACCACCCGCAAGCAGCTCGGCGGGGTGGTCATCCACGATCCGCACGACGAATCCGACATCCCTGGCGGTGCCGTCGTGCTCGGCGTCGGGGTGCGGGACCAGGACGAGGTCGTCCGCCTCTTGCGCGACGTGGGTGCGAGAGGCGCGGCGGCGCTCGTCGTCCGGTCTCCCGTCACCCCGGCGCCGGAACTCCGGCGAGCCGCGGAGTCTTCCGGGGTCGCCCTGCTGGGGCTCGCGCGAGGCGCGTCCTGGGCGCAGCTCGCCGCCATGCTCAGGACGTTGCTCGCCGAAGAGGACGTCGGCGAGGTCTCGCCGCAGACCCTCGGTGGAATGCCTTCGGGTGATCTGTTCGCGCTGGCCAACGCGATCGCCGCGCTCATCGACGCGCCGGTGACCATCGAGGATCGCAACAACCGGATCCTCGCGTTCTCCGGACGCCAGGACGAAGCGGACCCGTCCCGGGTGGAAACGATCCTCGGCAGGCAGGTGCCGGAGCGGTTCGCCCGCGGCCTCGAACAGGACGGTGTCTTCGAGAAGCTGTACCGAGACCAGGTGCCCGTGTACGTCGATCCGCAGCGGTACGACGACAGTGCCATCGCGCTGCCTCGCGTGGCGCTCGCCGTCCGCGCCGGCGACGAGGTACTCGGATCGATCTGGGCCGCGGTCCGGGAACCGCTCAGCGGGGAGCGCACGCAGGCGTTGATCGACGCCGCCAAACTCGTCGCGTTGCACCTGCTCCGGTTGCGTGCGGGCGCGGACGTCGAACGGCGGCTGCGCGCGGATCTGGTGAGCACGGCACTCGAAGGAGGGGCCGGCGCGCCGGAGGCCATCGCCCGGCTCGGGTTGCTCGGCCAGCCGTCGATCGTGCTCGCCATGGGTCTGCTCGGCGCACCGGACCCGGAGGACGATCTCCGGCTGGTCGCGGACCGCCAGCGGGTGGCCGACGCGCTGTCCATGCACCTGAGCGCCGTCCAGCCTCGTTCGGCCGTCGCGCTGGTCGGCGACGTCGCGTACGGCATCCTCCCGATGCCCGGTGGTCAGGCCGACTGCCAGGAGCGTTCGGTTCGGGTCGCGTCGACCTTTCTGGAGCGCACGGGACGCCGGGCGGCGGCCGCGATCGGCATCGGGCCGCTCGCGCTCGACGCGTCCGGTCTCCACGCCTCCCGCGACGGTGCGGACCGGGCGTTGCGCGTGCTGCTCACCAACGGCGGCGCCAAACGCGTCGCGACCGCCGAAGACGTTCACGTCGACGCGCTCATGCTGGAGCTGGCCGACCTCGCCGCGGCCAGGGGAGACGTCGCGACGGGACCGGTCGCGCGGTTGCTCGCCTACGACGCTCAGCACCAATCACAACTGGTGCACACCCTTCGGTGCTGGCTCGACGCTTTCGGTGACATCGGAGCCGCGTCCGCGTCGGCCTACGTCCATCCGAACACCTTCCGCTACCGGCTGCGGCGCCTCGCCGAAGTCGGCGAGATCGACCTCGACGACGCGGGGGAGCGGTTCGCCGCGATGCTGCAATTGCGGCTGCTTCCCCGCGACGCGCGGACCGGGCCGCCCGGCACTGAAGACTGACCTTCGGTATTCCGGCCCGAAACGACGGCCGATGTTCGTGTGATCGCACGAACTCCGCTCGGCTACCGCGTTTCAGAATGAGTGACCGGCGCCACGCTCGCGCCGTTCTCCCTTCTCTTCCGAAGATCCCGCGGAGGCGCCATGACGGCAGTGGTCAATGAGGACACCTGGACAGCACGGCGGATCAACCGGACCGCGCTCATCACGATGGTGGTGATGGTGTTCGCGTGGGCGGTCGACTACATCGACCGGTTCTCGATCGGGATGGCGCTGCCGATGATCGGCGCCGAATTCGAGCTCAGCAAGACCGAACAGGGCTGGCTCGTCACCGTGTTCGCGCTGGTGTACATGGTCTGCCAGATTCCGGCGGGCTTCCTCGCCGACCGGTACGGCTCGCGGGGGCCGATGCTGGTCACGCTGCTGCTCTGGTCGGCGTTCACCGCGATGACCGGGATGGCGGGCACCTTCGGCATGCTGCTCGTCGTCCGCGGCCTTTTCGGTGTGTGCCAAGGACTTTTCCCGGCGGCCTCGTTCAAGGCGATCGCCGAACGGACCACCCCCGGCAATCGCGCGACGGTGACCGGTGTGATGCTGTCCGCGGGCGGCATCGGCGCCGGCCTGGCGCCGCTGATCGTCGGCCCGCTGCTGATGGCGGTCGGCTGGCGGCACACGTTCTTCTGGATGGCCGGGATCGGCGCGCTCATCGGGGTGGCCGTCTGGACGATCCTGCCCAAGGCACTGCCCGAAAGGCTGAGCAGCCTTCCGCGCGACGTGGTGAAAACCCCTGAGGTATCCCGCAAACAGGTGCTGAAATCCCCGGTGATCTGGAAGTTCACCCTGCTGTTCTGCGTCACCAACATGCTCAACTACGGGATGATCACCTGGGTGCCCAGCTATCTGCTGGAGTCCAGGGGGCTGTCGTTGAGCCAGACCGGGATTCTGGCCGCGATCCCGATGCTGGTCAGCATCGGCACGACCATTCTCGGCGGCTGGCTGTTCGACCGGTACTTCCACGATCACGGCCGCTGGTACCTCGGCTCGATCGCGCTGGTGACCGTGGTGCTGCTGACGTTGATGGTGAACGCGGACAGCACGGCGGAGTTCACGCTCTACGAGACGCTCGCCCTCGCTGTCTTCGGCATGGCGACGATGGCGGTCTTCGGCCTTCCGCTGCGGGTACTCCCCACCGCGGTCACCGGGATCGGTATGGGAGTGATGAACTTCGGCGGCCAGGTGGCGGGTGCCGTCGCCCCGGTGGCGATGGGGTGGCTCGCCGACACCTTCTCCTACACCGCCGCGTTCGGTTTCCTCATCGGCACCACCTTCCTCACCGCCGTGATGGCGTTCTGGGTGCCGCAGAACCCGGCGCAGTTCTCTTTCGCACCGGCGGAATCCGGCACCGGCTCGTGAGTGGTAAGGACGGTTCTAACCGTCCTTACCACTCACGAGCCTCAAGCAGACAGGAGTCCCATGCGCACAGCGTCCGAAGTCATCGAAACGATCACCGAACGAGCGAAGGAGGCCGGCGTCCGGGTCCGGTTGCACGCGGCCGAAATCGACGGCACCCGGCGGATCGGCGTCGACGAGCACGCTCCCGTCGTCACGGCGTCGGTCTTCAAGGTCCCGATCGCGCTGGAACTGGCGAAGCAGGGCGCCGAGGGCGACCTCGACCTCGCCGAGCGGGTCACCGTCCCACCTGGACACCCGACGCCCAGCCCGTACGGCCTCGCCACCTTCCGGCACGAGATCTCGATGTCCTGGTACGACCTCGCGATCCTGATGATCGGGATCAGCGACAACGTCGCCACTGACCTGATCCTCGACCGCGTCGGGCAGGAATCGACGGAGAAAACCTTGCGTGGCCTCGGTTTCGAGCACACCACCGTGTCACAGGACTGCGGGGAGGTGCTCGGCAGTATCGGCGAGGACCTCGGGATCTCCTACGAGGACGACGAAAGGCTGCTGACCGAACTCCCGATGGAGCGGATCGCCGCGTTGCGCGCGCTCCAGCCCGAGCACACTTGTGCCACGACGGCCGAAGAGATCACCCGGTTGCTCGGGATGATCTGGCGTGACGAGGCCGCGTCGCCGTCCGCGTGCGCGGACGTCCGGCGCTGGATGGAACTGCAGGTGTGGCCGCATCGGCTCCGGTCCGGGTTCCCGGACGACGGAATCCGCGTCAGCGGGAAGACCGGGACACTTCCGTCGGTGCGCAACGAGGTCGGCGTCGTCGAATATCCGGATGGCGGCCGTTACGCGGTGGGGGTTTTCACCGACGCCGTCGACGCGCGGTCACGCGTGCCGGAGCGGGACGCGTTCATCGGGTTCGCCGCGGCGCGGGCCGTGGAATGGCTCAGGCTTTGCGCCGAGCCAGGTGGCGAATGATCAGCAGCACGATGCATACGACCGCGACGGCGCCGGCGATCATGCGGAGGGTCCAGTCCAGCCCCGCGAACTGGCCGATCGCGTTGGTGGCCGCGCTGACGAGGAGGACGAGCCAGAGGGAAGCGGTGACCAGTGCGCCGCCGGACTTTTCGGTATCGTTCATGAGAAAGACGCTACGGTCGGGGAGCGCGGGCGACCAGGGGAGTGGCCCCCGTCGCGAGGTGGTGCTGGCGCTACCCCGCCGAACAAAGGAGTGTCAGAGTGGCGATCCAGCGGATGGACAACGTCCTCATCGTCGTCGAAGACCTTGACGCGGTGATCGCGTTCTTCGTCGAACTCGGAATGGAACTGGAGGGCAGGGGGCCACTCGAGTGGCCGGGGGCTGAACGGGTCATCGGGCTCGAAGACGTCCGCCAGGACGTCGCCATGCTGCGGATCCCGGACGGTCCCGGACGGATCGAGCTGGCGAAGTTCCACCGGCCGAAGGCCATCAGCCCCGAACCGAAGGACGCGCCGGCGAACACGCTGGGCATCCGCCGTGTCATGTTCGCGGTCGACGACATAGAAGACGTCATCGCCCGCTTGCGTGCCCACGGCGCGGAACTCGTGGGTGGGCTGGAGCGGTACGAGAACAGCTATCTGCTCTGCTACGTCCGCGGTCCCGAGGGCATCGTCGTCGGACTGGCGGAAGAGCTGAGTGAAGCAAGGCAGAACGGCGGGACCGAAAACTGAGTGTCCACATCGCGTTGGCGCACCCCAGTCCAGCTTGGAAAGCCCGTATGTCCTGAAGGGCCCCTTCAGGACATGCGCTTGGGCCACGAACCCTCATCCGGGCGCCGAAGCCACGCAACGTATCCAAATCGGGCCGGGCTGTCCTCAGCCCTTGCCGCCCAGGTAGGCCAGCACCGCCAGGACTCGCCGGTGCCCGCTGTCCTCCGGCAACCCGAGTTTCGCGAAGATGTTCCGGATGTGCTTGTGCACCGCGCCGTCGCTCACCACGAGCAGTTCGGCGATGGTCGTGTTGTTGTAGCCCTCCGCCATCAGCCCGAGCACCTCGCGCTCCCGCGCGGTCAGCCCGTCGAGCGGGTCGGTCGCCCGGCGGTGCGCCATCAGCTGGGTGATGACCTCGGGGTCCATGGCCGTCCCGCCCTTGACGACCCGGTCCAGCGCGTCGAGGAACTTCTCGACCTTCCCGACCCGCTCCTTGAGCAGATACCCGACGGCGCCCTTGCCGTCGGCTAGGAGTTCCGCCGCGTAGCCGGTTTCGACGTGCGCGGACAGCACGAGCACGGGCAGTCCGGGATACATCTTCCGCGCTTTGACGGCGGCGCGGAGCCCTTCGTCCGTGTGGGTCGGCGGCAGCCGGACGTCGGTGATGACCGCGTCGGGCCGGTCCTTGGTGACCAGTTCGAGGAACTCGTCCACGTCGTCCACCGCCGCGGCGACGTCGATGCCCGAGGTGTTCAGCAGCATCACCAGGCCTTCGCGCAGCAGCGCGTCGTCCTCGACGATCACGACCCGCATGGCAACTCCACTTTCAGTACGGTCGGCCCACCGGCGGGGCTGGACAGTTTCAAGGTCCCGTCGAACGCCTCTGCCCGTTTGCGGATCCCGGACAGACCGCTGCCCGCTGCTTCGTCGGCGCCGCCGTGGCCGTCGTCGCGGATCTCGATGAGCAGGGTGTCTGCGGTACCGTCGAGGGTGATCCAGGCGTGTTCGGCACCGGAATGTTTGGTGATGTTGGCCAGCGTCTCGGCGACCACGAAGTAGGCGGCCGCTTCGACGGCTGCGGGACGGCGGCTGCTGCTGCGCACGTCCACGGTGCACGGGACCGGGCAGCGATCGGCCAGCGCGGTGACGGCGCCGTCGAGGCCGCGGTCGGTCAGCAACGGCGGGTGGATGCTGCGCACGACGGTCCGGAGTTCGGCCAGCGCGCCGGTCGCGGTGTCCTGCGCCTTGCCGAGCAACTCCCGGGCGCGTCGCGGATCCTTGTCGAAAAGCGAATCGGCGATCCCCAGCTGCAGGACCACCGCGGCGATCCTCGCCTGCGTCCCGTCGTGCAGGTCCCGTTCGAGACGACGGAGTTCGGCGCCGTGCGCCTCCAGCGCGGCGGCACGCGACGCGGCCAGTTCGACGACGCGGTCGGTCAGCACGACTCCGGCCGCCGGCGCGAGCAGCCTGCGCGCGACGGTGGCCTGCCATCGGGCCACACGGGGGAACAGGAAGATCAGCGCGACCATGCCGACCCCGGTGATCGCGCTGAGTGCCGCCAGGGGCCACGACGTGACCACGAACCCGAGCGAGCTTTCCACCCCGCCGGGCACCGTCGGCCAGATGAACGCGGTGACGATCTGCCGGAGCCCGCCGAGCGGCAGGGCGATGGCGAAGATGCCGATGACGAAACCGCTGGCGCCGTGGAAGACGAGCCAGCCGAGGTCCCGTCGTGACGCCGGGTCGGTCACCGGGTTCCCGGACCGGTACGGCTCGGGGATCGGCTCGCCCAGCAGGCGGGCGGCCCGCCGTCGTTCGAAGTCGACCGGACGGCGGATCAGCCGGAGCGCGACGGGCAACGCCGGGATCCCGACGCCGAACGGGCACATCAGCAGCACGAACAGCATGCCGACGAGGACGAACCAGGCGACCATCGAGGAGGCCGCGCCGACCGCCAGGTACCGGATCGCGGACCAACAGGACCGGAGCCGGGTGATCACCCGGACAGTCTCCCATCCCGCCGCTCGCGGCTCTCAGCCCGTGGCGTGTGAAATCCTTTGCGATACTCGGGGCATGATCTTGATCGTCCTCAAAGCACGGATCCGTCCCGAGAAACGAACCGAGTGGCTGGCGGGTATCGACCGGTACACGCGGCAGGTGCGTGACGAACCCGGCAACATCTCGTTCGACTACTACCAGAACGCCGGTGACGAGAACGAATTCGTCCTCGTCGAGGTGTTCGCCGACAGCGCCGCCGGTGACGCGCACGTCGCGACCCAGCACGCCCAGGACTTCTTCCCGTTCATGTCGACCGTTGTCGCGGAGAAGCCCCGGATCAACTACCAGAACCTCGACGGCGACGCCTGGTCGGAGATGGCCGAGGTCACGCCGGTCGACTAGCCGCCTCCGTGGCGGTGCGGTCGATGATGGCGGCCAGCGTCGCCGCGGCTTCTTCGGGCACCCAGTGGCTGACGCCGGTCAGGATTTCGAGCCGATAGCCGGCGTCGACGTACTGGCCGGCGAGTTCGGCACTGCGCCGGGACAGGGCCGTGTCGCCGTCGCTCCATACGTGCGTGGTCGGCACGGTGACGCGGGCACGCAGGGCCGCCGGGTGGTGCAGCGGCATCGCGCGGTACCAGTTCAGTCCGCCGGTGAGGGCTCCGCCGAGCACGATGTCCCTCCGGACCTGGTCGATCTGCGCCGGTGTCATCCCGGTGCCCGCCAGCGTGCGTTCCAGCACGCGTGGCCGGCGCTGGATGGCGAATTCGGGCAGCCAGGGGATTTGGAACAGGAACATGTAGTACGAACGGATGAGCTGGTCGCTGGTGAGCATCGCTCGGAGGAACGCCCCGGGATGGGGGACCGACACGGTGGTCAGCGACCTGACCAGATCCGGCCACCGGGCCGCCGTCGACCAGGCGGCAACGGCGCCTCAGTCGTGTCCGGTCAGGTGCACCGGCCCGGCTCCGACGGCGTCGATGAGCGCGACCGTGTCGGCCACGAGACGGCTCGACCGGTAAGCGAAGCGGCCGCGTGGGCGCGCGCGGGGTGAGTAGCCGCGCTGGTCGGGCACGATCGTGCGGTATCCCCGCTGGTGGAGCAGGGTGGCGGTCTCCGTCCAGGAGGCGCCGGTCTGCGGGAAGCCGTGCAGCAGGACGACGACCGGGCCGTCGAGCGGTCCGGTGTCGCGTACGTCGAAGGTGAGTCCGTCGTGGTCGAAGGAGTCGATACGGCGGGGCGCGGTCATGGGCGGATCTCCCATTCTTCGGTGGTCTGGCGGGGCCGCTCGGCTATATGTTACCTTGAGTAACAGTGAATCGCGGTAACAGGTAGCCGCACACTCTGTCGACGTCGTCAGGGAGGTCCGTATGACCAGCACCGATGTGCCACGCACCGCGGCAACGGCCGGGGCAGGCCGCCACGAGACCGCGCAGCGGCTCCTCGATTCGTCCGCGATGCTGTCCTACGACCCCGCCACCGAGGTGGACTGGGAGACGCCGCTGGACAAGGACTTCCACGGCGCCAGCCCGGAGTGGAGCACTCTCTACGGCACGAGCTACTGGGCCGAGATGAGCACGGAGCAGCAGAAGGAGCTCACGCGCCAGGAAGCCGCTTCGGTCGCGAGCACCGGCATCTGGTTCGAGATGATCCTGCAGCAGATGGTGCTCCGCGACTTCTACGCCAAGGACCCGACCGACCCGGCGTTCCAGTGGGCGCTCACCGAGATCGCCGACGAATGCCGTCACTCGATCATGTTCGCCCGCGGCGCGGAGAAGCTCGGCGCGCCGCCGTACCGTCCGCGCAAGCTCGCCGTCGAACTCGGCCGGATCTTCAAGGCGACGGCCACCGGCGAAGCGGCGTACGCGGCCATTCTCGTCGCCGAAGAGGTCCTCGACGTGATGCAGCGCGACTGGATGCGCGACGAGCGCGTGGTCCCGTTCGTGCGCACCATCAACAACATCCATGTGGTCGAAGAGTCCCGCCACATGAAGTTCGCCCGTGAGGAGACGCGGGAGCAGCTGGAGGGCGCGGGTTTCGTGCGCCGCCGGATCAACGCGCTGGTCATCGCCATCGCGTCGTACTTCATCGTCAGCAGCATGATCAACCGCGACGTCTACAAGAACGCGGGGCTCGACACCAAGCGCGCCTTGCGCGAGGCGAAGGCCAATGAGCACCACAAGGCGATGATGCGGTCGAGCTGCGCCGGCCTGATGGAGTTCCTCGGCTCCTGCGGTCTGCTCACCCGCCCCGCGCTGGTGTTCTACAAGCGGGCGAACCTGATCTGACATGGCCTTCGCGATCACCCAGACCTGCTGCAACGACGCCACCTGCGTGTCGGTCTGCCCGGTCAACTGCATCCACCCGACGCCGGACGAGCCCGACTTCGGCACCACCGAGATGCTCTACGTCGATCCGGCCTCGTGCATCGACTGCGGGGCCTGCGCGGACGCCTGCCCGGTGGACGCGATCTTCCCGGCGGATCTGCTGACCGGATCGCTGAAGGTCTACGCGGGAATCAACGCGGCCTTCTACGCCGACCGTGAGGCCGTCCCCTCGGCGGATCCCGCGCCGAACTTCCACCAGTGGGCCCCGCCGACGTTCGACCGGGCCATCCCCAGCGATTTCGCGCCACCCGACATCGCCGTCGTCGGCACCGGCCCGGCCGGTATGTACGCCGTGGAGGACCTGCTCCTCCACACGAACGCGCGGGTCACCCTGATCGACCGGCTGCCGGTCGCGGGCGGGCTCGTCCGTTACGGCGTCGCTCCGGACCATCCCGCCACGAAGCGGATCGGCGACACGTTCTCGCGCCTTCACGAGCACCCGCGGCTGCGGATGCGCCTGGGCACCGAGGTCGGCCCCGATGTGTCCGTGGACGAGCTGGCCGAGCGCCACGACGCGGTCGTCTACGCGGTCGGTGCCTCTTCCGCGCGCGGTCTCGGCCTCGATGGCGAGGAACTGCCCGGCAGCATCGCCGCGACCACCGTCGTCGCCTGGTACAACGGTCATCCGGACGTGCCGGCGAACGCGGTGGACCTGTCCGCGGAACGGGTCGTGCTGGTCGGCACCGGCAACGTCGCGCTCGACGTCGCCCGGATCCTGACCGCCGACCCCGACGACCTCGCCGGGACCACGATCGCCCCGCACGCGCTGGAACGCTTGCGTACCAGCAAGATCCGGGAAGTCGTGCTGCTCGCCCGGCGCGGGCCCGAGGACGCGGCCTACACCTCGCCGGAGCTGCTCGCGCTGGCGGGGCGCGACGGCGTGCCGCTCGTCGTCGACGACGCGGACCCGCGCACCACGGCCGCGATCGACGCCGGCAACGGCAAAGCGGCGCTGCTGCGTGAACTCGGCCGCGAGACCGTCGACTGGACGGCGCCGCCGACCTCGGACGGACGCCGGATCGTCCTGCGCTTCCACTCAGCGCCCATCGCGATCATCGGCGACACGCAGGTGCGGGGCCTTCGCGTCACGGGCCGGGACGAGCGGGTCGAAATCGCGGCGGGTCAGGTCGTGCGCGCTGTCGGCTATCGAGGTGTGCCGGTGCCGGGTCTTCCGTTCGACGACGCCCGCGGCACGATCCCGAACACCGCCGGCCGCGTCGACGGACTCAGCGGCGCCTACGTGGTCGGCTGGATCAAACGCGGCCCCTCGGGCGGAATCGGCGCGAACCGGACTTGTGCGCGGGAGACCGTCGCGACGCTGCTGGAGGACATCACGTCCGGCAGGCTGCCGGTACGGGCGCGGCGGTCGCCGGTGGCCGCGCTGGCGGCGCGGTTCCGGCGGCGCTGACCCAGGCTACGAGGCCGACACCCGCCGGTTCAGCAAGACCGGCAGTACGCGATGTCCGTTGGAAATGAACGAGTCGAGGTGCCGCATCGCGTCGGGGGTGGTCGCGAGGGTCATGTCCGGGAAGCGTGCGAACAAGGCCGGAAGGGCGATCGCGGCCTCCAACCGGGCCAGTGGAGCGCCGATGCAGTAATGCGCGCCGTAGCCGAACGCGACATGCGCTTTGTCGGCGCGGGTGACGTCGAACGCGTCGGCGTCGTGCCCGTGCACCGCCGGGTCGCGTCCGGCGGCCGCGTAACCCGCCAGAATCGCGTCGCCTTTCCGAATGACGACGTCGGCGACGGAGATGTCCTCGACGGCGTAGCGCAACGGCAGGTTGGCCACGGGTGCTTGCCAGCGCAGCGTTTCCTCGATCGCGTCGGCCCACGAGACCCGGCCGTCGCGGAGCATGGCGAGTTGGCCGGGATGGGTCAGCAGGGCGGTGATGGTCTGGTCGAGGAGATTGACGGTGGTTTCGTGGCCCGCCGAAATGAACAGGATCAGGGTGTCGAGGAGTTCCGTTTCGTCCAGCCGGGCGCCGTCGTCCTGGGTGTGCGCTGCGAGGAGGGCGGTGGTGAGGTCCTCGCCGGGGTTCGTCCGCTTCTCGGCGACGAGTTCGGTGAAGATCGAGTGGATGTCCTGGTAGGCGGCCAGCATGGCCTCCTGGCTCGCCGAGGTCCGGAAGAAGACGTCGACGGAGTGGCGCAGTCCGGCGCGCGCGGAGTCCGGTACGCCGAAGAGGTGGCAGATGACTTCGATGGGCACCGGATAGGCGAAATTCTCCCGCAGGTCAACAGGTTCGCCCTCGGGCAGGGCTTCGAGTCCGGTCAGGAGGCCGTCGACGATCCGGGTGATCCAGGGTTCCAGCGTCGCGATCCGGCGTGCCGTGAAAGCCTGCGTCACGAGCGAGCGCAGCCTTTTGTGGTCGGCGCCGTACGCGGTGAACATGTTCCGCACCGAGACCCACACCAGCAACGGCCAGTCCGCGCTGACGTCGGCCAGCGCGGGCCAGTGCTGACGCGCGTCTTTGGACACGCGCGGGTCGCTGAGCAGGTCGCGCAGTAGTTCGTAACCCGTGACCGACCACGCCACCACACCGCCGGGTAACTCCACCCGGGTGATCGGGCCACGCTCGCGCAGGCGCTCGTTCTCGGCGTGGATGTCGTGGCCGTGCGGGTCCAGTACCAGGGGACGCGTCACCGGGGATCACCCTTTCTCGGCGGAGCGGACCGGATCCAGCGTGCCAGCGGAGTGGTCGCCCGGCTATTCGCCATTCGGGGCTGGCGACGACGAGCAGGATGGCCGCTCCGGCGAGCCGCGCCGGGCCGAGTGACTGACCGAGCAGGAGCCAGGCGAGCGTGGCTGCGACGACCGGCTCCACGAGAGACAGCACGCTCGCCGGCGCCGAAGGCAGCGTGCGCAATGCCCACAGCCCGGCCAGATAGGGCAGGGCGGTGCCTGCCACGGCCAGCGTCAGCAGGGCCGGCCACACCGGGATCCGGAGGCCGCCGAGGACCCGAGCAGACCGTAACCCGCGAGCGGCCACAGGTCGGCGCGACGGAACCGCATCGCCCGTGGCCGCGGCACCGCGGCCGGGGACCAGCCCGCCTCCATCACCGCCTTGGCCAGCGGGCCGGAACTCGCGAACAGCACCCACGAGAGGAGGCTCAGCCCGGTCGCCATGCGTGCAGTGTCCCCTTAGGACCGCCCGCCCGCCCGGACACTGGTTTTCGCTCAGTACAGCTCGATGACGAGTCGGTCGGTGAGCGCTCGTGAGACGCAGAGCGCCATCTGGCCTTCGCGATCGGCGGCGGTCAGGCAGTTGTCCCGATGGTCCGGGGTTCCCTCCAGCACGCCGGACACGCACGAGCCGCAAATGCCTTCCTCGCAGGATTTGAAGACCTCGACGCCGTTGTCCTCGAGGACCGCCAGGATGGATTTCCCGGCCGGTACTTCGAACTCCTCACCGGTGTCGAGTTCGACGGTGAGCGGGCGGTCGGCCGACGTGTCCACCTCGGCGGCTTCGAAATGCTCGACGTGCACGTGGTCCGCGCCGACGACCGGGCCGAGCACGTCGCCGACCTGCCGCATGAAGCCGTCCGGGCCACAGGTGTAGACGTGGGCCGACGGCGTCAGGTCCTCGGCGATCGTCCGCAGGACGGCGGGCTGTTCGGCACGGGGCACGCCGAAACGCGGCCGCACCCGGTCGGCGAACTCCACCCGTTCTTCCAGCAGCTGCACGAACGCCGCGGTTTCGCGGGAGCGGGCGAAATAGTGCAGCTCGAATTCGCTGCCCCGGCTGTAGAGCTCGTAGGCCATCGACAGCAGCGGAGTGATTCCGATACCGCCTGCCACGAGGACGTGCCGGTCGGCGTCCTCGGCGACCTTCAGCAGATTGCGCGGCTCGCTGATCTTCAGGTGATCGCCGACCGAAACCTCATGCATCGCCGCGGATCCGCCCCGCGAATTCGGCTCCCGTTTGACGGCGATCAGGATCGAACGCGGGTCGTCCGGGGCGCCGCACAGCGAATACTGCCGCAGCACTCCCGTCGGGCCGATCACGTCGACGTGCGCCCCCGCCCGGTACCGGACCCGCAGTGGCTCGGCGTCCTGCCGGACCAGCCGCAGGGTACGGATTTCCGGCGTTTCTTCGGTGATTTCGACGACGCGGAAGAGGACGTTCGTCATCTGGGTGCCTCCTGGTCAGCGCATGAACAGGCCGCCGTTCGCGTCCCAGCAGGCGCCGGTGACGGAGGCGGCTTCGGGGGAGGCGAGCAACGCCACCATTTCGGCGATGAACGTCATGCTGCCCAGCCGCCCCACCGGGATCCGGCCTTCAGCCGTTCGAGGTTCTCTTCGCCGACGATCCGGTGGACCATGGGGCTGTCCTGCGGTCCGGGGGAGACCGCGTTGACGGTGACGCCCCTGGCGGCGAGCTCGCGGGCGAACACCTTGGTCGCCGACAGGATCGCGCCCTTGGAGGACGCGTAGTGCCCGCCGGTCGCGGTGCCGCCGTTCTGCCCCGCGAGGGAGGCCATGTTGACGATCCGGCCGTACCCGGCTTCGGCCATGTGCGCGCCGAACAGCTGGCAGGCGTGGAAGGTGCCGTTGAAGTTCACCGCCATCACCTCGTCGAGCTCCTGCGGCGTGATCTCCAGCAACGGCCGGGCCTGCGTGCGGGCGGCGTTGTTCACCAGTACCTGGACCCCGCCGAAGTCCCCGAGCACCGACGCGAGCAGCTGATCGATGTCGGGACGGCTGGCGACGTCGACGCGATAGCTCTGAGCGTGCGCCCCGCTCCGGTCCAGTTCGGTCGCGAGGCGTTTCGCGGCCGCTTCGTCGAGGTCGGCGATCGCCACCCGATGGCCGCCGTTGTGCAGGCGTCGCGCGATCCGCTCGCCGAGCCCGGCCGCCCCGCCGGTGATCACGGCGACCGGCGCGGTGCCGCTCACAGCAGGAATCCCGCGGCGGGAACGGCTTCGTCGGCGTCGACCAGCCGGACGACCTTGCGGGCGAAGCGATCCGCGTCGCCACCGGCGCCGAGGCGGACGACGTAGTCGACGTCCGCGGCCCAGAGGTCGTGACGGCCGCGTTTGTACGCCACGACGATCTGGGCGGCCTTGAGCGTGACCGACCGGTCGTCGACGTCCGTGGGGATGAAGCGAGAGACGGTCCGCACGGTGATCGCCGAGTCCACCGCGGCGATCGCGTAGCCCTCGGTCATCCGCCGCACGCGCAACCCGCGCATCCGGGCGTCGTCGTGGACCATGTTGAGGACGTCGTCGAAGTCCTCGGCGTCGCGCTCGATCGGGATGATGTACATCCCGTCTTCGGCGTAAAGCCGTTGCCAGGCCTCGTATTCCTTGGCGTCCAGCAGCGCGGCCTCGCGCCAGGCCAGCTCGATCGCGCGGACCACCCGCGGATCGGTGAGGGTCTCAGTCATCGCTCATCATCCGCTTCCATTGGGCGTACGCCGCCCGCATTCCGGTCTCGTCGGTGACGTGGCTGGTCGGCCAGCCCTCGGCGGAGGGCTTCTCGCGACCCAGACCGCGGTTGACCATGATCGGCAGCTCGGGTGCGCCCTGGGCACCGCGCTGCACCCGGTCCCAGCCCTCGGAGTCGTCCGGAGTGCCGAACCCGAACGGACCTTGGAAATGCTCGTGGGCGCGCAGCCGCTCCCGGTTGACGGGCCCGACGATCTCGGCCGGGCCGTCGCTGCCGAGGGCGACGTGTTCGATGACGGTCTCGTCGACACTGATCGGCCGCAGCACCCGGAAGAACGAGATCGACATCGACACGTTCGGGAACAGGTTGAGGTTGAACCCCGTGCCGTGCACGGCACGGACGAGCCTCCGGATCTCGGCTTCGTCCGCTCCGGCGGCTTCGAGCTGGGCGACCAGGCCGTCGAACCGCGGCTGGAGCGGCTCGCTGCCGTCGTCGGCGTCGAGATCGGAGTGTTCGGGAACCATCTGCATCACCGAGTGGCCGTTGCCGAGATCGTGGGTGACCGCCGTCGGGTCGGTCATGAATGACATCATCTCGGCGGTTTCCGCGTCGACCGAGGCCATCCAGGAGCGGTGCACGATGGGGAAGTGGTACCCGTCGGTGGTGTTCTCCAGCTGGATCTTCCAGTTGCCGCGGTAGGTGAACCGATGGGTGCCGAGCACCTTCACCGGATAGCCGCCACCCTGCGCCATGAAGCGGTCGATCCACGGTTTGACGTCGCCGAGGAAGTCGGCCAACGGCTCGGCGTCGGCGTTCAAGGTCGCGAAGATCATCCCGCCGTAGGACTCGGTACGCAGGGTCTTCAGCCCGAGATCGGCCTTGTCCATGACGCCCTCGTACCCGTCGGGGTACGGGATGCCGCGCAGTTTGCCGTCCAGGCCGTAGGACCAGGCATGGTACGGACAGGTGAATCCGTTGGCGTGACCGGTCTTCTTCTCGCAGAGTGACGCGCCCCGGTGGCGGCAGCGGTTCACGAGCGTGCGGATCTCGCCCTTGCGGTCCTTGGTCACGATGACCGGATGCCGTCCGACGTGGGTCGATTTGAAGCTGCCCGCCTTGGGCAGCTCCGATTCGTGCGCGACCCAGATCCAGGCCCGCTCGAAGATCTTCGTCATCTCCTGGTCGAAGATCGCCGGGTCGGTGTACGTCCGGCCGGCGACCCGGTCGCCGAGGACGAGGTCCGCGGGCGGCAGGTCGTACACGGTGGCGGCGGTGAATGCTGTGCTTTCGATGGCCATCGCGATCAGCCCCGGTATTCGCGCGGAGTGAGAGCGCGGCCGATGCGCGCTTCGATCTTGGCGTACTTCCACAGCTTCCACGGACTGTCGCCGACCGGTGTGGTGCGCAGGAAGTCGCACGCCTTCTTGACGGTCTCCTGTGTGTCGACGTCGCAGAGCAGGTAACAGGTCCACGGCCAGCCGTCGGACGGGCCGACCATATGCGAGTCGTCGTCGATGTCGCCGATGAAGTCCACGCCGGGCAGGCCCTTGATGCCGTCCATCAGCGCGACGAAGGCGGTCCACACGTCGCTGGCGGCGACGCCGCCTTCGGGCAGGTCGAAGAAGTTCTGGTTGATACCGATGCAGAACAGCACGCGCAGCGGGGTATCGCTCATGGTGGTGGTCCAACTCCTCGTCAGCGGTCGGTGGTGGGTCACTGGAAGCCGGGAACGGTGGGCGGATGGCCCATCAGCACGGCACCCGCGGCGTCGTACATGGCCGGCCCCAGGAAGGCGTGCTGCTGGGGGACGAGGGCGTCGCCGAGCAGCCATTGCAGCGGGTGGTCGTTGGCGATGGCGCCGGTCCCGGACAGGCCGATGACCCGGTTGACGGTCTCGGCGGCGGTCTTCGCGAGATGGGTCGAGGCCAGCCGGAGATGGGCGTTCTGGTGCGGCGCCACGGGATCGCCGTCCAGCACGGTCTGCCACGCTTCGTCGGTGACCTCGTAGAAGTACGCCCGCGCCGAACGCATCGTCGCCTCGGCTTCGGCCAGGCCCGTCCGGTAGTAGGCGCGGTCGGCGAGTTTCGGCGCGCCCGTGACGCCCGAACGGCCACTGCCGACCTCGGTCGCGAAGTCGATCGCCGCGCGGGCGACACCCGCGCCGACGACCGCCAGGACCTGGGAGGCGTAGGCGAGGGTGGGGTAGCGGTACAGCGGCTCGTCGATGGTGGGTTCACCGCCGCGGATGAACGTCCATTCGCGCGGGACCTCGACCTTGTCGACGACCAGGTCGAAGGAACCGGTGCCCTTCATCCCGACGACGTCCCACTCCTGGATGATCTCGACCTGCTCGGGCCGCAGCAGCGCGGTGCGCGGCTTTCCGGCGGTCGTGTCGTCTCCGGGGATCCCGACGCCCAGGACGTCGGCGCCCATGCAGCCGCTCGCGAACTTCCAGCGACCGTCGACCAGGAAGCCGGAGGCGGTGGGTTCGGCCCGCTGCACAGGGAAGAGGCCGCCGGCGAAGCACACATCCGGACCGTCGGCGTACAGCTCGGCCTGCGTCTCGACGGGCAGCGCCGCGAGATAGACCAGCGCGGAACCGAAGCTGGCCACCCAGCCGGTGGATCCGTCGACGACGGAGATCCGCTCCACGATCCGGAGGAATTCGGCCGGGGGCAGGGGCCTGCCGCCGAACCGTTCGGGGGTCGCGGAACGGTAGACGCCTGCTGCCTTGAGCCGGTCGACGAAGTCGCGGGAGACGTACCTCTGGTCCCGGAACTCCTGACGGCGCTCGAGGAGGTCGGCCAGGACATCGTCGAGTGTCACGGCCGGGCTCTCCTGGATCTGGGCCATCGGGCGCTCCTCGCGTCGTAGGGAAGATGTCTCCGACGCTAGGGATCACCGCCGCGCGTGGCCATTGGTCATTGCCTGCCGTCGGCGAGGGATTCCCACGCAGAGGGGTAGGGGAAATCCTTACCGGCCGCCCGGCGGCGAACTCCTATGCTGAGGCGGTGCAGGTCGATCCGATCGCGCCCGAGCTGGCCACCGGCGACTTCGTGGCGATGATGAACGCCTCGAAGGTGTGCGTGCTCGTCCACGACGCGGCGACCAAGAACATCCTGTGGGCCAATCCCGCCGCGTGCGAGATGCTCGAGTTCAGCCTTTCGGAGCTGCGCCCGCTCAAGGCCAACCACATGAGCAGCTCCGCCCAGCAGTACGACCGGGTGATCGGACGGGCGTGGCTCCAGGCGGCGGTGGAACACGGTTCGAGCCGCATCGTGTGGCACTACCGGAGCAAGTCCGGCCGCGTGATCCCCACGGACGCGGTGGCCATCCGGGTCGAGCTGGAGCGGGGACCCGCGGTGATGGTCCAGTTCCGCGACATCCAGCGCGCGGAGGAGGTCGAACGGGAGCTGAAGCTGACGACGTCGTACGTCGACGCGCTGGCGCGGCACACCTCGACCGTGGCGTTCATGCTCGACGCCGCCGGAGCGGTGCGGTTCGCCACGGACAGCGCGCTGACCTTCCTCGGCCTGACCGGCGACGACGACCGGCTGGCCGGTGAGCCGCTGACCGCGTACGCGCGGCTGTACCTGGGCGGCAGGCCGGTGCGCTGGACCGAGGTGGTGGCCGGCGCCGATCCGGTCGGGCCGGTGCAGCTGGAGTTGCCGGGGGAGAACGCGACCTGGCTGGAAGGGAGCCTGGAACGGCTGTCGGAGTCCGAGGTCGACGCGTATCTGATGATCCTGCACGACGTCTCCGAGCGGGTGCGCGGCGAAGCGCGGCGAGAGCTGGAACTGCGGCACGAGAACTACCTGGCGCGCTACAACGCCATGGGGGACATGGCGATGGCGATCGCGCACGAACTCGGCCAGCCGCTGGCCGCCGCCGCGAACTTCATCGCGGGCATCCGGGCGCGTGCCGCCACGATGGCGGACGGTGGTGAGGTCCGTGAGCAGATGGGCTACGGCCTGGACAGCGTCGCCCGCCAGATCGACCGGGCGAAGGAGATCGTCGGTTCACTGCGCTCCTTCGTCGGGCATCTGGAACAGGTCGAGCAGGTGGTCGACCTGAACGAGATCGTCCGGGAGTGCCTGTACTTCATCGAGCTGAGCGCCGCGCCGCACGCCGTGGACGTCCAGGTCCGGCTCGATCCGTCGCCGGTGCCGGTGCGGTGCGAACGGGTCCTCACCGGGCAGGTGGTGATGAACCTCTGCCTCAACGCGATCGACGAGACCACCGAATGCGAACCCGTGCAGCGGCGGATCACGGTGGGCACCCGCGCCAAGGAGGGCGTCGGCGTCCTCACCGTCGACGATCACGGCCGCGGTATCGCCAGGGACCCCTTCGCCGAGTCGTTCACCAGCAAACCCGGCGGCAGCGGTATCGGGCTGGCGCTGAGCCACCGCATCATCACCCGGCAGCACGGAAGCATCTGGGCCGAGCGGCGCGAAGGCGGGGGCTCCCGGTTCGGGTTCGCCCTGCCTCTGGACACGTAAGGGAAATCCTCAGGCGGCGCGGTGGAACTCGGGATATCGCCGGTTTCGGCAACGGCTCTAGCGTCGAGGTATGCCCGATGAGCTGACCACGACCCAGCGACGGTTCCGCGCGGCGATGGCGAACCTTTCGACGGCTGTCAACATCGTCACCACCGACGGCGTCAGCGGCCGCGCCGGCATCACGGTGAGCGCGGTCTGCTCGGTCACCGACACGCCGCCGACCCTGCTGGTCTGCGTCAACCAGTCGAGCTACACGCACGACATCTTCCGGACGAACGGGCGGATGGCCATCAACGTCCTGGCGCCCCAGCACAAGGACCTCGCCCTGCAGTTCGCCGGTGCGACGGACGTGCCGATGCTCGACCGGTTCCGGTTCGAGGTCTGGGATCACGACCGGTTCCGCATCCCCGTCGTCCGCGACGCGGCCGCCGTCCTCATCGGCGGGGTCGGCGCCGAGTTCACCCAGGGCACGCACACCGTGCTCTTCGTCGAGGTCGAGGACGTCTTCGTCAACGAGGACGCCGGGGGTCTCGCCTACTTCCGGCGCGAATTCCACCGGATCGCGCCGACCGGCGCGAACGCGTGAGGAGCCGGATGAGCGAGCGCACCATTTTGATGTGTTACAACGACAACCACGGATACGGCTGGCGCCATGTGGACCTGTTCGTGCACGACGCCGAGGGCCGTGAGCTGGACTGGGTCCACTGGCAGGTCCCTGCCGACGGTCCCGACGCCGCCGACGAGGTGACCGCGCGGGTCGAGCCCCTGCTGAGGCGTACTTCGGAGTGGCGGCACGGGGTGAGCGCCGGCGGGGTCGACTATTGGGAAGCGGATGCCGCGTGGGAGGAGCAGTGAGGCTCGCGCGCCCGTGGCCGCTGCGGGAACTCGCCCGGGATCTACGGCAGGGACGGACCACTCCGGAAGCGGCGTCGAAGCGGGCATTGGCCCGGATCGCCGAGACGGAAGCGGATCTGCACGCCTGGGTCGAACGGACGGCCTTCCTTCCGGGCGTGGGTGGGCCGCTCGGGGTCAAGGACATCATCGATCTGGCGGGCGTGCCCACCCGCTGCGGTTCGGCGTTGCGCGCGGCGGCCGCTCCGGCGACCTCGGACGCGGCGATCGTGACCGCGTGGCGAACGGCCGGCGCCGTGCCGCTCGGGAAAACGGTCACCACCGAGTTCGCGTTCTTCGCTCCCGGCCCGACCCGCAATCCCGCGGCTCCCGGTCGTACCCCGGGCGGCTCGTCGAGCGGATCGGCCGCCGCAGTCGCGTCCGGGCAGGTTCCGCTGGCGCTGGGCTCGCAGACCGCCGGATCGGTCACCCGTCCGGCGTCGTACTGCGGGGTCGCGTCGCTGGTCATGAGCCATGGCCGGTATCCGGTCACCGGGGTGACGGGGCTGAGCCCCAGCCTGGACAGCCACGGCGTCTTCGCGGCCACGGTCTCCGACCTCGCGATCGCATGGTCCGCGCTGACCGGCGACGCCGATCCCGCCCGGGAGTCGAGGCCGCCGCGGATCCTGGTGTGGTCCGCGGACGCGCTCGACGTCGTCGAATCGCCGATGCGGCACGCCGTGACACAAGCGGCGCGGCGCCTGCGGGAGGCAGGGGCGACCGTCTCGGCTTTCCTCGACGAACGGCTGATGGCCGACCTCACCGATGCGCATCCGGTGGTGATGGCCTACGAGGCGGCCCGTGAAAGGGCCACCGAGCTCGCCGTGGCCGAGCGGTTGAGCGCTCCCTTGGCGCAGCTGCTCCGGACCGGCGCCGCGACTTCGTCCGACGAGTACGAAGGCGCACGCGCGACCATCGCCGACGGTGCGGTCCGGCTCGCGGAGGTGTTCGGCTCCTACGACGTCGTGCTCGGCCCGGCCGCGCCCGGCGCGGCGCCGCGCGGACTGGAGGTGACGGGAAATCCCGTGCTGAGCCGGGGCTGGCAGGCGCTCGGCCTGCCCGTGGTCGCGCTGCCCGGGTTCACCGACGCGGCGGGTCTGCCGCTCGGCCTTCAGCTCGTCGGGCGTCGCGGCGGGGAAGCCGAACTGCTCGGGCACGCCTGCTGGGCGGAGCGGGTGCTCGCCGGGGATTCATGGTAAGGAGCTCTCCATGGTCACCACCGATTCCGCATCCGGCGGCGAGACGTCGCCGGTGGTCTACATCGTCGACGACGACGAGGCCATCCGCCAATCCCTGGTGTTCCTGCTGGAGAGCGTCGGCATCCAGACGCTCGTCTACCCGGACGGGCCGACGTTCCTGGAGGAGTTCGACCCCGACGAGCCGAGCGTGCTGATCATCGATGTCCGGATGCCGGGGCTCAGCGGTCTGCAGCTGCAGGAGAAGCTCGTCGCGCGCGAATTCCCTGCGCCGGTGATCTTCTGCTCCGCGCACGGCGACATCCCGATGTCGGTACGGGCGCTCCGGCTGGGCGCCGTCGACTTCCTCGAGAAACCGTACGAACCGCAGCGGATGCTGGAGGTCGTCCAGGCGCAGCTGGTGGTCGCGGCGGAACGGTTCTCGGCGGCCGCCTGCCGCAAAGCCGTCGCCGAGCGGATCGCGACCCTGACCCCGCGCGAGCGGGAGGTGCTTCGGCTGGTGATCGACGGCCTGCCCAGCCAGCTGATCGCGCGCCGGCTGGGCACCAGCGTGAAGACCGTCGATGTGCACCGGGCCCGGATCAAGGCCAAGACCGAGTCGGACAGCCTCGGCACTCTGGTGCGGGACGTCCTGCAGCACCAGGTCACGGTGTAGGTGCAGGTGGTCTCGTGAGTGGTAAGGACGGTTCTAACAGCTGTCTGAGTTCAGGACATGTCGGACAGTTGATGTTTCAGGACCTCACGGACACTGACCGGCCTGTCGGCGTGGTGACCAGGGCTTGTGTGGTGA
>NZ_JBWKEB010000008.1:0-30429 GCF_056435665.1 Amycolatopsis sp. NPDC043887
AGGTGTGGTCGAACCCGACCTGGCGGACATGTGTGGGTACAGCTGGTCGGGAGTGGCGGTTCGGGTGAGAACCCGAATCGCCACTCACGACCACCGGCACCGACGCCTCACCACCACCTTCCCCCGCGGGTGGGAGGGCGGTCCGATGAGGTCCTTCGTCCCGGATCTGGTCAAGATCCTCGTCTTCGCGGTGGTGACCGTGTTGCTCACCGCGGTCCTCGGCGCCACCATCGCGAACACCAACTTCGGCGACACCTCCGGCTACACGGCCAAGTTCACCGACGCGTCCGGGCTCAAGGAGGGCGACGACGTCCGCATCGTCGGGGTGAAGGTCGGCCAGGTCGGCAAGATCGAGGTCGAGGAGGGCGAGAAAAACCTCGCCCAGGTCCATTTCGACGTCCAGACCTCGCACCGGTTGCCGGCGTCGGTGACCGCGACGATCAAGTACCGCAACCTGGTCGGCCAGCGGTATCTGTCGCTCGGCACGGACATCGGGGACGAGAAGTCGTTGCCGCGCGGCGGGGTCATCCCACCCGAGCGCACCAAACCGGCGTTGAACCTGACCGTGCTGTTCAACGGGTTCAAACCGCTCTTCCGCGCGCTGAACCCCGAGGACGTCAACAAACTGTCCTACGAGATCATCCAGGTCTTCCAGGGCGAGGGCGGCACGATCACCAGCCTGCTCGCGCACACCGCGTCGGTCACGTCGGCCATCGCGGGCAAGGACAAGATCATCGGTGACGTCATCGCGAACCTCAACGCCGTGCTCGGCACGGTCGAGAAACGCTCGCCGGAACTGGGCGAGCTGATCGATCAGACCCAACGGCTGGTCACCGGGCTGGCCGAGCAGCGGCAGCCGATCGGGGAGGCGGTCAAGGCGCTGGGCGACCTCACCGTCGCCACGACCGGGCTGCTCGCCGACGCGCGGCCCGCGCTCAAGGACGACGTCGTCCAGCTCGGCGCGCTGTCGCGGAACCTCGGCGATTCGGAACAGCTGCTCGACCATCTCCTGCAGGTGCTGCCGGGCAACCTGCAGAAGTTCACCAGGACGCTGAGTTACGGCAGCTGGTTCAACTACTACCTGTGCGGGATCTCCGGCAGCATCGGCATCAAGTCGCTCGACATCGAACTGCCGATCACGCCGCTGCCCGGCACGCAGCGACCGGAGAGGTGCGGGCCGTGAAGCCGCTCAAGGAACGCAACCAGGCCGTGGTCGGCGGCGTGACGCTCATCCTGATCGTGCTGATCACGGCGACGACGTACTTCTCCGACCGGATCCCGTTGTTCGGCAGCGGGACGACGTACTCCGCGTATTTCGGCGAGTCCGCCGGGCTGGCGCCGGACAACGAGGTGCAGGTCGCCGGCGTCAAGGTCGGCCAGGTCAGCTCGGTGGAGCTGGCGGGCAAGAAGGTGCTGGTGAAGTTCCGGGTCAAGGATGTCCGGGTCGGCGACGCGACCGCCGCGTCGATCGAGATCAAGACGCTGCTTGGCGAGAAGTTCCTCGCGCTCACGCCGAAGGGCAAGGGAAACCAGGACCCGAACACCACCATCGGGCTCGACCGCACGCGGACGCCGTTCGAACTGCAGGACGCGTTCCAGGAGCTGTCGGGCACGGTCGGCGAGATCGACACCGCGCAGCTGGCGTCGAGTTTCACCGTCCTTTCCGACGCGCTCAAGGACAGCCCGCAGTACCTCAAGGACGCGCTGAGCGGCCTTTCCTCCTTGTCCAAGACGGTGTCCTCACGCGACGGTGACCTGAAGACGTTGCTGGCCAACACGAGCAAGGTGTCCAAGACGCTGTCCGACCGCAACGCCCAGCTGAAACGGATCCTCGACGACGGCAATCTCCTGCTCGCCGAACTGCAGAACCGGAAGGACGCGATCAGCACCTTGCTCAAGGGCACGCAACAGGTTTCCGCGCAGCTGTCCGGTCTCGTCGCCGACAACCGGCACCAGCTGAAGCCGACGCTGGAGAAACTCGGCAAGGTCACCGACATCCTGCAGCGCAACCAGGACAACCTCAGCCGCAGCCTCGCACTGATGGCGCCGTTCGCCCGCGTCGGCGCCAACGCGACCGGCAACGGGCGCTGGTTCGAGGGATACCTGTGCGGGCTGCTGCCGCCGACGATCATCGCGGGCGCGTTCCAGGTGAACCCGGAGGGCTGCACCCCGCCGATCGCGGCGCCGAACCAGGGGGTGGGCGGACGATGACCATCCACACGCGCGCCGGGCGCACGGTCTACACGTGGGTCGCGTTCGCCTGCGTCCTGGTGCTGCTCCTGACCGCCGGACTGTGGCTGGTGTTCAAGGAACCGGGCGGGACACGGATCAGCGCCTACTTCGGGAAGACCGTCGGGCTCTACGCGGGTTCGTCGGTGCGGGTGCTCGGGGTGAAGGTCGGGGAGATCACCGGCGTGACGCCGCAGGGCGAGGCGGTCCGGGTCGACATGCGGATCGACGGCGACACCCCGATCCCGGCCGACGCGGGCGCCGTCGTCGTCGCGCCGAGCCTGGTCAGCGATCGGTACGTGCAGCTGACCCCGGCGTACGAGAGCGGCCCCGAAATGGCTTCGGACACGGTGATCGCCAAGGAGAAGACGGCGACGCCGGCCGAACTGGACGACCTCTACACGAGTCTCGACAAGCTCTCGACCAGTCTGGGACCCAACGGTGCCAACAAGAACGGCGCGTTGTCGGATCTGCTGGACACCGCGGCGGCGAACCTCGACGGCAACGGGAAGAACCTCAACACCACGGTGACACGGCTGTCCGAACTGGCGAAGACCTTGGACAGCTCCAAAGGCGACCTGTTCACCACGGTACAGAACCTGAACTCCTTCACCGGCGCGCTGGCCGAAAGCGACAAGCAGCTCAACGAGTTCTATCGCCGGGCCGCGGACGTCAGCGGTTTCCTCGCCGCGGATTCCGCCGACGTGGGTGCCGCGCTGAACTCCCTGGCGACGGCGATGGGCGACGTCGAGAAGTTCGTCGCGGAGAACAAGGATCTTCTCTCATCCAATGTGGACAAACTGGCCGGGCTGACGAAGGTGCTCGTGGACCAGCGGGCGTCGCTCGCCGAGGTGATCGACATCGCGCCGACCGGGGCGACCAACTTCATCAACTCCTACGACGCCGCGTCCGGCACCATCGCGGTGCGGGACAACCTGAACGAGCTGACGCATCCGCCGATCCTGACCGTGTGCCGCCTGATCAGCGCGAGCACGCCGAAACCGATTCCGGACGCGCTGGGCAACATCTGCAAACAGCTCGCGCCGGTCCTCGACGGCACGCTGAAACTCCCGTCGGTCCCGCAGGTGCTGGCCTCACTGCAGAGCGGCGAACTTCCACCGCTGCCGCTCCCGCTCGTCGACGTCATGACGAAGGGGCTCCCGAAATGAGGCGGCAACGGCAGAAGATCGCGGGAGTGATGGCGGGCGTCCTCGTGCTGGCCGGCTGCGGTGACGGCGGTTTTTCGGGGCTGTACAACACGCCCTTGCCGGGTGGAGCGGATCTCGGCGACCACCCGTACCGGCTCTCCGCGCAGTTCTCCGACGTCCTCGACCTGGTGCCGCAGGCGAGTGTGAAGGTCAACGACGTCCCGGTCGGCCGCGTCGAGAAGATCGATCTCGCGCCGGACACGCGTTCGGCGTGGGTGAGCATGGTCGTCAACGGCGACATCCCGCTGCCCGCGAACGCGCGCGCCGAGCTGCGGCAGTCCAGCCTGCTCGGCGAGAAGTTCGTCGACCTGCACGCCCCCGAGAAGCCCGAGGGAACGCTCGCCGAGGGCGCGAAGATCCCGCTGGACCGCACGAACCGCAACCCCGAGGTCGAAGAAGTCCTCGGCGCGCTTTCCCTGCTGCTCAACGGCGGCGGCGTCGAGCAGATCCAGAAGATCAGTCACGAACTCAACGAAGCGCTCACCGGCAACGAGGCGGAGGTCCGCTCCCTGCTGTCCCAAGTGGACAAACTGGCCACCGAACTCGACGGGCACAAGGGCGAGATCCTGCGCGCCATCGACGGCCTCGACAAGCTGTCCAAGACCCTCGTCGGCCAGACACAGAACCTCACGAACGCGCTCGACAATCTCTCGCCGGGGCTCAAGGTCGTGACCGAGCAACGGGATCAGCTGGTCGGCATGCTGCAGTCGCTCAACACCCTTTCCGGGGTCGCCACCGAGACGATCAAGGCGAGCAAGGACACGCTGGTCGCGAACCTCCGCGCGTTGCAGCCGACGCTGCGGAAGCTGACCGAGGCGGGCCAGGATCTGCCGACGGCGCTGCGGATCCTGCTCACGTACCCGTTCCCGGACTACGCGGGCAACGTGATCAAGGGCGACTACGCGAACGTGGAAGCCAAGATCGACCTGAACCTGGACACGTTCCTGGAGAACATGAACAACTCGTCGCAGCCGATCATCCAGCTGCCCGG
This sequence comes from Amycolatopsis sp. NPDC043887, assembly GCF_056435665.1. Lineage (NCBI taxonomy): Bacteria > Bacillati > Actinomycetota > Actinomycetes > Pseudonocardiales > Pseudonocardiaceae > Amycolatopsis > Amycolatopsis sp. NPDC043887. The sequence goes on from NZ_JBWKEB010000008.1 coordinate 4,429, forward strand.
TACCCAGGGCACCGGCACCCCCGGCGCGATCCCGTTCAACAACGGTGCCGCGCCGCCGGTGCTGCCGCTGCCCGCCGGTGATCTCCCTCAGGTTCCCCGAACGCCCCAAGGGGATGTACTGGGCGGCGTGCTCGGCGGGATCCTCGGACCGCTGCTCGGAGGTGGCCGGTGATCACGCGCAAGACCAGGTTCCAGCTGGCGGCGTTCGTCGTCATCGCGGTGGTTTCGGTCGTCTACGCGGGCGGCAAGTACGCCGGGCTGGACCGGCTCTTCGGCACTCGCGGCTACCTCGTCACCGCGCAGCTCGTGGACTCGGGCGGGATCTTCGTCAACGCCGAGGTCTCCTACCGCGGTGTCGCGGTCGGCAAGGTCGCGTCGATGACACTCACCGAGCACGGCATCGACCTGGGCCTCGACATCGACTCCGGCGCGCCGAAGATCCCCGCGGACACCAAGGCCGCGGTCGCGAACCGGTCGGCGGTGGGGGAGCAGTACGTCGATCTGCTGCCCATGCACGAAAACGGGCCGTACCTCACCGAGGGATCGGTCATCAAGCGGGACAAGACCTCGATCCCGCTCGCGCCGGACACCGTCCTGTCCAATTTGGACAAGCTGGTGTCGAGTGTGAAGCCGGAATCGTTGAAGACCGTCGTCGACGAGACCTACGAGGCCTTCGCGAACGCGGGCCCGGACCTGCGGCAGCTGCTGAACAGCACCGGTTCCCTCACCGCGACCGCGACCCAGTACCTGCCCGACACCCAAGGCCTGCTCGCCAACTCGCGGACGGTGCTGGACACCCAGCGTCGGCAAGCGGACAACATCACCCAGTTCTCCAGCGGGCTCAAGACGATCGCCGCGCAGCTGAAGACGTCCGACCCGGATCTGCGGCGCGTGATCGACGAGGCACCCAAGCTGAGCCGCCAGATCAGCGACGTGCTCGCGGTCTCCGGGACCGACCTCGGCGTGCTGTTCGCGAACACGCTCACGACGGCCCAGATCACGTCCGCCCGCACCGACGCGATCGAGGAACTGCTCGTCGCGTACCCGATCATCTCGGCGTTCTCGCGCTCGACATCGCCGGACGGCACCGGTCACCTGGGCGTGGTGTTCAACTTCTTCGACCCGGTCTCGTGCACGAAGGGTTACGAGGGCACGAAACAGCGTCCCGCCAACGACACCACCGAGGCGCCGGTGAACACCCAGGCGTACTGCGCCGAGCCACCAGGAAGCCCCACTGGCGTACGAGGCTCGCAGAACGCCCCGTACGCGGGAAAGCCGCCCGCGGTCCCGGAGCGGCCGAAGCAGACCCCGCAGGCGGCGGAATCCGCTCAGCTGCCGGGTGTGCTGAGCCTGCTGACCGGGTCCGCGCCGGGCGGACTGGGCGCGTTGCTGGGCGGCAAGTAGTGCTCACCCGTGTCCTCACCGTCGTCGCCGCGCTGGCGGTCCTCGCGGCCGCCTGGTTCGGCTGGTCGTGGTGGAGCGCCGCCCGGGACGACGGTCTGGCCAGGGGCCGGGAACGCGAAGCCGTCCTGGCCGCAGCGTCCGGTCAGCTCGAAGTGCTCAACACGATCGACCACCGCAGCGGCGCCCAGGACGTCGACCGCTGGCTCGGCGTCACCACGGGACGGCTCGGCAAGGACCTCACCGGCGACCGGCAGATCCAGATCGACCGGGCGACCGCGAGCAAGACCGTCGCCACCGCCGAGCTCAAGCAGGCCGCGGTCACCGAACTCGACGCCGCCGCCGGGACGGCGCGGCTGATGGCCGTGCTGGACGTGCGGGTCAGCACCGGCGGCGGCTCGGCCGTGCCCAAGGTGAGCAGGCTGACCGTGGACTACCAGCGCGTCGAGGGCGGCTGGAAGGTCAGCGCGGTCCAGGCGGCGGGATCATGACCGGGCGCGTCCCGCGGATTCTGATCGCGATCATCGCGCTGGCGACCGGCTGCGCGGTGTGGTTCGGCATCGAGGCGTCTTCGCTGGGCTCGGACGGCAACGCGGCGCTGGTGGACCAAGCCGCCACGGCCGAGGTCGCGGATCAGGTCGGCGCCGGGGTGAAGGCCGTGTTTTCCTACGACTACAGCAACCTCGCGCGAACCGAGCGGGCCGCCGCCGACGTGCTGACCGGCGAGGCGACCGGCCAGTACCGGGACCAGTTCGCCTCGGCGCGCGAACGGGCCGAGGAACAGAAGCTCGTGCGGACGACGACGGTCCGGTCGCTCGGCGTCCGGTCCCTGCGCGGAGACGAGGCGGAAGTGCTGCTGTTCCTCGACCAGCAGACGCTCACCGCGGGCGGCGGCGCCCCGCAGTCTTCGGTGTCGCAGCTTTCGGTCGCGGCGGTCCGGATCGACGGCCGGTGGAAGATCTCGCGGCTCACCCCGCTGTGATCAGGAGACACGTTTCATGTTCGCGCCGGCGATCGCGCCGCCGGAAACGGTGTAAGAACCGGAAAAAGTACGCAGCGAACCGTCGGTCTGGCGAGCCGAAAGATGGACGTGCACGGTGTTCCCGCTCACGCCCGTCACGGTGAGGTCGGCCCAGGAAGTCGTCGCGAATCCCTTGACGTAGGAGGCATAAGTGCCGCCTTTCGCCAGCCGTTGCCCGCCGAGATTCCACGCGGTGAGGAAATCACGCCGGTTGAGCGCGTCGTAGTACGCGATCACCGTTTGTGCCACCGGAACCGCCGGTGCGGGATAGACCGTCTGTGTCGTCGGCGGTGCGACATAAACCGTCTGGGGCGGAGCCGCGACCGCCGGTGGCTGGATCACGATCGTGTTCGGCGGCGGTGCCACCGTGACGGCCGGTGCCGCCGTTCCCTGCGTGGGTACCGCGCACGCGGCCAGCGCGCCCGCCGCCATCAGTGTCACCGCGACCCGGTTCTTAGCTCCCATTTTTCTCCCCTTTTCCTCGTGCTATCGAGAATGCGGGAACGGTGGTCGTCCCAATAGGGGATTTGGCCTCGTTACGAATGCTGAAAAACACGCCGGAACCGTTATCGGATCTTGTGCGCGCGGGCCTAGGGCCACCCTCGTCTCACGTCGGACCGTCCCCGGGTTTAGCGTTAGGCATGACCACTGCACCTGTCGATGTCGAGAGCGCCCGCCGCGACTACGCGGCCCTCGTCGACCGTGGCCTCTCCCTGGACATCACCCGCGGCAAGCCGTCCCCTCGTCAGCTGGACCTCGCCGATGGGCTGCTCGCTCTCCCCGGAGACGTGCGCAAGGCTGAGGACGGCACGGACGTCCGCAACTACGGCGGCCTCAAGGGCCTGCCCGAGCTCCGCCGCATCTTCGCCGGGCCGCTGCAGGTCCCGGCCGAGCAGCTGCTGGCCGCGGGCAACTCCAGCCTGGAGCTGATGCACGACTCGATCGTGCAGGCCTACCTCAGCAAGCTCCCGGGCGCCGAGCGCCGCTGGGCCGACGAACCGAGCGTCAAGTTCCTGTGCCCCGTGCCGGGCTACGACCGCCACTTCGCGCTGGCCGAGCGTTTCGGGATCGAGCTGATCCAGGTGCCGCTCACCGAGACCGGCCCGGACATGGACGTCGTCGAGCGCCTCGTCGCAGAGGACGCCGCGGTCAAGGGCATCTGGTGCGTGCCGAAGTACAGCAACCCGACCGGCGTCACCTACAGCGACGACACCGTGCGCCGCCTGGCGACGATGACCACCGCCGCCCCGGACTTCCGGATCTTCTGGGACAACGCCTACGCCGTGCACCACCTCACCGAGGACGAGGCGCGGCTGGCGGACCTGCTCGCGCTGGCCACCGAGGCGGGCAACGCCGACCGCGTGTTCGTCTTCGGCTCCACCTCGAAGGTCACCTACGCGGGCGGCGGCGTCGGCTTCTTCGGCGCCTCCGAGGCGAACCTGGCCTGGTGGACCGGCCTCATCGGCAAGCGGACCATCGGCCCGGACAAGGTCAACCAGCTCCGCCACGCGCTGTTCCTGCGCGACGAGGACGGCGTCCGCGAGCACATGCGCAAGCACGCCGAGCTCATCGGGCCGAAGTTCGCGGCCGTCGACGAGATCCTGACCAAGGAACTGGCCGAATCGGGCCTCGCGTCCTGGACCAAGCCGACCGGCGGGTACTTCATCTCGCTGACCGTGCCGTCCGGGACCGCCAAGGAGGTCGTGCGGCTGGCCAAGGAGGCGGGCATCGCCCTGACCCCGGCCGGCGCGACCCACCCGTACGGCGACGACCCCGACGACGCCGTCATCCGCATCGCGCCGACGTACCCTGAGCTGGCCGAAGTCGAAGAGGCCATCCGCGGCCTCGCCGTCTGCGTCCGCCTTGCCGCGGCGACGAAGAAATAAGTTCGAGATCTTTTCCAATCCGGGTCACGGGTGGTTCCGAACGTCCGAGTGGGTGGGTGTGCACCGCAAAGACGAGAGGAACCACTCGTGTTCGGAAAGCCCTTCGTTCGTACCCTGATCTCGCGCAGCGCCGAGAACCGCACGGATCGCCGCCGGTTCCTGAAGGCCGCCGGCGCGGCCGGGCTGGGTGTCGTCGGCGCCACCTACCTCGGGGTGCAGGCCACTTCGTCCGCTTCGGCGACAGGTGAGGCCGCTGCTGCTGCCCCCAGCGACGCGGCCGTGCTCAACTTCGCGCTCAACCTGGAGTACCTCGAAGCCGAGTTCTACTCCTTCGCCGTCCACGGCCGCGGTTTGCCGGACGACCTCACCGGCGGCGTCGGCGCCCAGGGTGGCGTCGTCGGCGGCAAGAAGGTGATGTTCCACGACAAGACGCTGCACCAGTTCGCGAAGGAGATCGCGGGCGACGAGGTCGCGCACGTCAAGTTCCTGCGTGGTGCTTTGGGTGAGGCGGCGGTGTCGCGGCCAGAGATCGACCTCAAGGACAGCTTCACCGCCGCCGCTCGCGCGGCCGGGCTGATCGGCGAGTACCAGCAGTTCGACCCGTTCGCCAACGAGAAGAACTTCCTGCTGGCGGCGTTCCTGTTCGAGGATGTCGGCGTGACGGCCTACAAGGGCGCCGCGCCGCTGATCACCAACAAGACGTTCCTGGACGCGGCCGCGGGCATCCTGGCCGCCGAGGCCTATCACGCGGCCACCATCCGGACCTCGCTGTTCGACCGCGGCCTCGGTGACGCGGCGGCCAAGATCTCCAACGCCCGCGACGCCCTCGACGGCCCCGGTGACGACGACCAGGGCATCCTGCTCGGCAACCAGGCCAACATCGTGCCGACCGACAACAACGGCATCTGTTTCGGCCGCGGCGCCGACCGGGTGCTGAACGTCGTCTACCTGAACCCCGGTCCGGTGCAGGAGGGCGGGTTCTTCCCCAAGGGGGTCAACGGGGACATCGTCGCCAGCGGCGGCGCGTGAACGCCTCTGTCGGGTCGCCGTTTCCCGGTACCGTCGGGTGACGGCGACACGACAGGGGGTCAGCGGTGAAGGCTGTGATCATCGGCGGCGGGATCTCGGGCACGGTGACCGCGATGGCGTTGCGGCGGGCCGGGATCGAAGCGAGCGTCCACGAGGCGTACCCGTCCGGCGGCGAGGATGCGGGCGCGTTCCTGACGATCATGCACAACGGCATGGACGCCCTGCGCGCGATCGGCGCCGAGGCACCGGTGATCGACAACTCCTTCGGCGCGGTGGGCCTGGAACTCGTGACGCCGGACGGGCGGACCGTCGAACGGCGTTCCTTCGACATCGACGGTCTCGCCGGGCCACGCACGATGACGCGAGCGTCGCTTTACCGTGCGCTGCAAGAGGAGACGATCTCGCGCGGGATCACCTTCGAACGCGGGAAACGGCTGGTTTCCGCCACGCCGGGGGTCGCTCGCTTCGAGGACGGTTCCGTGGCCGAAGGCGACATCCTGATCGGCGCCGACGGGCTGCGGTCGGTCGTCCGGACCATCATCGACCCGGACTGCCCGCCTCCGCGCTCGACGGGCCTCGACGTCGTCTACGGCTACACGACCGACCCGGGCATCCCGCAGGCGCCGTCCCTCTATCGGATGATTCAGAGCCTGCACGCCTTCTTCGGCTACACGAGCACGCCCGACGGCGCGACGTACTGGTTCGCGCGCCTTCCCACGGCCGAAGGCGTGCGCTCCGGCCTGTCGCCCGCCGAATGGCGCTCGGCCGCTTTCGCCGCTTTCGACGGGGAACCGTTGCCTGCCGCGGAAATCATCGAGTCCACGGGAGACGACGTCTTCGGCGGGCATTCGTACGATGTCCCCTCGACGCCGGTGTGGTTCAACGCCTCGATGGTCCTCGTGGGCGACGCGGCGCACGCGGCCTCGCCCGCCGCGGGGCAGGGCGCGTCGATGGCGTTGGAGGACAGTGTCGTCCTGGCCCAGTGTTTGCGGGATCTTCCCGACGCGCCAACGGCTTTCGCGGCCTACGAGCGGCTGCGGCGGGCGCGGGTGGAGGAGCTGGTGGCCGGCAGCGCGGCGGTGTCGTCGGGGACGACGCCCGACCGGGACCGGAACTGGCTGTACCGGCACCACATCGACTGGGACGCGAAGATCGGCTGAAGGACGCTTTCACCACATGTCACGCGGCGAAAGCGTCCTTCAGCCTCCTTGGCGTGCCGGGTGCAGGTCCGAAGCCCGTGAAGGCCTCCTTCCCTACCTTCAGGGTAGGGAAGGAGGCCTTCACGGACGAAAAGCTACTTCTTGTACAGGGCTTCGATGTCGGTCGCGTAGTTCTTGTTCACGATGTTGCGCTTCAGCTTCAGGCTCGGCGTGATCTCCCCGCCGGCCTCGGTGAAGTCCTTCGAGAGGATCGTGAACTTCTTGATCGCCTCGGCCTGCGACACCGCGCTGTTGGCCTGATCCACGGCCTGCTGGATCTCGGCGCGCAGCTCGGCGTCGCCGGCCAGGTCGGACACCGTGGCGTCGGCGGGCTTGCCATGCTGCGACTTCCACGACGGGAAGTACTCCTCGTCGATGGTGATCAGCGCGCCGATGAACGGCCGCTGGTCGCCGACGACCATCGCCTGGCTGACCAGCGGGCTGGCCTTGATGGTGTCTTCGAGCCCGGACGGGGCGACGTTCTTGCCGCCCGCGGTCACGATGATCTCCTTCTTGCGCCCGGTGATCTTGAGGAACCCGTCGCTGTCCAGCTCGCCGAGGTCGCCGGTGTGGAACCAGCCGTCCTCGAGCGCTTCCGCGGTCGCTTCGGCGTTGTTGAAGTAGCCGCCGAAGACGACGTCGCCCTTCAGCAGGATCTCGCCGTCGTCGGCGATCCGCACCGAGGTGCCGGCGACCGGACGCCCCACGGTGCCGACGCGGAACCCGTCCTGGGTGCCGACGCAGGCCGCGGCGGACGTCTCGGTCAGGCCGTAGCCCTCGAACACCGGGACACCGATGCCGCGGAAGAAGTGCGCGAGCCGCACGCCGAGCGGCGCACCGCCGGACACCGCGGCCACGCACCGGCCGCCGAGGGCCGCGCGCAGCTTGCTGAACACCAGCTTGTCGAACAGCGCGTGCTTGATCTTGAGGCCGAGCCCGGCGCCGCCGGTGTCCTGGGCCTGGCTGTACGCGACGGCAGTGGCTTCGGCGGCGTCGAAGATCTTGCCCTTGCCGTCACCGTGCGCCTTCTGCTTCGCGCCGTTGTAGACCTTCTCGAACACCCGCGGCACGGCGACGACGAACGTCGGGCGGAAGGTGCCGAGGTCGGCGACGAGGTTCTTGACGTCCGAGGTGTGCCCGAGGGTCACCCGCGCGCTGAGCGCGGTCACCGCGATGGCGCGCGCGAGGACGTGCGCGAGCGGCAGGAACACCAGCAGCGAGTTGCCCTGCTCCATCAGCTGCGGGAACGCGGCGATGTCGGCGCGGATCTCGGCGAGGAGGTTCCGATGGGTCAGCTCGACGCCCTTGGGGCGGCCGGTCGTGCCCGAGGTGTACACGATCGTGGCCAGGTCGCCGGCCTTCACCGTGCGGCGCCGCTCGTGCAGGTCGTCGTCGCTCAGCTCGGCGCCCTGCTTGGTGAGCTGGTCGACGGCGCCTGCCTCGATCTGCCAGGTGTGCTCCAGCGCGTCGAGGCGGCCCTTGACGGATTCGAGCGTCGCGACGTGGTCGTCGGTCTCGACGAACACGGCCTTCGCGGCCGAGTCCGAGAGGATCCAGTGGACCTGCTCGGCCGAGGAGGTGTCGTAGATCGGGACGGTGACCGCGCCGGCGGCCCAGATCGCGAAGTCGATCAGGGTCCATTCGTAGCGGGTCTTGGACATGAGCCCGACCCGGTCGCCCGGAGCGATGCCCGCCGCGGCCATTCCCTTGGCCACGGCCAGAACCTGGGCGGCGAAGTCTTTGGCGGTGACGTCCAACCAGGTACCGTCGACCTGGCGGCGGAAACTCACGACATCGGAGAACCGCTCCGCGTTCGCCCAGACGACGTCGGCGAGATTCTCGTCGTCGGTCACCGGATTGGCGGCGGGGGCGCTGTATTCGCGCACGAGGAACCTCCGTGTTCGCGTGCAAGTGGTGTGACCGGTGTTACCCGCAAGTCAACTTAGCGTGCCGTGCACCTTAAGACCATGCTGACGAATCGGCCATACCCAGGACATGACATTCTGCCGCTGTGAACCAGGCGCCGCCAGCTCTCGACATCGTTGACGAGACCTTCCTCGTGGTCCCGCCCTCCACCGTGGCCGCCGCTTTCGCCGATCCGCGATCTTGGTCACGTTACTGGCCGGACCTCGTTCTCGAGGTCTACACCGACCGCGGCGACGAAGGATTGCGCTGGACGGTGCGCGGTGCCTTGATCGGTACCATGGAGGTCTGGCTCGAGCCGGTGCTCGACGGCACTTTGCTGCACTACTTCCTGCGCGCCACTCCCGCCGGTCCGGACGGGGCGCCGCGCGTGCTCCAGCCCCGTGACCTGCGGCGGGAGTTCGACCGCAGGGCCCGTGCCGCCAAGGCCATCGCGCTCGGGCTCAAAGAGGTCCTCGAGGACGGGCGCGAGCCCGGGGTCGGTCCCCGGGCCGAGTAGGGGAGAGCATGCGGGTTCACGTGGTGTCGGATGTGCACGGCAACGCCGACGCGCTCAAACGCGCGGGCGACGGCGCCGACGCGCTGATCGTGCTGGGCGACCTGCTGGACTTCGTCGACTACCGCGAGCACGACAAGGGCATCATGGGCGCGCTGTTCGGCGCCGAGAAGGTCGGCGAATTCGCGCGGCTGCGGCGTGAGGGCACTCGTGATGAGACCGTTGCCTTCTCGCGATCGTTGTGGGCCACTTTGGCCGATCCCGCCGGCGCGGTCGGCGAGGCGATCCAAGACCAGTACGCCGTCCTGTTCGGGGCGCTGACCGCGCCGACGTTCGCGACCCCCGGCAACGTCGACGACCCGTCGCTGTGGCCCGAGTTCGCCGGCGACGGCATCACCGTCCTCGACGGCGACGTCGCCGAGTTCGGCGGGCTGCGCTTCGGGTTCATCGGCGGCGCGCTCCTCCCGCCGAACGTGGTCCCGCGCCGCAACGGCTTCTGGCGGCCGTACCTGCGCACTCGGGAGGAGTACGACGCCGCGGTCGCCGGGCTGGCGGACGTGGACGTCCTGTGCACCCACATCCCGCCCGCCATCCCGGAACTGACCTACGACGTGATCGCGCGGCGGTCCGAGATCGGGTCGGCGGCGCTGGTGGATCTCATCCGCGAGCAGCGGCCGCGCTGGTCGGTCTTCGGGCACGTCCACCAGCCGCTGACCCCGCGGACGAGGGTCGGCAGGACCGAATGCCGTAACGTCGGTCACTTCAAGGAGACCTCTCAGCCCTACGTGCTTCGCTGGTGACGGTCGGTCCCGGCTAGAGTTCGGGGCATGGCCGAGCAGTCCACGCAGTCCATCGAGGTCGACGCCGAGCCCGCGCGGGTCATGGCCGTCATCGCCGACTTCCCCGCGTACCCGGAATGGGCCAAGGCCGTCCGGGAGACCGAGGTCCTCGCCGAGGATGACAACGGTCGCGCCAAGCAGGTGAAACTCACCCTCGACGCCGGGCCCATCAAGGACGTCTACACCCTCGAGTACGACTGGGACGCCGACGGCCACGGAGTCAGCTGGCACCTGGTCAAGGGGCAGATGCAGAAGGCCCAGAACGGCCGCTACGCCCTCGAAGCGCTGGGCGCCGGCCGCACCAAGGTCACGTATACGCTGTCCGTCGAGCTGGCGCTGCCGATGATCGGGCTGCTGCGCCGCAAGGCCGAGAAGATGGTCATGGACACCGCGCTCAAGGAGCTCAAGAAGCGCGCTGAAGCATCCTGAGTCGAAGGGTAGGCATGCGGATCCTGCTGTTCACCGGCAAGGGGGGTGTCGGCAAGACCACGCTGGCCGCGGCGACGGCGGCGGCACTGGCGGGCCGGGGCAGGAAGACGCTCGTGGTCTCGACCGATCCGGCGCATTCCCTCGGTGACGCCTTCGGCCGCGCGCTCGGCGGCGAACCGTCCGAAGTGGACATCCTCTTGCACGCCGCCCAGATCGACACCCGCGGCCTCGTCGACAGCACCTGGCGCGAACTCCGGCTGGAACTTCAGGCCGCGCTCGCGGGAGCGGGCCTCGACTCGCTCGACGCCGAAGAACTCACCGTGGTGCCCGGAGTGGACGAGCTCCTCGCGCTCACCGAGGTCCAGCGCCTCGCCGAGCACGGTCCCTGGGAGACGGTCGTCGTCGACTGTGGACCGACCGCGGAAACGCTGCGTCTGCTGGCTTTGCCCGAAGCCGTTTCCGGCTATCTGTCGAGAATGTTCAAACCGGGCGCGCGGCGGACGGCGGCCGCGGTGCGGCGACTCGGGGCCCATCTGGAGTCGCTGCGCACCCTGCTGACCGATCCGGCCACCACGACCGTGCGGCTCGTGCTGACCCCGGAACGCGTCGTCGTCGCGGAAGCCCGCCGCACCCTCAGTTCCCTTGCCCTGCGCGGAATCCTGGTCGACGGGCTGATCGTCAACCGGCTGATGCCCGCGCCCGGGTTCTGGCGCGGCGCGGCGGCCTCGTGGATGCGGACCCGGCGCGCGCAGCAGAACACCGTCCTCGCCGAACTCGCCGACGCGGGCTTCGGGCCAGGGCAGGTGAAGCCCGTCGAGTACCGTGCGGTCGAGCCGGTGGGGCTCGAGGCGCTGCAGGAAATCGCGTTCGAGCTCTACCAAGGACTGGATCCCTTGGCGGACAACGAAAAAGGTGTGACCCCGCTGTTGCGGGTGTCCGAATCGGACAGCGGCTACGAGCTGCGGATCGCGGTGCCACTGCACCGCGACTCCGAAGTGGACCTGGCCAGAGTGGACGATGATCTCGCCGTCACCGTGGACGGTTTCCGGCGGCTGATCGCGCTGCCGGAGATGTTGCGCCCGTGCCGGATCACCGGTGCGGAATCCGACGCGCACGGCCTGGTCGTGAGCCTGGCCGGGAACCGGGGACCCGGGTGAGCGAGAACAACGAGAACACCGGATCGGGCCCGCTCGACCTGGCCGAAGAGATCCGCCTGCTGGTCGAGCTGGTCGTCGAGCACGCCGCGCCGTGGCTGGAGGGATTGATCTCCGCCGGGCACGGCTGCACCGACCACGATTCCGGCGGGTGGTGCCCGCTCTGCGCGATCGTCGGGATCTTCCGCGGGGAGCGGCCCGAGTTCGTGGCACGCCTGATGGAGCAGGCCGCGCAGCTCGTCGCGCTGCTGCGGGCGGTGCTCGCCGATCGATGGGAACCCGAGGCGGGCGTGCACATGCCGGGGTTCCAGCCTGCGCGGAAGGAGCCCACGGCCGAAGATGTCCCGGTGGGAGCTTCGCGGGTCCAGCACATCACGGTGACCAGGCGCGACGCTTGGCAGCCGGACCGGGAGAACTGAGTTGCTGACGGTAGGGGTGGACGTCGGGGGCACGAGTGTGCGCGCCGGCGTGGTGGACGAGCACGGCTCGCTGATGGACACGGCCAGGGTCGGGACCCCCAGCGGCGAGGACGCGCTCGAGGACGCCATCGCCGGGGTCGTCGAGGACCTCCGCAACCGGCACGACGTCTCCGGCGTGGGCCTCGCGGTCGCCGGGTTCGTCGCGAAGGACCGGCGGACGGTGATGTTCGCGCCGCATCTGTCCTGGCGTGCCGCGCCGGTCGCCGAGCGCATCGAAAAGCGGGTCGGCCTGCCGGTGACACTGGAACACGACGTGAACGCCGCCGCCGTCGGCGAGTACCGCTTCGGGGCCGCTCGTGGCGCTCATGTCGCCGCGCTGATCGCACTGGGCACCGGGATCGGCGCGGGACTGCTGCTCGACGGCAAGATCTACCGGGGCGCGTACGGTGTCGCTCCCGAACTCGGGCACCTGACCGTCGTCCCCGGCGGCAGGCCCTGCCCGTGCGGGAAGTACGGCTGCTGGGAGCGCTACTGCAGCGGGACGGCGCTGGCCGCGACGGCGGTCGAACTGCTCGCGCGGCATCCCGGGCGCTCGACCGTGCTCGCGCGCGAAACCAGGGGAGACCCCGGCTCGGTCACCGGCCGCCGGGTCGCCGGTGCCGCCCGCGACGGCGACCCGATCGCCCAGCGCGCGATGACCGAACTGGCGAAGTGGCTGGCCGAGGGCCTGGCCCTGGTCGCCGACGTCTTCGATCCCGAGATCATCGTGATCGGCGGCGGGGTGTCCGAGTCGGCGCCGCTGTTCCTCGACGAGGCACGCGAACGCTACGCGGACAAGATCACCGGCGCCGGGCACCGCCCGCTGGCGCGGATCCGGGCCGCGCACCACGGCGACGATTCGGCGATCGTCGGTGCCGCCGCGCTCGCCGTCGACGCGGCGAAGGCTCCCGGCGCCGAGGTCGGTGTGACAGGCTGAAGCCGTGACCCGGCAAGACGGCAACGGCTTCGTGAAGTGCGCTTTCGGGCATCTTCACTGGGGTTTGAACGGCGCCGCCGGGCTGCTGCTGTCCGATCCCGCGCGCGGTGTGCTGCTGCAGCGGCGGGCCTGGTGGGTCCATCATGGACGCACCTGGGCGCTGCCAGGGGGCGCGGTCGAGGCGGGGGAGAGCCCGCGTGAGGCCGCCACCCGCGAGGCGCACGAGGAGGCCGACATCCCGCCCGGCCGGGTCCGCGCGCTGGCGGCGTCGCAGGTCGACCACGGGAACTGGCGCTACACCACGGTCCTGGCCGCGCCGATCGGCCCGCTTTCGGCCAGGGTGACCAGTGCGGAGAGCGCGGAACTGCGGTGGGTCCGGGCGGCCGAGGTCGCGGGCTTCCGGCTGCATCGCGACTTCGCGGCGGCGTGGCCGGGATTGAGGGAACACTTGGATCGCGGGCTGGTACTGGTGGTCGACGGCGCGAACGTCGTCGGGTCGCGCCCGGACGGCTGGTGGCGCGACCGGCGTGGCGCCGCGGAACGGTTGCGGGACAAGCTCGCGACCCTGGCCGGTACCGGGCTCGCCGATCCGGCGCTCCCCGGTGGTGGCGAATGGTCGTGGTGGCCGAAGGTCGTGCTGGTCGTCGAGGGCAAGGCGCGGGGAGTCGCGCCGGTGCCCGGTGTCGAGGTCGTCGACGCCGAGTCCGACGGGGACTCCCAAATCGTGGCCGTCGCGCGGGAGGCCCGGGCGGCCGGTCCGGACGACCACGTCGTCGTGGTGACCGCCGACCGTGAGCTGAGGTCCCGCGTCGAGGCATTGGGCGCTTCGACCTTCGGCCCCGGCACCCTCCTGGGCCACCTCGACTCCCGCATTTAGTCCTCTGAATGCGGTAGTTGCACGCGCAAGGACCGCATTCAGAGGACTGAATGCGGAGGGTCAGGGGCGCGCGATCTTCCCGTCCCGCATCTCCGCGATGAGCGAAGCGACGACGGCGCGGAGGCTGCCGTTGTACTGCTTCGCCACCGCGCGCTGACGCAGGTAGCTGGGCCCGCAGGTCAGGATCGTCTCCACCGACCGCAGTTCGTCGGCGCAGTCCAGGCGCCGGGCGACCGGTTCCAGCCGGTTCAGCAGGTCGTAGGTGTCGTCGGTGACCAGCCGCTCATTGCCCGCCGCGTCGAGGATGACGATCGCGTCGACGCCGTAGCGCGCCGCGCGCCACTTGTTCTCCTGGACGTGCCACGGCGGCAGTGTCGGCAGGATCTCGCCGTCGTCGAGGCGCGCGCTGAAGTCGTCGACCAGGCATTGGGTCAGCGCCGAGATCGCGCCGACCTCCTCCAGCGTCGGCAGCCCGTCGCACACCCGCATCTCGATCGTCCCGAAATGCGGCGCGGGCCGGATGTCCCAGCGGATCTCGGAGAAGTGGTCGATCACGCCCGTGGTGAACATGTCGTCGACGTAGCTCTCCAGCTCGGTCCACTTCCGGAACTGGAACGGCAGCCCGGCCGTCGGCAGCTGCTGGAACATCAGCGCGCGGTTCGACGCGTACCCGGTGTCCTCGGCGCCCCAGTACGGCGAAGACGCCGAAAGCGCTTGCAGATGCGGCGCGTACTTGAGCAGCGCGTCCAGGATCGGCAGGGCCTTGTCGCGGTGGTCGACGCCGACGTGCACGTGGACGCCGTAGATCAGCATCTGCCGTCCCCACCACTGGGTCCGGTCGATGAGCTTGGCGTAGCGCTCCTTGTCGGTGACCTTCTGCTGGTACCACGTCGAGAACGGATGCGACCCCGCCGAGAACAGTTCGACGCCCAGCGGGTCGAGCACCGAGTGCACGACGTCCAGCGAGTCGTTCAGATCGGCCTTGACCTCGGCGATCGTGTCGCAGATCCCGCTGATCACCTCGATGGTGTTGAGCAGCAGCTCCTGCTTGATCTTCGGATGCTCCTCCTCGCCGCCGGGACGGACGGCGTCGAGCACCTGTTCCGCGACCGACGAGAGCTCACCGGTCCGCCGGTCGACGAGGGCGAGTTCCCATTCCGCGCCGACCGTCGACTGGCGCGAGGGGGTGAAGTCGATCTTCATCTTCCGAATTGTCCGGCAGTTCAGACCTGGGCGCCGTTGTTCGGATCCGCGCCGGGCGGCGGCCCCTGACGCACCCGCAGCAGGAGCAGGGCGATGGCGGTCGCGAGGGCGAGGATGCCGAGCGGGGTGCCGAGCCGCGTGCCCATGCCGATCAGGTTGGGCGCGATCAGGAGCAGCAGGCCGAGCAGGAAGAACAGCAGGACGATGAACGCGCCCTTGCGCGGACGCGGCAGGGGAGGCGGCTCGGGCGGCACGAAATGGCCCTCGTCGTCGCTCGGCCCGGCGGGGTCGTCCTCGAAGAGGGTCTTGTCCCAGCTGGTGCCGCCCCCACGCCAGCCCGGTTCGGGTTCGGCGTCCGACGGCTCGGGCCGCGGGGTCTTCTCGGCGGGCTTTTCCGCCGGTTTCTCCAGTTCCTCGTCCGGGAACAGGCCGACGCCCTCCGCACGGAGGTCGGCCACGATCTCGGCGAAGGTCGCGTCGACGTCCTCCGGCCCGTCCTTGCCTCTGCTCATCCGGCGTCCACCTGTCCCGCCCGGCGCACGGACCGGGCGAAGTCCACCGTACGCGTGAAGATCAGGCCTGCGTCGTGGTCTTGCGTGGCGACGTGGAAGCTGTTCTCCAGCACCACCTCGGTCACGTCCTCGCTGCCGATCCCAGCCAGGATCACCTGGGAGTTGACCGGCTCCACGATGTGGTCGACGGCCGAGTGGAGCAGGAGCACCGGCTGGGTCACCTTGCCCAGATCCGCGCGGGTGACCTTCCACAGCTTCGCCAAGCTCGCCGCGGCGCGCACGGGCGTCCGCGAATAGGCCAGCTCCGTCTCGCCGGGCTTCGCGATGTCGTTCGCCACGCCCGGCACCGAGGGCAGGATCCTCGACAGGACGGGCAGCAGCTTGGCGTCCCAGCGCAGCGTCAGGACAGACGGGTTCACCAGCACGATGCCGGCGATCCGGTCGCCGAACTCCTCGGCGAGCCGCAGCGTCAGTGTCCCGCCCATCGACATCCCGGCGACGAACACCGTCTCGCAGGTCGCGAAGAGGGCCAGCAGCTCTTCACGGACCGCGCCGTACCAGTCCTCCCAGCCTGTCCGGTTCATGTCCTGCCACCGCGTGCCGTGCCCGGGAAGGAGCGGGCAGCGCACCGTGTAACCGGCTTCGGCCAGATGGTCTCCCCAGGGCCGCATGCTCGCGGGAGTGCCGGTGAAGCCGTGGCACAGCAGGAACCCTGCTTCGGTCGAACCGGTGTGAGCGAACGGTTCCGCGCCGGCAAGGACGGCCATGCGATCGCCTTCCGTGAGAGCTGGGTGGGTCTCCTATGGTCGCACGACCGGAGCGGCTTGTGGGCCCCCGGTCACCGGCGGAATCGGGCCGGATCGGATGTGAGATCCGTCGCTGGGCGCGGGTAACCGGGTGGACTTCGTTGTGCCTGGGGTGCGCGATTCGTAGTCTTGACCATCGGGCGCGGGGGTTGAGCTGCTAGGAGGAGTTTTCGCAGTGCTGTACTGGCTCATGAAACACGTGTTTATCGGGCCACTGCTCAAGGCGCTGTGGCCCACCAAAGTCGTCGGCGCGGAGAACATCCCCGCCGAAGGCGGCGCGATCCTCGCGGGCAACCACCTCGCGGTCGCCGACTCCTTCTTCATGCCGCTGCGCGTCAAGCGCAAGGTGACCTTCCCGGCCAAATCGGAGTACTTCACCGAAAAGGGCTTCAAGGGCCTGTTGAAGAAGTGGTTCTTCACCGGCGTCGGCCAGTTCCCGATCGACCGCTCCGGCGGCAACGCCGCGCAGGCCGCGCTCGACACCGCGACCCGGCTGGTCCGCGAGGGACACCTCCTCGGTATCTACCCCGAAGGCACCCGCTCCCCGGACGGCCGCCTGTACAAGGGCAAGACCGGCGTCGCGCGGATCGCGCTCGAGTCCGGCGGCGTCGTGGTCCCGGTCGCCATGATCGGCACCGACAAGGTCAACCCGATCGGCTCGAAGATGTGGTGGCCGCGCCGCCTCGAGATCCGCTTCGGCAAGCCGCTCGACTTCTCGCGCTACGAAGGCCTCGCCGGCGACCGCTTCATCGAGCGGTCCATCACCGACGAGATCATGTACGCGCTCATGGAGCTGTCCGGTCAGGAGTACGTCGACATCTACGCCGCCAAGGCGAAGGAACTGATCGCCGCCGAAGAGGCGGGGCTCCGCCCCAAGGTGCCCGCGCAGCCGTCCGCCAAGGACGTCGCCCGTATCCCGGACACCAAGGTCGGCTGAGGCCCCACTAGGGTTCTCCGGTGCGCTTTTTCTACGACACCGAATTCATTGAGGACGGCGTGACCATCGATCTGGTGTCGATCGGTGTCGTGGACGAAAGAGGACGCGAGTTCTACGCGGTCTCGACCGATTTCGATCCCGGCAAGGCCGGCCCCTGGGTCCGCGACAACGTGCTCCCGAAACTCCCGTCGCCCGCCGACCCGGCGTGGCGCAGCCGCGAGAAGATCCGCACGGACCTGCTCGAGTTCTTCGGCAAGCCGCCCGGCGGGATCGAACTTTGGGCCTGGTTCGCCGCTTACGACCACGTCGCGCTGGCGCAGCTGTGGGGGCCGATGCCCGCGCTGCCGCGTCAGCTGCCGCGGTTCACGCGTGACCTGCGGCAACGCTGGGAGGACGCGGGCAAGCCGAAGCTCCCCGCGGCGCCGGACGACCAGCACGACGCGCTGGCGGACGCGCGGCACAACTACCAGCGCTGGCAGATCATCGAGTCCTACTGGCATCGGTAGGCCCTTGAGTGCTCGGACTGGTGTGAAGGCCGTGTTTCCACGGCTGAGCCGAGAGAGGGCCTTCACGCGCGGTCGTCGTGGCTGATGGGACTGCTGGGGCTGGAGTTGACGGTTCCGTCCGTGAAGGCCTCCTTCCCTACTCTCAAGGTAGGGAAGGAGGCCTTCACGGACGGCATCGGCCTGACGGTCCTGAGGTGACGGGCGCCGGCCCCGCGTGCCATGCGGCGAAAGCTCCCTTCGCGACATAAGACGCGAGCCCTCCACCCCTCGCAGCCCCGCGTGCCGTGCAATGAACGGTCCTTTATTGCGAAATTTGCCAGGAAAGGACCGTTCCCAGCGTTCCCGAGGGGCCCTCAGCGCCGCGAGTCGACGGCCTCGGCGAGGCTGTCCAGCAGCTCGGCCGTCGTGTCCCACCCGAGGCACGCGTCCGTGATCGACTGCCCGTAGGTGAGCGAAGCGGCCGAGCCCAGCGTCAGGTCCTGCCGCCCCTCCACCAGGAAGCTCTCCAGCATCAGCCCGGCGATGCCCCGCTCACCGGCGCCGATCCGCTCCGCGAGTTCACGGACGACCGTGGCCTGCCGCACGTGGTCCTTCGCGCTGTTGCCGTGGCTCGCGTCGATGATCACGCGCTCCGGCAGCCCCGACTTCGCCAGCCGGGCCAGCGTGTCGGCCACCGTCGCGGGGTCGTAGTTCGGGCCGGCGGAGCTGCCGCGCAGGATCACGTGGCAGTCCTCGTTGCCCGCCGTGGTGATCAGCGCGGCGAGCCCGTCGGGGTTGATGCCCGCGAAGACATGGCTGGCGCCGGCCGCGCGGGTGGCGTCGACGGCGACCTGGACGTCGCCCTCGGTGGAGTTCTTGATCCCGACCGGCATCGACAGCGCGCTGCACAGCTGCCGGTGCACCTGGCTCGCCGCGGTCCGCGCGCCGATGGAACCCCAGGTCACGGTGTCGGAGATGAACTGCGGGGTGATCGGGTCGAGGAACTCGCAGCCCACTGGCAGGCCGAGCGCGGAGATGTCGAGCAGCAGTTTCCGCGCCATCCGCAGGCCGTGGTTGACCTCGTACGTGCCGTCGAGCCCGGGGTCGTTGATCAGGCCCTTCCAGCCGAGTGTGGTCCGCGGCTTCTCGAAGTAGACACGCATGACGATGTGCAGGTCGCTGCGGTGTTCTTCGGCCTTGGCGGCGAGGCGGCGGGCGTAGTCGAGCGCGGCGTCCGCGTCGTGCACCGAGCAGGGCCCGACGACGACGAGGAGCCGGTCGTCCCGGCCGTCGAGGATGTCGACGGCCGAGGCCCGCCCCGCTAGGACGGTATCGGCGATTTCCGCCGTCATCGGATGTTCGTGCCGCAGCATCGCGGGCGACAGCAGCGGGTTGATGGCCGCCGTGCGGTGCCCGTCGAGGGCGATCAGGGTGTCAGCGGAGGGAGACATCGCGGGTCTGGTTCCTTTCGAAAGGGATACCGACCCGCGGGAACTCGCCGAGCCGGTGTGATTCCGGCTCGGGGTGGAGGTCAGCGCAGGTTCACGCGGCCGTGCCCACCCGGGGCCGGCTTCGTAAACCAGAAATAGCGCTGCATGGCGCCAAGCTAGCACATCCCGGACGTGGACCGATTCCCGAGGTGGTCCGCCCTGCACCGATCCAGAGAACTCCCGCTACGCTGGTGGCGGGACATGTGACTGTCATCTCTACGGAACACAAAGACGGAGGCTTCTCATGCGTGTCGGTGTGCTGACCGGCGGTGGCGACTGCCCGGGGCTCAACGCGGTGATCCGCGCTGTGGTGCGCAAGGGCATCGAGGTACACGGCTGGGACATCGTCGGGTTCCGCAACGGCTGGAACGGTCCCCTCACCGGGGACAGCCGCCCGCTCGGCCTGAACGACGTCGAGGACATCCTGACCCGAGGCGGCACGATCCTGCGGTCGTCGCGGACCAACCCGTACAAGGTCGACGGCGGCGTCGGCAAGATCAAGGCCGTGCTCGCCGAGCAGCAGGTCGACGCGCTGATCGCGATCGGCGGCGAGGACACTCTCGGCGTCGCGAAGCGGCTCACGGACGACGGTGTCGGCGTCGTCGGGGTGCCCAAGACGATCGACAACGACCTCGGCGCCACCGACTACACCTTCGGCTTCGACACGGCCGTCTCGATCGCCACCGAGGCCATCGACCGGCTGCACACCACGGCCGAGTCGCACCACCGGGCCCTGGTCGTCGAGGTCATGGGACGGCACGCGGGCTGGATCGCGCTGCACTCCGGTCTCGCCGGCGGCGCGAGCGTGATCCTGGTGCCGGAGCGGCACTTCAGCGTCGACCAGGTCGTGTCCTGGGTCGAGCGCCGGTTCGAGAAGGAGTACGCGCCGATCATCGTGGTCGCCGAGGGCGCGCTGCCCGAAGGCGGCGAGGAGAAGCTGCTGACCGGGGAGAAGGACGCCTTCGGGCATGTCCGGCTCGGCGGTATCGGCACCTGGCTGGCCGACGAGATCGCCGCCCGTACCGGCAAGGAGTCCCGCGCGGTCGTGCTCGGGCACGTCCAGCGCGGTGGCACCCCGACGGCGTACGACCGCGTGCTCGCCACCCGGTTCGGGCTCAACGCGGTCGACGCCGTGGCCGACGGTGACTTCGGCGTGATGGTGGCGCTGCGCGGCACGGACATCGTCCGCGTCAAGCTCTCCGAGGCGACCGCCGAGCTGAAGACCGTCCCGGTCGAGCGGTACGAAGAGGCCGAGGTCTTCTTCGGCTGAGCCCTGTTTCAGGAGTAGGCCCCTTACTTTGTGCTGTGTTCGGGTAAGGGGCCTTCGTTTTCTTGCGGCCCCGCCTCCGCGACAAGTTGAATCGCCCTCTGGGGATCCGGGCGAAAGGGACGGCGGTTCTCATGGCGGGTGCGGGATCCAGTAGGCGCGAATTCCTGAGGTGGCTGGCCGTCGGCGGGACCGGAGTGGCCTTCGCCGCGCTGCTGCCCGGCACGGCAGGTGCCGACCAGGGCGAGATCGTCGTCATCGCCGAGGTCACGCTGATCGACGGCACGGGTTCGGCTCCACGGCCCGGCGTTTCGGTCGTGCTGGCCGGTGACCGGATCGTCTGGGTGGGCGGCTCCGCCGAGCTTCCGGAAACCGGTGGCGCGCGGGTGATCGACGGCCGAGGCAAGTACCTCCTTCCGGGGCTCTGGGATATGCACACCCACAGCGCGGACCTCGAAGAAGTCGTCCCGCCCCTGCACCTGATCCACGGTGTCACGGGGGTCCGCGAGATGTGGGGGTACGCGGAGAACCGCGAGACGAAGGCCAAGATCGAACGCGGTGAGCTGCTCGGCCCGCGGATGGTGCTGGCGAGCGGGATCGTCGACGGGCCGGTCACGCTTCTGGCGCCACCGGTGCTCCATGTGTCGACGGCGGCCGAAGCACGCGCCGTCGTCCGTGCGGAGAAGGCCGCGGGTGCCGAATTCGTCAAGACCTACTCCTACCTCGGACGCGACGCCCTGCGCGCCATCGCGGACGAATCCCGCGCGCAGGGCCTCCGGTTCTCGGGGCACTGGCCGTACAAACTGTCCCACCTTGAGGTGAGCGACCTCGGCCAGCACAGCCTCGAGCACTTCTTCGGGGTGTCCGTCCACTGCTCGTCCCGGTGCGACGAGATCCTCGACAGGTTGTCGGCGACGCCCTACGACCCCGCGGAGCCGCGTGCCTTCTTCGACCTGGCGCGGCGGCTGGAGTTCGAATCGGTCACCACGTACGACCGCGGCCGGGCGCAGGCCTACTTCGGCAGGCTGCGGCGCAACGGCACCTGGCATTCGCCGACGCTGACGATCAACCGGGTGGTCACGCAGCCCGCCGAGACCCACCAGCACGACCCGCGGCTGAAATACGTGCCTGCCGGCGTCCGCGAGAGCTGGGCCAAGGGCATCGAACGGGTGACGCCCAAGACTCCGGCGGATATCGCCCTGCAGGAGCGCTATTACCAGGAGACGCTGCGGCTGGTCGGCGTCGCGCACGAAGCGGGCGTCGGGCTCATCGGCGGCACCGACTGCCTCAACCCGTACGCCTTCCCCGGCAGCGGGCTGCACGAGGAACTCGCCTTCCTGGTCGAGGCCGGGCTTTCGCCGGTGCAGGCGCTGAAGACCGTCACGGGTGACGCGGCGAAGTTCCTCGGCAGGGAAGCGACGTCGGGCACGGTGACGGTGGGGAAGGAGGCGGATCTCGTGCTCCTGGACGCGAACCCGGCCACCGACATCCGCAACGTCGCGAAGATCGACACGGTGATCACCCGCGGCCGGGTCCTCGACAAGGCGGAGCGCCTGCGGATGCTCGACGCCGTCGAGGCGGCCGCGAACCGGCCGGCGCCGGCCACGAGCGCCCGCCTCCACTCCCTCGCCCTGCGGGGTTGCTGCTGCTGACCTCCCGCATTTCGTCCTCTGAACGCGGTAGTTGGCGACGCGAACCACCGCGTTCAGAGGACGAAATGCAGGAGTCAGACGAGCGCGAGGGTGTCCAAAAGCGACACGGCGCGGGCGATGTCCTCGGTGAGCGGCCGATCGTCGACGCTGGGGTCGAGCACCGCCGCGGCTGCCTCGTAGGCGTCCCGCGCGGGCAGGGACACGAGATCGGCCTTGCGCATCCGCAGCGCCCGCACGGCCGCGACCAGTTCGCACGCCAGCACCTGCTGGTACGCCGAGCCCGCCGCGGTCGCCGCCCGGGCGGCCTGGGTGGAGAAGCTCGCGTGGTCCTCGATCCCGCGTGAGACGACGGCGGTGCCGAGCGTCGCCGGGAGCGCGGCCTGCCGCAGTTCGGTGAGCGCGTCATGCGCGACGTACTCCAGGATCATCACGCCCGAACTGCCCGACGGCCCGGCCGCGAGGAACGGCCGCAGCCCGGTGAACTCCGGCTCCACCAGATCGCCCAGCCGGGCCACCGACAGCTCGGCGACCTGATGGACGGTCGCGCGCACCTGGTCGAGCGCGGTCGAGACGTACGCGGTGTGGAAGTGCGCGTGGTGGTAGGCGTCCTGGTGCACCGTCGAGATCATCGGGTTCTCGGTGCTGGCGTTGATCTCCACCGCGAGCACGTCGCGCAGGTAGTGGATCGCGTCCAGCGCGGGTCCCTGCACCTGCGGGAAAGCGCGAAGGCCGAACGGGTCCTGGATACGCCTGCCGGGCTTGGGCGTGCCCTCCATCCCGAGCAGCCGCCGCATCTCCGCCGCGCACGCGACCTGCCCGGCGTGCGGCCGCGCCTCGTGGACGGGAGTCGCGTAGGCCTCCGGGTTCCCGTCGAGCGCGATGTAGGTCAGCGCCGCGACGACATGGCTCGCCCGCGTCAGGGTGTCGAGCCGCATCGCCGCGAGGGTCGCTTCGGCCAGCGTCGCGGCGTTGCTGCTCATGAACGCGAGCGCGTCACCTGCCCGCACGGGCACGGGAGGCACACCGCCTGCCAGCCACGGCCGTTCGCCGGTGAGGGCGAGCGCGGTCTCCGCGAGCGGCGCGAGGTCGCCGGTGCCGATCGCGCCCAGCCGGTGCACCAGCGGCAGCGCCCCGGTCCGCACGGCGGCGGCCAGCGCCCCGATCAGCTCGGGACTGAGCCCCGAGCGTCCGGCCAGCAGCTGGTTGAGCCGGATGAGCATCATCGCCCTGGTTTGGCCGGGGGACATGACGTCGCCGCTGCCACCCGCGTGACTGCGCAGCAGCCGCAGCCCGTGATCCGGCGATTCGCCCTCGCCGACCGGGTCCTCCTTGTTGGCGCCGACGCCGGTGGTGCGGCCGTAGACGATGCGGCGCGTGCTCAGCTCTTCGGCGAGTTTCCACGCGCTTTCCGCGCCGCGCAGCGCGGCGATCGAGACGTCGATGCCCAGCGGACCCTCGGTGCTCGCGGCGGTCACGACGTCCGCGCAGCGCAGGGTCCGGCCGTCCACCCGGATCACGGCGGCCTCCTTTCGTGACCGCCCCACTATGAACGCCTTCAGTCCGACGGCGGCTGCCAGGGCGGCCGGTTGCCCCAGTCCCATTTCGGCATGGGCTCGGGAACGGTCACCTCTCGGCCTGGTTGCGAGAACATCACCGCGAGCCTGCTGCCCCATTCGACATACGCGGCGAACGCGGAACGGAACTCCGGATCGGCGGGCAGCCCGGCCTCGTCGGCGGCGTCGAAGAGCAGATTCACCCAGCGGCGGCGCTGCTCTTCGGTGATTGCGCGGCCGAGATGGCGCCCGACCATGTGCCGGTGGCCGCCGTGGTCGTGACTGTAGGTCTCCGGGCCGCCGAACACCTCGGCGAGCCAGACCGCGACGTGCTCGGGGTGGCCGGGGTCCATGTCGCGGAAGACCGGTTCCAGCAACGGGTCCTTCAGCACGCGGCCGTAGAAGACGGTGGTCAGCCGTCGCAGGGCGGCCAGTCCGCCCGCCCATTCGTACAACGTCGGCGTCTCGGTCACGTAGGGTCCTCCCAGCGGCGCTGATCTTGCGGTCCGGCAAGGCAACCACCCCGGATCGCTCGGGACAACCGCTTACTTTTCGGTGCGTGCCAACGGGAGTGACGATGAAGCGGTACCGCTGCGCGGTCGAGCTCGCGGTCGACGTCATCGGCGGCAAGTGGAAGCCGGTGATCCTGTCGCATCTGAAGGAAGGGGTGCACCGGTACGGCGAGCTCCGGCGCCGGATGCCGGGCGTCAGCGAGAAGATGCTGACCCAGCACCTGCGCGAACTGGAGGCGGACGGCCTCGTGCTCAGGGAGAGCCGGGAGGGGCGGGTGCCGCACGTCGAGTACCGGCTCACCGAGGAAGGGGAACGGTTACGCCCCGCACTCGAAGCGCTCTACGACTGGGGGACTCGGCGCGCTGCGGACCGCGGTATCGCTTTCGAGCCGTTACCCATTCACTGACTGTTGCCGTTCCGCTATGGCCGAGTGGCTCCGCTGGAGGGCCTTGACCGGCTCGGCGAGGCGTTCGGCATATTCCCATCGGGGAATGTTCGAAAATGTCCATCCGAAAGTCGTGGTCTGCACCATTGACGAAGTGGTCTAGTCCACTTAACTTGTGCGTGTCCCGCCGCAGTCCTCTCGTCACCGCTGGTGACCGTGAAGGGAGAACGCATGTCCCGTTTGACCAGGTTCACCGCGCTCGCGGGTGCCGCGGCCGTCGCGCTGGGCGCGCTGGCCGTCGCCGCACCGGCGCAGCAGGCGGCAGCCGCACCGGAAGCACCGGAGGCCTCGGTCGGCAAGGTGCTCGGGTACTTCGCCGAATGGGGCGTCTACCAGCGGAACTACCATGTGAAGAACATCGACACGTCGGGTTCGGCGAGCAAGCTGACGCATATCAACTACTCGTTCGGCAACGTGACGAACGGTGGTTGCGCGATCGGCGACGCGGAGGCGGCGACCAGCAAGTTCTACGACGCCGCGGGCAGTGTGGACGGTGTCGCCGACAGCTGGGACACCGGCGCGCTGCGCGGGAACTTCAATCAGCTGAAGAAGCTCAAGGCCAAGTATCCGAACCTCAAGGTGCTGTGGTCCTTCGGCGGCTGGACCTGGTCCGGAGGCTTCGGCGAGGCGGCGAAGAACCCCGCCAAGTTCGCGGAGTCCTGCTACAACCTGGTCAACGACCCGCGCTGGGCCGGTGTCTTCGACGGCATCGACATCGACTGGGAGTACCCGAACGCCTGCGGACTCTCGTGTGACACCAGTGGACCGGCCGCGATCAAGAACCTCGCGCAGGCCCTGCGGGAGAAATTCGGCTCGAAGCTGGTCACCGCCGCGATCACCGCGGACGGCACCGACGGCGGCAAGATCGACGCGGCGGACTACGGCGGCGCCTCGCAGTACTTCGACTGGTACAACGTCATGACCTACGACTACTTCGGCGCCTGGGCCGCGCAGGGCCCGACCGCCCCGCATTCGCCGCTGACCGGCTACGAGGGCATCCCGACCGCCGGCTTCCACTCCGACGCCGCGATCCAGAAGCTGAAGAGCAAGGGCATCCCGGCGAACAAACTGTTGCTGGGCATCGGGTTCTACGGTCGCGGCTGGACCGGCGTCACTCAGGAGGCCCCGGGTGGCACCGCTACCGGTCCGGCGGCGGGCACCGAGCCGGGCATCCAGGACTACAAGGTCCTGAAGAACACCTGCCCGGCCACCGGCACCGTCGCGGGCACCGCCTATGCCAAATGCGGCAGCGACTGGTGGAGTTACGACACCCCCGCGACCATCGGCGGCAAGGTCACCTACGCCAAGAACCAGGGGCTCGGCGGCGCCTTCTTCTGGGAGCTGTCCGGTGACACCACCGACGGCGAGCTGATCACCGCGCTGGCCAGGTAAGCCTCCCTCGGGCGCGGGGGGGGGGGAAACCCCCCCCCCCCCGCCCCGGGGGGGGGGGGGTCGCACGCCTCTGTTGTGGGGGAGGAGGGGGGTATTC
>NZ_JBWKEB010000008.1:30436-225199 GCF_056435665.1 Amycolatopsis sp. NPDC043887
ACGCTGCCCAGGTAAGCCTCCCTCGGGCGCGCGTGAAGGCCCCCTTCCCTCGGCTCAGCCGAGGGAGGGGGGCCTTCACGCGCTTCTGTCGGAGGTGAGGATTACGGTCTGCGTATGGCTTTCGAGGGTTTCGGCGAGTACGCCATCGACTTCTACGACGGTCTCGAGGCGGACAACTCCAAGTCCTATTGGGACGCGAATCTCGCCACCTACAAGGCCGACGTCCGCGCGCCGATGGAGGCGCTGCTCGCCGAGCTGGTCCCGGAGTTCGGCGACGGCTTCGGCGAGGGCAAGGTCTTCCGTCCGTACCGCGACGTCCGGTTCGCCAAGGACAAGACGCCGTACAAGACCCACTGCGGCGCGGTGATCGAACAGGGCCGCGGCGGCGGCGCGTACTACGTCGAGGTCGGCCCGGCCGGGCTGCGTGTCGGCGGCGGCTGCTTCCACTTCGAGTCCGATCAGCTCGCCCGCTTCCGCAAGGCCGTCGACACCGAACTGCGAGGCGCCGAGCTGGCCAAGATCCTCGCGAAGCTGGAGAAGGCGGGCTGGGAGATCAAGGGGGACAGGCTCAAGTCGAAGCCGCGCGGCTTCACCGAGGACCATCCCCGCATCGACCTGCTGAAGTACCGCTCCGTGTACGCCGTCCGCGGCTGGGAGCCGGACGACGTCCTGCACGAACGGGGCACGCTCGACCGGGTGCGGAAAGCATGGCGGCAGGTCCGCGCGTTCAACGAGTGGGCGCGTGACCGCGTCGGGCCGAGCGAGAAGCCGCGACGATAACCACCGAACGCTGGTCGACGGTTGCCCTCATCGCCAGGTCGACTGACACTTTTCTTGAACTTTCGGTATCGGTACAGACGTATCCGCGATGAGGGACTACGCTGTGCGAACGTGAGCCGACGCGCGAAGATCGTTTGTACCCTGGGCCCCGCGACCGCTACGCCGGAGAAGATGCGGCAACTCGTCGACGCCGGGATGGACGTCGCGAGGATGAACTTCAGCCACGGGACGCACAGCGACCACAAGCAGGTCTACGACCTCATCCGCACCGCCGCCGCCGAATCGGGCCGCGCGGTGGGCATCCTCGCCGACCTCCAGGGGCCGAAGATCCGTCTCGGCACCTTCGCGGGTGGCCCGGTCGAGTGGCACAACGGCGACATCGTGCGCATCACCGTCGAGGACGTCGCGGGAACCCACGACCGCGTCTCGACCACCTACAAGGGACTCGCCGACGACGCGAAGCCCGGCGACCGTCTCCTCGTGGACGACGGCAAGGTCGGCCTCGTGGTCAAGGAGGTCGACGGCCCGGACGTCGTCTGCGAGGTCACTGAAGGCGGCCCCGTCAGCAACAACAAGGGCGTCTCCTTGCCGGGCATGGACGTCTCCGTGCCGGCGCTGTCCGAAAAGGACATCGAAGACCTCGAGTTCGCGCTCGAACTCGGCGTGGACTTCATCGCGCTCTCGTTCGTCCGCTCACCCGCCGACATCGACCTGGTCCACCAGGTGATGGACCGCGTCGGCAAGGGACGCCTCCCGGTCGTCGCGAAGATCGAGAAGCCCGAAGCGGTCTACAACCTCGAAGCCATCGTGCTGGCCTTCGACGCGGTGATGATCGCCCGCGGTGATCTCGGCGTGGAACTCCCGCTGGAGCAGGTCCCGCTGGTGCAGAAGCGCACCATCCAGATCGCCCGCGAGAACGCGAAGCCGGTCATCGTCGCGACGCAGATGCTCGAGTCGATGATCAACAGCTCCCGTCCGACGCGCGCCGAGGCCTCGGACGTCGCCAACGCGGTGCTCGACGGCGCGGACGCGCTCATGCTCTCGGGTGAGACCAGCGTCGGCCGCTACGCCATCGACGTGGTCAAGACCATGGGCCGGATCATCGAAGCCGTCGAGACCGACTCGCCGGTCGTGCCTCCGCTGTCGCACGTCCCGCGCACCAAGCGAGGCGTCATCTCCTACGCGGCGCGGGACATCGGCGAGCGGCTCAACGCCAAGGCGCTGGTCGCCTTCACCCAGTCCGGTGACACCGTCCGGCGGCTCGCGCGGCTGCACACGCGGCTGCCGCTGCTGGCGTTCACGCCGGAGGAGAGCGTCCGCAGCCAGCTCGCGATGACCTGGGGCACCACGACGCGGATCGTGCCGAAGGTGGGCTCCACCGACCAGATGATCCAGCAGGTCGACCACGCGATGCTCGAAATGGGCAAGTACGCAAAGGGCGATCTGGTGGTCATCGTGGCCGGTTCCCCGCCCGGGACCGTCGGCTCGACCAACCTCATCCGGGTGCACCGCCTCGGCGAGGACGACCACGCCTGACGTCGGCTCACGAGGCCGCGACTGTGCCGTGAAGGCCTCCTTCCCCACCGTCAGAGTAGGGAAGGAGGCCTTCACTTCGTCTTGGCCCGACCGCCCGTACCGCCCCCTCGCCGGAGATGTCGGCCGCCAGCCGCCCCGAGAGTCCAAGGTGTACCGAAGGTGGCCTTCGCGACAAACGTCCCGCCTCACCCGGGCCCACGGCACCCGCACGGCCTAAAGTTCAGGACATGACTGAGATGGCCAGGGAAGCCGCGGCCGGTTTCGACAACGCCGGTGGGGTGGGCGGACAGCCCGTGCTCGACCGGCTGGTCGCGCTGCTGGACTTGGAGAAGATCGAGGAGAACATCTTCCGAGGTGTCTCGCCCGCCCATTCGCCGGTGCGGGTGTTCGGCGGGCAGGTCGCGGGGCAGGCGCTGGTCGCCGCCGGCCGCACGGTCCCCGAGGAGCGGAAGGTCCACTCGCTGCACGCGTACTTCATCCGCGGCGGCGACCCGAGTGTCCCGATCGTCTACGAGGTCGACCGCATCCGCGACGGCCGCTCGTTCACCACTCGCCGCGTCGTGGGCATCCAGCACGGCAAGGCGATCTTCTCCCTGTCCGCCTCGTTCCAGAAGGACGAAGGCGGTATCGAACACTCCGAGACCATGCCGGACGTCCCCGACCCCGAGTCGCTCCCGACGCTGCAGGAGCGGGCCGAGGGGTACTTCATGGGTCATCTCGACCGGCCGCGCCCGATCGACCTGCGTTACGTCAACGATCCGCCGTGGGTGACCAGGAAATCGGGCGACCGGCCCGCCAGGAACCAGGTCTGGATGCGGGCCGACGGCAAGCTCCCGGACCAGCAGCTGCTGCACGTCTGCGTGCTGACCTACGCCTCCGACATGACGCTTCTGGACTCGGTCCTCGCGCGCCACGGCGTCTACTGGGATCTCGACAAGGTGCTGGGCGCGAGCCTCGACCACGCGCTCTGGTTCCACCGTCCGTTCCGGGCCGACGAGTGGTTCCTCTACGACAGCGCATCGCCGACCGCGTCGGGTGCCCGCGGGCTGGCGACCGGCCGGTTCTTCGCCGCGGACGGAACGCATATCGCCACCGTGGTGCAGGAAGGTCTTCTGCGGGTCGTGTGAACGGTGACGTTCCGCATCGGAGATGTCGTCTTGTCCACCCTTTAGAGGGAATGGCGAAACGAATTAACATCTGGAGCCAGAGCATTACGGAATGGATGCGGGCATAAAGGGAGGGCCGGAACCGATCGGGGGACGGCTCCGGCCCCGCACCGGGGGTGAATCCGGCTTCGACGGGTATCCTTCCGAAAGCCCATCGGTGCAGCTCGCGGCCCCGCGCCTGTGCCGCGAGCGGATCCGCTGCCGCCGGTGAGGGCGGGCGTACCGCGTTGCACAATGCTCAACCTACAACGGCAATCTGCAAATTGCAGGATGAAAATCGAGGCGTGGGTGAAAATGGTCGTGTGACCATCTCACCGAATGTGTCTCGGGCTGGTTAGATGTGCTTCGTGCGAGGTTACTGAACACTGTTCTCCTCGCCGTGTCGCGATCGGTGTTGCTCGGACAGCTTGTGGAGGGTGCCGTGATGACGAGGGGTCAGGGACCCACCGTGCGCCGCCGGCGGCTGGCGAGCGAGTTGAGGCGGTTGCGCGAGGCGGCCGACCTCACGATCGACGAGGTGAGTGAGAAGCTCGAATGCTCGGCGTCGAAGGTCAGCCGCATCGAGACGGGGCATGTCGGTGTCACCCCGCGCGACGCGCGCGACATGCTCGAGCTGTACGGCATCGCGGGCGACGAGCAGGAAGCGCTCGTCCAGCTGGCCAGGGAAGCCCGCAAACGCGGCTGGTGGCACGCGTATAACGAGGTGTTCACCGGCACCTTCGTCGGGTTGGAGGCGGACGCGAGTTCGCTGCGGGCGTTCCAGGCGCTGCTGGTCCCGGGCCTGTTGCAGACCGAGCGGTACGCCAAGGCCGTGATCAGGGCGATGCGGCCCGACGCCGAGGACGCCGAGATCAGGCGCCGGGTGGCGGCGAGGATGGCGCGGCAGGAACTGCTGACCGATCCCTCGCCCCCGGAGTACTGGGCCGTCATCGACGAAGCGGTCCTGCACCGCGTGGTCGACGGCCCCGAGGTCATGGCGGAGCAGCTGTACCGGATGGTCACGATGGCGGCGCAGCCGAACGTGACCGTCCAGATCGTGCCGTTCGGCGCGGGTGCCCATCCCGGGATGGAGGGTCCGTTCCTCATCATGGGCTTCCCCGAACTGGCCGACACCGACGTGGTCTACGTCGACAGCACCTCCAGCGGGCTGTACCTGGAGGAACCCCCGGACGTCCGGCGATACGCGTTGATGTTCGACCATCTGCGTGCCGCCGCGTTGAAGCCGGACGACTCGGTCGAGGTGATCGCCGAGGCCGCCGGAAGGTTCGCCGAACAGGCGGCCCTTCCGGAGAAGTCCCTGGAAACAAGTAAGGAGCGGGGAGCATGACGCCCAACGATGATCTTTCCCAGGCCCGGTGGTTCAAGAGCAGCCACAGCGGTGGCGGCAACGACTGCGTCGAGGTCGCCTTCACCGGTTCCGGTGCCGCGCTGAGGGACTCCAAGGACCCTGAGGGAGGTGCCTTCCGCCTCTCGCCGCAGGCTTGGCGTGGGCTGCTCGGCGCCGTGCGCACGAGTGGCCCCGCTCACGACTGAAGATCCCCGAACTCGACCCCTTACGCCCCCCGAGCAGGGGATGGGCCGGCGTAAGGGGTCGAATCACGTCCGGGTGTAGGTGATCACCCGATGCCTCAGGGCACCCCTCAGGACGAATCTCTTCACTACCAACAAGGCAGTGAAGTTCCTAAGGGGAGACAGTGATGAACACGAACGACGCTTTGCTCACCGGCGTACTGGCCGAGGTCGAGTACCGCCGGGAAGAGCTGCAGCGAGCGGGCCGCAGCATATGGGTCGAGCGGGCCCGCCGGGCGAGTAAGCGGATCCGCGCTCAGCGCGCCGAAGTCCAGGTGCCCGCCCAGGAGCGCCGAGAGGTCCGGCAGGCGCCCGCCCGCAGCGGCGACATCACCCGGTAGAGGTCGAGTGCGATGAAGCTCTCGGCGAAAACACAGGCGAAGTTGTCGGCCCGGTAGGCAAGAATGCACCTCGTGCCCCGTCTTGGCTCCGGAATCCCGATCGTCGCCCGCACACAGGAGATGCGGCAGCTCCGCGCCGCCTTCGCCCGTGCAGAACGGGGCGAGGCCGGCGCGGTGCTGCTCTCCGGTGACGCCGGCGTCGGCAAGACCCGCCTTCTGACCGCGCTCGGCGAGTACACCGCGGGCGCGGGCGCCCTGGTGCTCACCGGGCGCTGTATCGACGTCCATGAGGGCGGTCTTCCCTATCTTCCGTTCGCCGAGGCGCTGGCGCCGCTGGCGACGACGTCCGATCCCGCGGTCACCGCCGCGCTCCGGGCCCGGCCGGCGCTGGGCAGGCTGCTCCCGCAGATGCAGCAGGCGGAGGACTACCCCGCCATCGAAGACGGTCAGCTCACCGCGAGCGAACGGGTGTCGACGCAGCGCCTCGGGCCCGAACGGGACCTCGGCCAGCTCCAGCTGTTCGACGCGGTACTGGGGGTGCTGACCGTCATCGCGCAGCGCCGGCCCGTGGTGATCCTGCTGGAGGATCTGCACTGGGCCGACGGTTCCACCCGGAACCTGCTGTCCTTCCTGCTGACGAGGCTGCGCACCCAGCGGCTGCTGGTGGTGGCGAGCTATCGCGAGGAGGACGTCCACCGGCGGCATCCGCTCCGAGCGGTGCTGTCCGAGGTGGTGCGGCTGGGCGCGGTCGAACGTGTCGAGGTCAAGCCGTTCGGCGCCGAGGACGCGCGCGCGTTCGTCGAGGCGCTGGCCGACGAGCCGATCGGCCAGGACCTGATCGCCGACATCGTCACCCGGTCCGAGGGCAATCCGTTCTTCGTCGAGGAGCTGCTCGCGTCCGCGAAGGACTGCCGCGAGCTCCCCGCCGGGCTGGCCGAAGTGCTCCTCGCCAGGGTGGAGCAGCTTTCGCAGATCACGCGCCGGGTGCTGCGCGTGGTCTCGGTCGCGAAGGACGCGGTGGCGCACGCCGCGCTCGCCGAGATCTCCGGCCTGGACGAACTCGAACTCGACGAGGCGCTGCGCGAGGCCGTGCAGCATCACGTGTTGGTGATCGAGAACGGTTTCTACACCTTTCGTCACGCGCTGCTGCAGGAAGCCGTGTACGGCGACCTGTTGCCGGGGGAGCGGGTGCGCATGCACGCGGCGTACGCGGCACGCATCCGTAACCGCACACAAGGCCGGGGCCAGGACGCGCGGCTCGCGCACCACAGCATGGAGAGCAAGGACTTCGTCACCGCACTGGCCGCGTTGCTGCGCGCGATGGACGAAGCGGAGAAGCTGGGCGCGCCCGGCTCCGCGCTGAGGCACGTCGAGCAGGCACTGTCCATTTGGGACGCCGTGCCCGCGGCGGACCGGCCGTCGGACGTCGACGAGCTCCGCCTTCTGCACGAGGCGTCGTATTTCGCGAGCACGTCGGGGGAGCCGGAGCGCGCGGTCGCCTATTCGCGGTCCGCGACCGAGGCCTTGGGCCCGGACACCGGCAACGAGCGGGCCGCCAAGGTCTGGCGACGGCACGCCGAGGCGCTGCTTTCGGTCGACGGCACGCTGGACGAGGTCGTCGAGGCGATCGACAAGGCCTGGGAGCTGGTCGAACACACCGAGGCGAGTGCCGCGCGGGCCTGGGTGCTCGCCACCCGCGCCGGGATCCTGCGGCTGATCGACAGGCACGACGAGGCGCTGCAGTGCGCGCTGGCCGCGGTCGCCGACGCCAGGGCCGTCGGCGCGGGCGGGGCGGAGGCGGCGGCGCTGGTCTCGCTCGGGACGCTGGCCGATTCGGCGGGCGACGTCGAGGAGGCGCGGGAGAGGCTGCGCGAGGCCGAGCGGAAGGCCAGGGATTCCGGCGCGCTCAACGGCGAGCTACGGGCCCTGCACTTCCTCGGGCTGAGCTACGACGACAGGGCAGAGATCCATTCCGCCTTGAAGTACTACGCCAAGGGCATCAAGCGGGCCAAGGAGACCGGGCTGACCTGGAGCTCGTTCGGCATCGAGCTGCGGACCAAACACCTCACGCTGCGGTACGTCAGCGGGGATTGGCCGGAAGACGACGACGCCGGCCGCGCGGGCCGCGGTGTTTCGAGTGTCGTCGCCGGGCGCTTCCTGGGGATCTGGGCACAGTTCGTCGTCGGCAGGGGCCGGTTCGCGGACGCGGACAAGATCCTGCCCAGCCTCCGTCAGCACTGGAGCGCGGACTACTCGATCGCGCTCGCGGCGGGCGACGCCGCGATCCAGCTCGCGTCGTGGCGAGGAGATCACGCGGGTGCGGTGCGTCATGCGCATGAGCTGATCGACTGGCTCGAAGAGGTCGAACCCGCCGTGCTGGGCGGCATCCGGATCAGCGTGCACGGTCTCACGGCGGCCGTCGCCCAGGCCGCCGAGGCACGGGTACGTGGTGATCAGGCGGCAGTCGAGGCCGCGGTGGAATCGGGCGAGAAGTTCCTCGCCCACGGCCGCCATTGCGCCGAACACGGCATCCCGCGTTCGGTGTCGCTGGGCCCGGAAGCGCTGGCGTGGCTAGCCCGGCTGGAGGCGCTCGGCGGCAGCCTGCGCGGCGCGGGGGATCCGGCGCTGTGGGCGAAGGCGGTCGAGGCGTTCGGGTACGGCGCGGTGTACGAGCAGGCCATGTGCCGTCTGCAGCACGCGAAATCCCTGCTGGCTTCGGACGGCGACACCGCGCTCGCCGCGTCGGAGCTGCTGGCCGTGCACGCGGTGGCCGATCGGCTGGGCGCCTGCCCGCTGCGCGAAGCCGTCCGGGAGCTCAGCCACAGGGCGCGCGTCGAGCTTCCCGGGGAGGCCGCGGCGCCGCGTCGTGACGTCGTCGATCCGCTCACCGATCGGGAGCGCGACGTGCTGGAGCGCGTCGCGCTCGGCCGGACCAACCGGCAGGTCGGTGAAGAGCTGTACATCAGCGAGAAGACGGTGAGCGTCCACCTTTCGCGCGTGATGGCGAAACTCGGCGCGAGCCGCCGGGCCGAGGCGGTCGCGATCGCCTACGACCGGGGCCTGCTGGCCGCTCCGACCTCTTCCTCCTAGCCGCGTTTCGTCCTCTGAATGCGATCCTTGCGTGTGCAAGTACCGCGTTCAGAGGACGAAATGCGGGAGGGGGATCAGCGGCGCGGGAGGCGGCGCAGGGCTTTCAGACTCGTGCTCAGTGCCCGCACCCAGAGCTTCGGCGGGATTCCGCGGCCGGGGCGCAGCGGCATCCCGCGCTGCAAAGCGATCGCCTGGGCCTCGGTGTACTTGAGCAGGCCTTCGGCACCGTTGCGCCGCCCGACGCCGGACTCCTTCATCCCGCCCATCGGCAGGCCCACGGTCCCGAAAGTCGCCGCGAAGCCTTCGTTGATGTTGACGGTCCCGGCCTTCAGCCGCGCCGCGACCTCCCAGCCCGCCCGGCCGTTGCGCGACCACACGCTCGCGTTCAGCCCGAACTTCGTGTCGTTGGCCCGCTCGATCGCGTCGGTGACGTCGGTGTAGCCGTAGATCGACACGACCGGCCCGAAGGTCTCCTCGGCGAACAGCTTGACGTCTTCGGTGACGTCGGTGAGCACGGTCGGCTCGTAGAACAGCGGGCCGAGGTCGGGCCGCGCCTTGCCACCGGTGAGCACCTTCGCGCCCTTGGAGCGGGCGTCCTCGACGTGCGCCGACACCGTCTCCAGCTGGGCCTCGGAGGTCAGGGATCCCATCTGCGCCTGGTAGTCCAGGGCGCCGCCCAGCCGCAGCGCGGCGGTCTTGGCGACGAACGCGCGAGTGAACTCCTCGCGGATCGACTCGTGCACGTAGATGCGCTCGACCGAGACGCACAGCTGCCCCGCGGAGGAGAAGCACGCGGTCACCGCGCCCGTGGCGGTCTTGGCGATGTCCGCGTCGGGCAGCACGATCATCGGGTTCTTGCCGCCGAGTTCGAGTGAGTAGCTCGTCAGCCGCTCCGCCACCTTCGCGGCGAGGCCCTTGCCCGTGGGGGTGGATCCGGTGAAGCAGAGATAGTCCGACTCTTCGACCAGCGCGTCGCCGATCTGCGAACCCCGGCCGAGCACGATCTGCCAGACACCGGCGGGCAGCCCGGCCTCCTCGGCGACCTCCTGCAGCCACAGCGCTGAGAGCGCGGTCTGGTTGTCCGGCTTCTGCACGACGGCGTTGCCCGCCGCGAGCGCGGGCAGGACGTCCATCGCGGTCAGCGCGAGGGGGTAGTTCCACGGCGAGATGATCCCGACGACACCCTTGGGGTGCCGGATCTCGCCGACCTTCGTCAACACCGGGATCAGCCCGGCG
The DNA here is from genome assembly GCF_056435665.1 of Amycolatopsis sp. NPDC043887. Lineage (NCBI taxonomy): Bacteria > Bacillati > Actinomycetota > Actinomycetes > Pseudonocardiales > Pseudonocardiaceae > Amycolatopsis > Amycolatopsis sp. NPDC043887. The sequence goes on from NZ_JBWKEB010000008.1 coordinate 40,155, forward strand.
GCGCGGCGCGGCGACAGGAACTTCGCGCTGTGCTTGCCGTAGTAGGCGGCCACGAGCGCGGTGGCGCTGACTTCGTCGAAGGCGTCCATCCGTGCTTTGCCCGCCTCGATCTGCACGAGGTCGAGCGCCTCTTCCTGCCGCTTCAGCACCAGATCGTGCAGGCGGATCAGGATGCGCTGGCGGTCTTCGACCGGTCGCTCGGCCCATGCGCGCTGAGCTTCCCGCGCCTGGTCGAACACGGCGCGGACGTCGGCGTCGGTGGCTTGGGGAAGGGTCGCGATCGGCTGTCCGGTGAAGGGCGCGCGCATCTGGACGGGCGCCGAGTCCGCACCGCCCACGACCCGGCGCACGAGCCGTTCCGCCCTCGTCATGGCGGGGGCGCCGGGAACGCCGCCGATGGTGGACGGTCCTTCGGTGTGCTGGCCCGCACTCGCCGGTGTCGTGCTCGTCATGCCGTCTCCGTTCCATGCCGCGCGGAGCCGGAAGGCGCCACGCAGAGCCCAGGTGTTACCGACGAGTACAGCATACCGCCGGTATGGAGACTGTCCAGTGCTGATATGAATCAGTTTCACGTATTGTCGGGTCGTGGCGGATTGTCCGGGGACGGGCGCAGGATGTCCTGCTGCTGCAACGCGGATCCCGCGGGCGGCGTCGGGGGCGACGGCGGCTCGTAGGCCTGCGGATACTGCTGCTGAGGGACACCGGGAGCATAAGGGGTGTAGGTGACCGGGTAAGGGGCCTGTGGGGGCGGCGCCGGTTCACGACGGTTGGCCACGACCGCCAGCCCGACCGTGAGCAACGCCACGAGCCCGCCGGCGAGCAGGATCCAGAATCCGCTCCCGGTCCCATAACGCGAGACGAACCGGCCGGTGTCCTGTCCGAAGCTCAGGCTCGCCGAGATGTCCATGCCGAGCATCCAGACGCCGACCGCGGTCCCCGCCCCGCCCGCGATGAGGAGCGTCCTCGACGTCGTCGCGGCGGGCGAACCCGAATTGCGCTGGTACGCGGCGAAACCCACCGCGGCCCCGGCGAACAGGGTCAGCGCGGCGGCGGACAGCGGGATGCCGTAGCGGGCGACATGCGTCTTGTCGTAGAACTCCTTCTCCTCCGCCGACGGTTCGATGTCGAAGATCCGCGTCCAGCCGGTCTCGGCGAATTTCGACACCGCCTTGCCGTCGGACACTTGCTCGTACGTCGACTGCGGGAGAAAAGTCGCGAGAAGGACCAGCAGGCCGGCGAAAACCCCCATCATCGCGGCGAAGAGGCGGGGGAGCCGCACGTCGGACGGCGGGCGCGGTGCGGTGGCGGGCGGTACTGCGCCGAACGGGCCAGTCGGTTGGTACGGCTGCTGCTGCGGCGCGTTCATGGTCGACTCCTCCGCCGGTTCGGTTGTCCAGCAAGGAATTCCACCACGGATCGGCCGACGGGATAAGTGTCAGCTGTGCTCTGGTCAAGGTGCTTTCGTGCGTGCTAAGAGGAGGTGTCCTCGTACAACATCACCGCGACGCGCTTCCATTCGTCGAGCAGTTGCCGCCGTCGCTTCGGATCGCCGCCGAGTTCGGCGTCCAGCGCCAGTCCCCGGGTGAGGTTCACGGTCAGCCAGAAGAGGATCTCCGCGCGTTCCTTCGGCAGATCCCCGGCGACCGCGGTGACGTGCTCCAGCGTCGAGCGGCCCAGCGCCCTGTCGACCGGGCGGATCGCCTCGCGGAGTTCGGGGTCGGTGCGCGCCGCGACCCACAGTTCCGTGGCGGCCGTGGACAGCGTGCCCGAGTAGCCCTCCCACAGCAGGTCGATCGCCGCCGCGACCCCCGAGGCGCCGCCGGGAAGCGCCGTGATCGACGCCGCGAGCCGCCCGCGCAGCTTTTCGGTCAGATGCTCGACGGCGGCCGCCATGAGTTCGGCCTTCGCGGAGAAGTGATGTTGCACGGCGCCCTTCGAGACGCCGGCGCGGGCGCAGATCTCCTGGACCGAGGTGCGCGCGTAGCCGAGGTCGACCAGGCAGTCGATGGTCGCGTCGAGCAGCGCGGTGCGGGTCTGCTCGCGCCGCTCGGCCTGGGTGCGGTGGGTCCTGCCGAGCACGCTCACCGGCTCCGGCCCCCTTTACGTGCAGCTCGGTACGGATGTACATTCCGAATGGAACTTACATCCTAAGCGTCATGTTTTCCAGGTCCGATCAGGAGGCGTTGGCCGTGCCCTTGCAGATCCAGAAGAGTTCGTGGAGCACGACGGAGCTCGAAGACCTCCGGGACCTCGCCCGGACCTTCTGCCAGAAGGAACTCGTGCCGAACCAGGAGCGCTGGGTGGCCGAGAAGAAGGTCGACCGCGAGCTGTGGACGAAGGCGGGCGAGGTCGGCCTGCTGGCCCTGTCCATCCCGGAGGAGTACGGCGGTGGCGGCGGCACGTTCGCCCACGAAGCCGTGCTCTACGAAGAGCAGGCCCGGTCCGGTGACAGCGCTTGGGGCGTCACCGTCCACAATGGAATTGTCGCGCACTACATCCTCGAGTACGCGAACGAAGAGCAGAAGAAGGCGTGGCTGCCGAAGTTCGCCTCCGGCGAGATGGTCGGCGCGGTCGCGATGACCGAGCCCGGCACCGGTTCGGACCTGCAGAACATCAAGACCCGCGCGGTACGCGACGGCGACCACTACGTGATCAACGGCGCGAAGACGTTCATCACCAACGGTTTCCACGCCGACCTCGTCGTGGTCGCGGTGAAGACCGACCCGGAGGCGGGCGCGCAGGGTGTCTCGCTGATCGCCGTCGAGACCGACACGCCCGGCTTCAGCCGCGGCCGCGTCCTCGACAAGATCGGCCTCAAGGGGCAGGACACGGCGGAGCTGAACTTCGACGACGTCCGCGTGCCCGCCGCCAACCTCCTCGGCGCACAGGAAGGTCTCGGCTTCATCCAGCTCATGCAGCAGCTGCCGCAGGAACGGCTGATCATCGCCGTCACCGCGGTCGCCGGGATGGAGGCCGCGATCGACCAGACCATCGCCTACACCAAGGACCGCCAGGCGTTCGGCCGCCCGGTCTACAACTTCCAGAACACGAAGTTCAAGCTCGCCGAGGCCGCGACCGAGGCCGCGGTGTCCCGCGCGTTCCTCGACCAGTGCATCGAACGGCACCTGCGCAAGGAACTCGACGTGCAGGGCGCGGCGATGGCGAAGCTGTGGACCACCGAACGGGTCAACAAGGTCGTCGACGACTGCCTGCAGCTCTTCGGCGGCTACGGCTACATGACCGAGTACCCGATCGCGCGCGCGTGGGCCGACATCCGGATCTCCCGCATCTTCGGTGGCACCAGCGAGATCATGAAGGAAATCATCTCTCGCACGCTCTGAGAAACCGTTGGCGTAGGAAGGAAGAACGTGGCGAAAAAGGCCGGCCCGCTCAGCGGGCTCAAGGTCGTCGAACTGGCCGGGCTCGCCCCGGCGCCGTTCGCCTGCACGATCCTCGCCGATCTCGGCGCGGAGGTCGTCCGGATCGACCGGGCGACACCGGGCAACGACGTCATCGGGTTCCCGAACGATCCGCTCGCGCGCGGCAGGCGGTCGATCGGGATCAACACCAAGACCCCCGAGGGCGTCGAACTGGTGCTGAAACTCGCCGACGACGCCGACGTGCTCATCGAGGGTTTCCGCCCCGGCGTCGCCGAGCGAATGGGCATCGGGCCGGAACAGGTCCACGCCCGCAATCCGCGGCTGGTCTACGGCCGGATGACCGGCTACGGCCAGGACGGCCCGCTGGCGACCGTCGCCGGGCACGACATCAACTACATCGGCATCTCCGGCGCGCTCGAACCCATCGGGCACGCCGGGCAGCGGCCGGTGGTGCCGCTCAACCTCGTCGGTGACTTCGGCGGCGGTGGCCTCCTGCTCGCCATGGGTGTGCTGGCGGCGCTGTTCGAACGCCAGACGTCCGGCAAGGGACAGGTGGTCGACGCGTCCATGGTGGACGGTGCGGCGCTGCTGACCACCAGCCTGCACGGGCTGCTGGATTCCGGGTTGTGGTCCGGTGGGCGCGGCGAGAACATGCTCGACGGCGGCGCGCCGTTCTACGACACCTACGAGACCGCCGACGGCAAATACGTCGCCATCGGCGCGATCGAGATGCGGTTCTGGGGCGACCTGGTGAAGGTGCTCGGCCTCGACCCCGAGGAGACCCCGGTCCACGTCGACAAGAACGAGTGGCCGAAGCTGCGCAAGATCGTCGCCGAAGCCGTCGCGAAGCACACCCGCGACGAGCTGGTCGCGAAGGCCGAGGGCACCGACGCGTGCCTGACGGCGGTGCTCTCCCCGAAGGAGGCGCCGTCGCATCCGCACAACGTCGCGCGCAAGACGTTCATCGACGTCGGCGGCATGCTGCAGCCCGCGCCGGCGCCGAGGTTCGACCGCACGCCGGCCGAGACGCCGGAACCGCCTCGGCCCAAGGGTGGCGACACCGCCGAGGTCCTCGCCGAACTCGGCGTGGACGCCGAGGGGATCGAACGGCTCAGGGCCGCCGGGACGATCGCTTAGTGATCGGCCTCGTGAGTGGTAAGGACGGTTCTAACCGTCCTTACCACTCACGAGACCGCACCGGCGATGTCACGTGATCCGGCGGACGACACGCGTGATTGGTGGGACGACACGACCGTGGCCGGGCCCCGCCGCGAGTCGTCCATCCCGTCACGCGCGTCGGCGGTAGGTAGCCAAGACACGATCGGCTCTAACCGGCCTTCCCATTCGCGGGGCCCAGGTCCGATCGCACCACCGAATAGAGGATGTGGTCGCGCCAGGCGCCGTCCCGGAACCCGTAGCCGCGCAGCACACCCTCCCGGGTGAAGCCCGCCTTCGTCAGGGAGCGCTGCTCGGCGAGGTTGCCCGCCTCCGTCGACGCCTCGACCCGGTTCATCTGCGTGTGCGCGAAGAGGTAGCGGACCAGCAACCGCTGCGCCTCGGTTCCGTAGCCGTGGCCGCGTGCCTCGGGGATGAGCACGAGCCCGGCGTTCCAGCAGTACGACGTCGAGCCCGTCCTCGTCTTGTGCCAGGAGACGAAACCGAGCCGCTGCCCGTCGAGCTCGATCATCAGCATCCCGTTGTCCGCCGCGAGCATGCCGGTCTCGGCCCAGCGGCGGCGCAGGAAGTGCGGGTCGTGCCAGCCGTGCCATTCGAACGTGCCCGCGGCCCGCGGATCGTTCGTCAGCGCTTCCAGCATCGGCAGGTCGTCTTCGTAGACCGGTCTGAGCGCGACTCCGGTTTCTGTCATCCGACAGACCCTAGAGCCGTGGGCCGTCGAAACTGCCGTGACGCCCCGCGCCGTCACTGAACCGGCTCGCGCCCGCGACGGCCTCCTCGGCGAGCCCTCCGCCGATCAGCGCGTTCGAGAACTCGGCGCGCATCGCCTCGTCCTCGGTCAGTCCGAACTGGCCGTACGCGGATTTGCGATCCGCGCGCAGACACGCCTGGGGGAACGCGGCCAGTTCGCGTGCCAGCGCTTGCGCGGCCGCCAGGGCCTCGCCATCCGGCACGACCCGGTTCGCAAGCCCGATCGCGAGCGCCTCGTCGGCGTCCACCGGCCTGCCGGTGAGGATCAGGTCCATCGCCCGCGAATGCCCGATCAGCCGGGGGAGGCGCACCGTGCCGCCGTCGATCAGCGGCACCCCCCAGCGGCGGCAGAACACGCCGAACACGGCAGTGCTGTCGGCGACCCGGAGATCGCACCACAGCGCCAGTTCCAGGCCGCCCGCGACGGCGTGCCCGCGGACCGCGGCGATCACCGGCTTCGACAGCGCCATGCGCGTCGGGCCCATCGGCCCGTCACCCGCCGGGCTGAGCGAGTTGGTGCGGCCGGTGCCGACGGCCTTCAGATCGGCTCCGGCGCAGAAGGCGTCACCCGAACCGGTGAGGACGGCGACCGCGGCCTGTTCGTCGGAGTCGAACGCGCGGAACGCGTCCGCCAGAGCGTTCGCCGTCGGACCGTCCACGGCGTTGCGCGACTCGGGGCGGTTCAGCGTGATCGTCGTCACCGGCCCCTCCCGGTGGACAAGAACGTTTTCGCTCATCGATCGCTCCCTCGGGGAAACCGGGTGGGCAACAGGGCCCGATTCTCCTTAAAGTGGTGACAAAGTCCGCAGTGCGCGCGGAGTCATCGTCTGGACACTACGGTGTGATGGGATGGAGCCATGTCGCCCGGCTTGAAGAAATTCGTTGTGATCGCCGTCGTCGCGCTCGTGCTCTTCTTTCTGATCAGCAGGCCGACGCAATCCGCCGACGCCGTCCACACCGCGCTCGGCTGGCTCCGGTCCGGTGCCGAAGCCATCGTGACGTTCGTCCGGAGCCTCTTCTCCTGACCCATCGCGGCGATCACCGGCGTCCCTGGTGATGCCGGTGATCGCTGTGCGCGGCCACCAGCGGTTATCACTCAGCGTCACCCGTCTCGGATTTCGGTCGGATGACTCGACCATCCGGGTGGATTGCCCCCGAAAACCCGCTGGTCGACGAATTCGTGCCCTGGAAGCTCTGGCGGAAAAGACCTCCGCGCCCCTACGGTGCTCACATTGCGTGATCGGTTGGTCCTCCAGGCGCCGGAGCCGGCCTCCTGGGCGAGGAGTTTCCGCAGGTGCAAGCCTCACGGCAGCGGAACTTTCAGCCGGGCAAGTAAGTCAGGGCTTGTCAGTCGGGGAATCATGAGGAGGCAGGGATGACCGGAGATCCCGGAGTCGATGCGTTGATCCGGCAGTGGGCGGCCGAGCGTGAGCAGACCCCCGAGGAGCAGGAAGCCGATCGCATCGCGTCGGCGTGGCTGGCCGATGTGCCGAGGCAGGCTCCCGGAATCCCCGGCCAGCGTCAGCAGTCCGGCCAGGGGCGCTGGGCGCCGGTCGAGGCCGCCGATCCCGGCTACCTCGACGCCATGCGCCGTCGTCTCCCGGAGGTCCCACAGGAGCTGCTCGTCGCGGCCGCCGGCTGGTGGCAGATGGTCGGCGGCGTCGCCGAGGCCGAAGCCTGGTGGGACGCCGGCATCAGCCCGCTCGACCAGCGTGCGCTCGACTACCGCGCGGCCGGGCTCGCCCCGTCCGACCTGAGCCGCCGTCTCGGCCCGATGACCGTTTTGCAGCACCTCCGTCGCGGCAGCGCCCCGGCCTGGTGCGTGGCGCGGCTGGCGAGGCAGCAGAAGTCCGCCTGATGAGAACTTCTCGCACGCGCGGGTGAACCGGCGTGGCAAGGGCGATTCCGGCGACCGCGTAACGCTAACCTGCGCGGGCTCGTTGTTCGAGCATCGGTCGTGATCGCCGCCCACGCTGGAGGACCCGCTTCGTGCGCACCACCCCGGAAAACGACGAGCTCGTCGCCGACCCGGCCACGCCCGCTCCGCCACGCCGCGGGGTGGGCGCCGCCGTATTCGGCAGGCTGGTGATCGTGCTGGCCGTGCTCGGCCTCGCCGGCGGCGGGATCTGGCTGGTGACCAAGGCGTCCGCCCCGGTCGCGAGCCCCACGACGATGGAGATCCCCGCGCTGCAGGTCAAGGCGGCGGACGTCAAACCCGGTTCGGTCGCCCCGGTCAACGCCACCCTCGCGGGCGGCGCCACCCAGCAGACCGCGCCGCAGCAGGCGCAACCGAAGCCGGGCAAGGACCCGCTGACCGCCTGGACCGAGCGGGCGGCGCAGGCCACCGGCATCCCGGCGAGGGCGCTGCTCGCCTACGGCAACGCCGAGCTGGCGATGCGCCAGATGCAGCCGAACTGCAAGATCTCGTGGGCGACCCTGGCGGGTATCGGCCGGATCGAGTCGAACCACGGTCAGTACGGCGGCGCCGTCCTCGGCCAGGACGGACGGCCGTCGAAGCCGATCATCGGCGTCCCGCTCGACGGATCGCCCGGCGTGAAGGCGATCGGCGACACCGACGGCGGCCAATTCGACGGCGACGCGGCCGTCGACCGCGCGGTCGGCCCGATGCAGTTCATCCCCAGCACCTGGCGCCGGTACGCCGCCGACGGCAACCGCGACGGCCTCGGCGACCCGCAGCAGATCGACGACGCGACGCTGGCGGCGGCGCGGTACCTGTGCGTGAACAACCGGGACATGTCGGCCGCATCGGGGTGGTGGCAGGGAATCCTGTCGTACAACAACTCGACCGAGTACGCGCAGAAGGTCTTCGGGCTGGCGGACGACTACGCGAAGGCCGTCGCCTCGCGTTCGTGAGCGATTCGGCCCGGTCGGATCGTTCTGTGAAGGCTTCCAGGCGTCACGGCTGTCCCAGCGTCACAAGGCGTCACATCGGTGGGTAGTGAGGGCCTCCTTCACTACCTTCAGGGTAGGCAAGGGGGCCTTCACGGACCGGTGTGCGCGTCCGTTCAATCACGTGTGTCGTCCATCCGGTCACGCGAAACCGCCATCTGTGCACCGGCGGCACGCCCCCAACTCACTCACGACACCTTCGCCTCACGCGCGAGGTCGCGGCTCGGGACCAAGGTCCCGAGCGCCCAGGTCGGCGATGTTTCGCCGCGCGCCCAGTGCTAGCGTCGATATGTGCCCGCTTCGTCCGTCACCCTGCGCCGTCTCGGCATCGCCGGCGTCTGCCTGGTGAGCCTGGCGCTGTGCTGCGGGCTCGCGTGGTGGCAGTGGGAGCGGTTCTCCTCGGCCAGCGGGACGTTCCAGAACCTCGGCTACGTTCTGCAGTGGCCGCTGTTCGGACTGTTCCCCGCCTTCATGTTCTGGCGGATCCGCAAGCTCCGCCGTCGCGCCGCCGAGGCCGACGCCCAGGAGACGGTGGCCGAGACCGCCGTCCCCGAAGTGCCCGCTCCCCGGCAGCGACGGGCTCCGGCGCCGCCGCCCCCCGAGGACGACGAGCTCGCCGCGTACAACAGGTACCTGCGCGAACTCAACGCCCGCGACAAGTAGTCCCCAGAGAGGTTCGAGACCCTATGACCACCCGAACTGACGACGCCGCCCCGGCCCGCCCGGTCTCGTTGGGCGGACCGCTGATCCGGTTCCGCGTCGCGGCGTACGCCACCGGTGTGGCCCTGCTCGGGCTGGTCGTCGAAATGCTGCTGCAGTACGTCTTCCGCGTGGAACTTCCCCAGTTCGTGAAGATGATCCCCATGGTCCACGGTGGGCTCTACCTGATCTACCTGCTGCTCGCGGTCGACCTCGCGATCAAGGCCCGCTGGTCGATGAAGGGCACGCTCCTCGTGCTGATCGCCGGCTGCATCCCGTTCTTCTCGTTCGTGATGGAGCGCAAGGTCACGCACAAGGTCCAGGCGGGCGTCAAGCTCTAAGCCGGCGCCGGAAGGTCAGTGCCACCAGGAACGACACCGCCGTCACGACGGCCGCGGCGGTGAACGCCGCGGTCATCCCGGCGACGGCAGTCTCCGCCGGGCTCCCGGACGGCGTGCGGGTCGCCGCGCCGAACACGGTGATCAGGATCGCCAGCCCCAATGTCGCCCCGACCTGCTGCGACGTCTGCAGCGCGCCGCCGGCGGCACCCGCGTCGTCGGTGGGCACCGTCGCCATGATGATCACGCTGAGCGGGGAGAACGCCAGCCCGGCGCCCACGCCCATCAGCAGCATCGGCCCGAGCAGATGCGAGAAGTAGCCGCTGTCCGTGGTCAGGGTGGTCAGCCAGACGACCCCGCCGGTCATCAGCGCGGTCCCGGTCAGCGCGAGCGGCTTCGGCCCGAACCGGGGGAGCAGCTTCGGGATCAGCCTGCTCAGGAGGAACATGCAGACCGCCATCGGCAGGAACGCGAAGCCGGTCTCCAGTGCGGCGAAACCCGCGATGTCCTGCAGGAACTGGGTCAGGAAGAAGAACATCGACATCATCGCCATCGGCCCGAGGAAGAAGTTGACGTAGGCCGCGGCGCGGTCGCGTTCGGCGAACAGGCGCAGGGGGATCAGCGGTTCGCGCACCCTCGTCTCGATGGTGAGGAACGCGGCCAGCAGCGTCACCCCGGCGGCGAGGCTGCCGAGGGTGATCATGTCGCCCCAGCCGTGCGAAGCGGCGTGGGTGAAGGCGAACACGAGCGAGCCGACGCCGAGGGTGCCGGTGAACGCGCCGGGAAGATCCAGCCGGGCGCGCCGTCGTGGAGGATCGGCGACGTACCGGGAAGTGAGCAGCACGATCGCGAGCCCGAACGGGACGTTGATGTACAGCGCCGCACGCCACGAGATCCATTCGGTCAGCAGCCCGCCGAGCAGCAGGCCGATCGCGAAACCGCTGCTGGACATCGCCGAGAACAACGCCAGCGCGCGCACTCGTGCCTTGGCTTCGGTGAACGTGCTGGTGATCAGCGCCAGTGTGCTCGGCCCGGCGAGCGCGGCGCCGAAGCCCTGCGCGACCCGGGCGGCGATCAGCAGTTCCGCCGAACCGGCGAGGCCGCCGAGCAGGGAGGCGGCGGTGAACACGGCCGCGCCGACGACGAACGTCCGGCGGCGGCCGAACAAGTCGCCCGCCCGGCCGCCGAGGAGCAGCAAGCCGCCGAAGACCAGGCTGTACGCCGTCATCACCCAGGACAGGCCAGTATCGGTGAAGCCGAGTTCGGACTGGATTCGCGGGAGCGCGACGTTCATCACCGTCGCGTCGAGGATGAGCATGAGCTGGCAGGTCAGGATGATCGGGAGGACCAGCCGGTGCGGAGGTGGCGGGGCCTCGGCCGGTTCGGGCCGGGGCTCGGCACGCAGGGTTCGCTCGGTCAAGGAATACTCCGAAGACGTAACGAGATGAAGCGGAGAGATTCTCCACTTGAGGTCGTGAGCGATGATATGGAGACCGTCTCCGCTTACGCAAGTGAATTCGGAGAACGTCTCCGTTTTCGTCGCCCGAGGAGGTGCAGATGGTCACGGCCGATCCGGCCCGCCCCATGCGCGCGGACGCGCGGCGCAACTACGAGCGCATCGTGGCCGTGGCGAAGGAGGCGTTCACCGCCGACGGCGTGGACGTGCCCGCCGACGACATCGCCAAACGCGCCGGTGTCGGCGCGGGCACGTTGTACCGGCACTTCCCGACGCGCGACAAGCTGATCGAGGCCGTCTACCGCGACGAGATCGACGGGCTGGCGCAGCAGGCGTACGACCTGCTCGACGAATTGCCGCCGGGCAAGGCACTCGAGACTTGGCTGGCCACGCACGTCATCTACGTTGTCGAGAAGCATGGGCTCGCGATGACGCTGAAGGCGTCCGTCGACGCGGGCTCCGAAGTCTTCGGCTGGTGCCAGTCACGCCTGCGGGCCGCTGCTGACACGATCGTGAAGGCGGCTCAGGACGAGGGTGTGCTCCGGCCCGACGTCGCGGGCGTCGACATCTTGCGGCTCGGCCATGGGCTGGGCTCGGCCGCGAGCAAGGCTTCGGAGGAGGACACGAAGCGGCTTCTCGCGATCGTGCTGGACGGTCTCCGGATGCCATGAAAGGTCCTTTCCTTGCAAATTTCGCAAGGAAAGGACCTTTCATGGCGCGCGGGTCAGGAGCCGATCCCGGTGAGGGACCGCACCTCCATCTCCGCGTGCTTGACCGGATCGGCCTTCGACCGGCCGACGAACGTGCCCACGAACCCGCACAGGAACGAGAACGGGATCGACACCAGGCCCGGGTTCTTCAGCGGGAACCAGTGGAAGTCGACGCTCTTGATGATCGAGTCCGCGGCCCCGGACATCACCGGCGAGAAGAACACGAGCACCAGGCTCGCGATCAGCCCGCCGTAGATGCCCCACAGCGTGCCGGTGGTGTTGAAGCGTTTCCAGAACAGCGAGTACAGCAGCGTCGAGAGGTTCGCCGACGCCGCGACGGCGAACGCCAGCGCCACCAGGAACGCGATGTTCTGCCCGTTCGCCAGGATGCCGCCCACGATCGCGAGCGCCCCGACGGCGACCGCGGTCAGCCGGGCGACCCGGACCTCCGCGGCCGGCTCGGCCTTGCCGCGCTTGAAGATGTTCGCGTACACGTCGTGCGCGAAGGACGCCGAAGCGGTGATCGTCAGCCCGGCGACGACGGCGAGGATGGTCGCGAAGGCCACCGCCGAGACGATGCCGAGCAGGAGGGTGCCGCCGATGTTCAGCGCGAGCAGCGGCGCCGCCGAGTTCTCCCCGCCGGGCGCGTTCTTGATCGCCTCCGGGCCGACCAGCGCGGCCGCGCCGAAACCGATGACCAGGGTGCAGAGATAGAAGATCGTCATGCACGCGGTCGCCCACACCACCGAGCGTCGCGCCTCGCGCGAGTTCGGCACCGTGTAGAAGCGCATCAGCACGTGCGGGAGCGCGGCGGCGCCGAGGACCAGGGCCAGTGCCAGCGAGACGAAGTCGAGCTTCGTGACCTCGCTCTTGCCGTACGAGCCGCCCGGCTCCAGCAGTTCGTCACCGAGCGGGCTGTTGTCGGCGGCGGCCGCGAGCAGATTCGAGAAGCTGAAGCCGAACTTGCCGAACAGGAACACGGTGATCAGCGCACCGGTCAGCAACAGGATCGTGGCCTTGATGATCTGCACCCACGTGGTGCCCTTCATTCCGCCGACCAGCACGTACAGCACCATGACGACACCGACGACGCCGATCACCAGCGCCTGGCCGATACCACCGTGGATGTCCAGCAGCAGCGCCACCAGGCCGCCGGCGCCCGCCATCTGCGCGAGCATGTAGAAGAAGGAGATCACCAGGGTCGACGTCGCGGCCGCGGCGCGGACCGGGCGCTGCTTCATCCGGAAGCTCAGCACGTCGCCCATGGTGAAGCGGCCGGTGTTGCGCAGCAGCTCCGCGATCAGCAGCAGGTCGACCATCCACGCGACGAGGAACCCGATCGAGTACAGGAAGCCGTCGTAGCCGTGGATCGCGATCGCCCCGGCGATACCAAGGAACGACGCCGCCGAGAGGAAGTCACCCGAAAGTGCGATGCCGTTCTGTCGCCCGGTGAAGGCGCTGCCTGCCGCGTAGTAGTCCGAAGTGGACGAGTTACGCGTGCTGACGCGGTACACGACGTACAGGGTGATCGCGACGAAGAGCGCGAACACCGCGATGTTCAGCACCGGGTTGTTGTCGGGGATGCTCATCGCTCACCCGCCCCGACGGAGGCCCGCAGCGCCTCGACCTTGGGGTCGAGCCGCTTGTTCGTGAACTTCAGGTAGGCGATCGTGATCAGGATCGTGCTGGCGAACTGGCCGAGCCCGAGCAGCATGCCGACGTTGACCTCGCCCCATACCTTCCGGCTCATGAAGTCGTGCGCGTAGGCCGCCAGCAGCACGAACGTCATGTACCAGGTGAAGAAGAGCAGGCTCATCGGGAACACGAACCGGCGGAAGGTCTTGCGCAGTGCGACGAACTCCTTGCCGTGCTGGATCCGGTCGTAGTCCGGGCCGGTGGCGCGCGGTGGCGGGGGAGTGGGCTGGCGCTCGCGGACGAACAGCGCGGGCATCTGCCCGGTGTCCTCCAGGGCGTTGCTCGCCGCGTAAGGACGCGCGACGTCGGGCATGGGTTCCTCCGGGGCTTGCATCCGTGGCGCGGTACGGGGAGCGCACATACTATCTACGGCTTCACCTGCTCTGAATAGGCGACCCCGGTTCCGCGAAGGCGTGAGCCGGTATTCGGTTTTACCTTCCATTAGTGTTTCGGGAAATCGTTTCGGCCGGAATGAAACCGGGTTTATCACTCGTCATAGTGAGCCGGGTTGTCACGCGCGGTCGTCGCCCGAACGGCCCACTGCGGCAAACGACGGATGATGACCACGCTCTGTCCCTCGTTTTGGTGACAGATCGTAGTTTCGCTACCAGGGCAGGGCGGGTTCCGATACCGTGCCCGCCATCCCGGACCGGGGAAGATCCCCCGTCGCATCGGGTGTATCGAAAGAAATCACCATGTCGGGGCGATATCGAACCGGCTTGGGCGGCAAGGCCACAACATCGGGCACATATTTGGGCTTGACCCACCCTTTGGGGGCACGGAAAGTAGTTCGACCGGGCGACGCGGCTACCGTACGTAGGCTGATCGGGTGATTAGGGCACCCTGTGCATCCACGCAACCCGTAACCGGAATTCCCTCGTTTGTGACGCGCGAGCGGTTTTCCGGCCCGGTAGATCGTTCGGACGCACGCTTTTCGCTGGTCAGCAGCCGTGTACTGAACAGAATTGACGGCACCGGGATTGGTGTACGATTCTTTGGCCCGGCTGACCCGCAGTGATCGATTGGCAAAGAAAAGTTGATCTCGACGACCATGCACTTCGCAGGTTGCGACCTGCACGTGCAGGTGCAAGAACTCCTGAGGTGGACCGGGGTTCCTGGGGACACCCGGATCCCCGGACGGGGTCCCTCAGGTCGCGATCGATCACGCGGTCAGACCGGGGCCGAGTTCCCCGCAGGCAGGTACCTCACGGGAACGGGCGCCTCAGACCGTGCCAGGACGCCGGACAGGGAGTCACCTACGTGACCGTTGCAGGAGAAGGCCAAGTGCCTGTCGGGGAGCTGCTGGGACGCACTCCCCGGCCATCTCGGTGGGCCACCGGCTGGCGCACGCTCGTGCGCTGGCGGGACTGGAGCCTGCCGGTGAAGCTGTCGGCCGTGACGCTGGTGCCGATCCTCATCGCGCTCGCACTGGGCATCGCCACCATCGCCGGCCAGGTCGGCCGGTCCGACGGCTACCAGCGGCTGGACCGGCTCGTCGCGCTGAGCGGGCATATCCGCACCCTCGCCGACGGCCTCGGCCGCGAACGCACCCAGTCCGCCGCGGGGCTGACCGCCGGCACCGTCGGCGGGACCCTCGAGCTCGCCTCGGCCCGCGCCGACGTCGACACCGCCATCCCTCTCTACGGCGCCGCCGCGACCCGGGCGGTGGAGAACGAGCCGTCGCTCCGTCAGGCGCGGGAAGCGGCCGCCGCTCAGCTCGACAGGCTGCCCGACATCCGGCAGCGGGCCTCGTCCGGACAGCTCGACCCCGTCCAGGCGATCGGTGAGTACACCGACGTCACCACCGCGCTGCTCGCTCTCGACACCGCGCTGGCGGCCGGTGCCGGCCAGGACGTCCTCGGTGGCACCCCCACGGCCTTGCACGACCTCGCCATGATGAAGGAACAGCTCTCGCTGAGCCAGGCTCTGGTCTCCTTCGGCATCGCCCGGTCGAGTCTCGCGCCGAGCGAGCTCGACCAGGTGCGCACCGCCGAACTCCGGCTGGCCGACCGCCTCACCGACTTCCGTGCCGCCGCTTCGGAACAGCAGCGCCAGGAGTTCAGCGCCGCCGTCACCGGCCAAGCGATGGAAAACCGTGACAGGCTCGCGAAAACTGCCCTCGGTGAACAGGGAACCCCGTCCGCGCAAGCCTTCCGCTCGCTGTCCGCGCAGGGCTGGACCGACGCCTCGGCCGCGGTGATCGGCAAGGTCGGCGAGGTCGCGAACAAATTCGGTGCCGAGACGAGCGCGGTGTCGGCCGAACTGGTCGACGACGCCAGCAGCGGCGCGGGCCTGCTCGCGGTCCTGCTGTTCGGCGCGATGGTGCTCGCCGTCGCCGTCGTCTTCCTCATCACCCGCCAGCTGCTGCGCTCGCTGAAGGTGTTGCGCGCCAGCGCGCTCGACGTCGCCGAAAAGCAGCTGCCCGACGCGGTCCGCAACATCCAGGAGGGGCGCTCGCAGGGCACCGACGTGCGGCCGGTCCCGGTCGGCGGCGACGACGAGATCGGCGAAGTCGCCAGGGCCTTCGACAAGGTGCACCACCAGGCACTGCGCCTGGCCACCGAGCAGGCCTCGATGCGGACCGGCTACAGCAACGTGTTCGTCAACCTCTCCCGCCGCAGCCAGAGCCTCGTGCAGCGGCAGCTGCAGCTGATCGAGCGGCTGGAGCGCGACGAAGAGGACGCAGACCAGCTCGCCACGCTGTTCCAGCTGGACCACCTCGCCACCCGCATGCGCCGCAACAACGAGAACCTGATGGTCCTCTCCGGCGCCGAGCCGGGCAGGCGCTCCGGGCAGCCGGTCTCCGCCACCGACGTGGTGCGCGCGGCGGTGTCCGAGATCGAGCAGTACCAGCGGGTCACCGTGCAGAATCCGCCGCCGGTGCGGCTGGTCGGGTACGCGGCCAACGATCTGATGCGCCTGATCGCCGAACTGCTGGACAACGCCACGGCCTTCTCCGCCCCGGAAACCCAGGTGACGGTCGCGACCAGGCTCGTCGAAGACGGCTCGTTCGGCATCGACATCCTCGACAAGGGCATCGGCATGAACGAGGCCGAGGTCGCCGAGGCCAACGCCCGGCTCACCGAGGCGCCCAACGTCGACCTCACCACTTCGCGCCGGATGGGCCTGTTCGTGGTCGGGCGGCTGGCCAGCAGGCACCGCATCGGTGTCTCGCTGCACGGCGGCAAGGACATCGTCGGCGTGCGCGCCACCGTCTCGGTCCCGGCGGACCTGGTGATGGCCCCGCCCGGGGGAGACCCCGGCCCCGCCACCGGCCCGATCACCCAGCGCCTCGCGCCGCTGCCGCCGCAGCAGCCGGGCGGCCTGCCCCGCCGCCAGCGGCCCACGAACGGTTCGCGCCCCGCGATGCCGGGCGTGCCCTCGCAAGGTGGGGAGCGGTGGCCGTCGGCGAAAGATCTGGCGGGCCACACCAAGCCCGCGGTCAACGGGCACGGTCCCAAGGAGTCGCGGCCGCCGTCCGATCTGGAGATTTCGGGAACGGCGCTGTTCAGCCCGATTCCCCGGGACGAGACGACGACACCGCCGCCCGCGCCGGAACCCCGCCGCCCCGAACCGGAACCCGCCGCCGAGCCCGAGCCGGTCGCCAAGGAAGCGGAGAAGCCCGCCCCGGCGGAAGGCGATCTGCCCAGCGGCAAGGAACTGTTCGAGGCCAAGAACAACACCACGCTGAGCGAATGGTGGAACCAGGCGACCACGCCGCCGGCCCCGGCGACCCCGCCGCCGCCCACCGCGTCGGAGACGACGCCGATCTTCGACGAGATGCTCTCGGCGTGGTTCCGTTCGCCCGCGCCCGCTCCGGAAAAGCCCGCGGGCAAGAAGGCGAAGCCGGGGACGAAGGCACCCGAAGAGAAGAAGACGGCCGAGCCCGCTCCGACCGCCGAGCAGGAGGCCCGCACCTGGGACTTCGCCAGCGATAAGGCCTTCCGCACGGTGCAGGAGGTCTCCCAGAATGCCCCGTCGACGTTCACCCAGGCCGGGTTGCCGCGTCGCCGCAAGGGCGAGCAGCTTCTGCCGGGTAGCGCGGCGTCGTCGATCCCGGCCGCCGAACCCGCGGCCAAGGCGGAGCTGCCGGTCCGCGACCCGGCGAACGTGCGCGGCAGGCTGAGCAGCTTCCAGCAGGGTGTCAAGAGGGGACGCAAGGAAGCGGCGGACAAGGCCACGCCGGCCACCACCGAGCCCGTCGCCACGAAGCCTGCCACCGCCCAGCCGGACGCGAAGGCCGAGCAGGCAGCGGCGCCCGAGCCGTCGAAGGCGCCGGAGACGGCCGCGCGTCCGGCGGTCCCGCCCGCCGCGCTGCCGAGCAGGAAACCGCAGGCAGCGAGCCCGGAACCGGAACCGGTCGCCGCCCCCGAGCGGACGGACGCCTGGAACTTCGGCTCCGACGAAGGCTGGAAAGCGGCCCAAGCGGTGTCCCAGTCCGTGCCCTCGCTGATGACTTCGGCAGGATTACCCAGGCGCCGTCGCGGGGAGCAACTGCTCCCGGGCAGCGCGGGACCGCCCGCCGGGGCGGTCACCCCCCGACCACAGCGAGACGCGCACGACGTGCGCGGTCGCCTGAGCAGTTTCCAGCAGGGCATCCAGCGCGGACGGCACCGCACGGCCCAGGCGACCGAAGCCAACCACGAAACCCTGGAGGGTGAATGACCTCGCCGAACCCGGCCCAGCCCCAGCAGAACCAGTTCGGGTGGCTGGTCAACGACTTCGCCGAGCGGGTACCCGGAGTGGCGCACGCCGTGGTGGTGTCGGCGGACGGCCTCCTGCTCACCGCGTCCAGCAGGCTCCCGCTGGACCGGGCCGACCAGCTGGCCGCCGTCGCGTCCGGCCTGGTCAGCCTGACCCAGGGCGCCGCGCGATGTTTCGAGGCGGGCGCGGTCAACGAGACCGTCGTCGAGATGGAACTCGGCATCATGGTGCTGATGTCCATCAGTGACGGTTCCTGCCTGGCCATCCTCGCCGCCCCGAACTGCGACATCGGACAGGTCGCCTACGAGATGACGATGCTCGTCGATCGCGTCGGCCAGATCCTCACCCCGGAACTTCGCGCACAATTGCAGGGCGCCGGTGGGTCGCTGATCGGCGAACCGGTGGGATGATGTCCCGATGAGCACCGGGTCCGGATCCTTCGGCGAACCGCCGGGGACGGGTGAACACCAGCCTCCGCACGCGGGGGCTGCCCATGCTGCCGGTTCACGGGACGACGGCACCTTCGCCGACGTCCTGAACGGCTTCACCCTGGATTCGGGACGTGGTCGTCGGAAGCGCAAGAAGAACAAGCACCCTCAGGATTCCCGGGCGGGCGGAACACCCGCCACCGGGGAATCGGCAGTCCCGCAGCCGACCGATCAAGGAGACCGCGTGACCTCACTTGCTTCTCCACCCGACAGCGGCGCAGGCGCCGTCGGGCCGAGACCAGGTGGTCTTTTCGACCCGGGCCCGCCCAGCGGCGAGTTCATCATGCCCGCCGTCTTCGAGCAGGCGCCGTCGCCGCTCGAAGAGACGGCGATCGTCCGTCCCTATGCCCTCACCGGGGGCCGGACCAAGGCGAACTACGCTCTCGAGCTGGAGACCCTCATCTCCACCAAGGACCACGTCGCCGCGGGTAGCCTCCCCGCGGCCGCCGCGGACCAGATCGAGTGCGTTTCGATCATCGAGGAGTGCCGCACCCCGCGTTCGGTCGCCGAGATCGCGGCGACCCTGCGCGTGCCGCTGGGTGTGGCGCGCGTGCTGATCAGCGACGCGGCGGACGCGGGACTGGTCAGCGTGCACAAGACGATTTCGGGCAATGACGGCGCCGAGGCACATCTGGTGTTGATGGAAAGGGTTTTGAGTGGACTCCGTCGGCTTTAAGGCACCGCGGGAAACCGCGCCCCCGACCATGACATCCGCGAAGATCGTCGTGGCGGGTGGCTTCGGTGCGGGTAAGACGACCTTCGTCGGTTCGGTGTCGGAGATCGTCCCGCTCACCACCGAGGCGATGATGACGGACGCCAGTCGGGGGATCGACAACCTCGACCAGACGCCCAACAAATCGACCACCACGGTCGCGATGGACTTCGGCCGGGTCTCCCTGGACGCGGACCTGATCCTCTACCTGTTCGGCACGCCCGGGCAGCAGCGGTTCTGGTTCATGTGGGACGACCTCGTCCGCGGCGCGATCGGCGCCGTGGTGCTGGCCGACACGCGACGGCTGGCCGACTCGTTCGCGCCGATCGACTTCTTCGAGGACCGGGGCCTGCCTTATATCGTCGGGGTGAACACCTTCGACGGCATCCTCGAGCACGACATCAACGACGTGCGTGAAGCGCTGTCGATCGACCCCAACATCCCGATCGTCCGCTGCGACGCCCGGGAACGGGAGTCGACGAAGCAGACACTGATCACGCTGGTCGAGTACGCGATGCGGCAGTGGATCGCCTTGCGCGCGAGCAACGCGAGGTGAACCTGACGGCGGCAGCGTAGGGGCTGCCGCCCAGGGGGTTCACCTCACCTCACTTCGCTTCGTAGGTCAGCAGTACCGCGCGCCCGTCCATCGTCCGGGTGCCGGTCAGCCGCAGGTCCGTGCGCGCTCCGCCCGCGAACACCTGCTTGCCGCCGCCGAGTACCACCGGGTGCACGACGACGTGGAACTCGTCGATCAGGCCGTGGTCGGCGAGCGCGGTGGCCAGCTCGGCCCCGCCCATCAGCAGCAGATCCTTACCGGGCCTGCCCTTGAGTTCGGCCGCGCGTTCGGCGAGGTCACCCGCCACGACTTCGGTGCCCCAGTCCGCGTTCTCCAGCGTCCTGGAGAAGACGATCTTCGGCGTCTTCCGCCAGATCGGGGCGAACCGCAGATCGTGCGGGTCGTCGGAGATCGATTCGGCCTGCGGCCAGTACGACGCCATCATGTCCCAGACCCGTCGTCCGTAGACGAAGGTGTCGGCGCGGTCGACCAGTTCCTGGGAGTGGGCGGAAAGCTCCGGGCCCATCGTGGTCCAGTCGAACTCGCCCTCCGGGCCTTCGATGCGGCCGTCGAGCGAGGTGTGGACGGCGTAGACGAGCTTGCGCATGGCTTGATCCCTCCGGTGTGGCGCCCGCCTTCCGGGCGCCGGACACCGAGGGGTCGGAGCGGGCGCGGGGTTCTCGACATGCCTCCCGCATTTAGTCCTCTCGATGCGCTCGGGGCGCATTCAGAGGACTAAATGCGGCAGGGCTCAGTACTCGTCGTGCCGCTTCCACCAGTGCCCGGGGCCGTCTGTCCCGCGGCCGGACTCCTCCCAGGCCTCCTGCCGCCCGAACGGGGTCAGGTCCAGGTATCGCAGCGTTCCCACCAGCTGGTCCCCGCCGCGACCGGTGGTGAAGTACGTCCGGTACACCTCGTCGCCGTCGCGCAGGAAGACACTGATGCCGAACCCGCCGTCGATGCCGCAGTCCGGGTTGAAGCCGTCGGCGGTCGAGACCCACGGGACGGTCCAGCCCATCCGCTCCTTGTACCGCTCGATCTCGGGCAGTGTCGCCGGCGCGACGACGTACAGCGTGGTGTCGCGGGCGTGCAGGTGGGCGAGGTGACCGATGTTGTCCACGACCATCGAGCAGCCGGGGCAGCCCGCCTTCTGCCCGGGGGCGAGCATGAAGTGGTAGATGATCAGCTGCCGCCGCCCCTCGAACAGGTCGAGGAGGGTGACCCGGCCCTCGGGCCCGTCGAATTCGTAGGTGCTGTCGAAGCGGACCATCGGCAGCCGTCGCCGTTCGGCGGCGATCGCGTCCGCCGCGCGGGTGAGCTCCTTTTCCTTGGCCAGCAACGCGTCTCGGGCGATCTGCCATTCGCCCGCCGAGACGACTTCCGGCAGGGTGACGGTCTCAGTCATTGTGTTCGCCTTTCCTCAGTTCCGCGAGGTGCTCTTCCATGCGGTCGAAACCGCCTTCCCAGAAGCGCCGGTAGCGCTCGACCCACTCGGAGACGTCGCCGAGCGGGGCGGCCTCCAGCCGGCAGGGCCGCCATTGCGCGGTCCGGCTCCGGCTGATCAAGCCCGCGCGCTCGAGGACCTTGAGATGCTTGGAGATGGCTTGGAGGCTGACCGGAAAGGGTTCGGCCAGCTCGTTGACGCCGGCCTCGCCGGTGGCCAGCCGGGCGAGGATCGCCCGCCGGGTGGGGTCCGCCAGTGCGGCGAACGTGGCGCTGAGCTGATCAGTGGTCATCGCTGCTCAATCAATCGGTTGTTTAACCCTTAGGTTGAATATACTGGTGCGAGTCGATCTGTCAAGGACGAGTGAGAGCGT
Source organism: Amycolatopsis sp. NPDC043887 (assembly GCF_056435665.1). NCBI lineage: Bacteria > Bacillati > Actinomycetota > Actinomycetes > Pseudonocardiales > Pseudonocardiaceae > Amycolatopsis > Amycolatopsis sp. NPDC043887. Next base: position 61,546 of record NZ_JBWKEB010000008.1, read on the forward strand.
CATCACGCGAGTGGATGGGTTTAAAACAGTAGGAAGTCCAAGTATTTTGGAGGGATGAGCAGCGACCTGCACCGGCCCGTGAACCCCGTTCGTTTCGTGACGGCGTCGAGCCTCTTCGACGGGCACGACGCGTCCATCAACATCATGCGGCGCATCCTGCAGTCGCAGGGCGCGGAGGTCGTGCACCTCGGGCACAACCGGTCGGTCGACGAGGTCGCCACCGCGGCCATCGCCGAGGACGTCCAGGGTGTGGCCATCAGCGCCTACCAGGGCGGGCACGTCGAGTACTTCAGCTACCTGGTCGAGCTGCTCAACGAGCGCGGCGCGGGGCATATCAAGGTGTTCGGCGGTGGCGGCGGGGTCATCGTCCGCGAGGAGATCGACCTGCTGCACTCCCGGGGCGTGGCGCGGATCTTCTCGCCGGAGGACGGCTACGAGATGGGCCTCCCGGGCATGATCAACCTGATGATCAAGGCCTGCGACACGGACCTGTCCGCGCAGTCGCCCGGCTCGCTGGACAAGCTGCTTTCGGGGGACATCCCGGCGCTGTCCCGGGTCATCACGCAGCTTCAGCGCGAGGCGCTGCCGCAGGACGCGCTCGACAAGATCACCGAGGCCGCCAAGTCGCGGACGGTGCCGGTCCTCGGCATCACCGGGACGGGTGGTTCCGGCAAGTCCTCGCTCACCGACGAACTGATCCGCCGGTTCCGGCTGGACCAGGAGGACAAGCTCCGCATCGCCGTGCTCGCCGTCGACCCGTCGCGCCGCAAGGGCGGGGGAGCGCTGCTCGGCGACCGCATCCGGATGAACTGCCTCGACGGCAGCCCGGTCTACTTCCGTTCGCTCGCCACGCGGACCACCAGCGGCGAGATCCCCAGCGGGCTCTCCGAGTCCATCCTCGCGTGCAAGGCCGCCGGATTCGACCTGGTGATCGTCGAGACGCCCGGTATCGGCCAGGGCGACGCCGGCATCGTCGACTACGTGGACCAGTCGCTGTATGTCATGACGCCGGAGTTCGGCGCGGCGTCGCAGCTGGAGAAGATCGACATGCTCGACTTCGCCGACGCGGTGGCGATCAACAAGTTCGAGCGCCGCGGCGCCGAAGACGCCCGCCGCGACGTCGCGCGCCAGCTCGTGCGCAACCGCGAGGCGTTCAGCTCCTCGCCCGAGGACATGCCGGTCTACGGCACCAGCGCCGCGAAGTTCAACGACGACGGCGTCACCGCGCTCTACCAGCACCTGCGCGACACCCTCGCCGAGCGTGGCCTGACCGTCTCGGCAGGCGTGCTCCCGAAGGTCGAGGGCAAGGTGTCCACCGACGCCAGCACGATCATCCCGGCCAACCGGACGCGCTATCTCGCGGAGATCTCCGAGACCGTCCGGGGTTACCACGCCAAGACCGAGCAGCAGGTCGCCGCCCTGCGCAAACGCGAGCACCTCGCCGCCGCCAAGGAGGCGCTGGCCGCCGCCGACGCGAGCACCGACGCGCTCGACGGCCTGCTCGCCGCCGCCGAGTCCGATGTGGACGGTGAAACGACGAAGCTGCTGGCCCGGTTCCGGGAACTCGCCAAGTCCTACCGCGCCGACGAGCTGGTCGTGAAGATCCGCGACAAGGAACTGCGCACCCAGCTCTGGCGCGACACGCTGTCCGGCAACCGGATCCCGCGCGTGGCGCTGCCGCGCTACACCGAGTCCGGCGAGCTGCTGTCGTTCCTGCGCCGCGAGCACCTTCCCGGTTACTTCCCTTACACCGCGGGCGTTTTCCCGTTCAAGCGCGAGGGTGAAGACCCGGCGCGGATGTTCGCGGGCGAGGGCGACCCGTTCCGCACCAACAAGCGGTTCAAGCTCCTTTCGGCCGACTCCGAGGCGAAGCGCCTTTCGACCGCCTTCGACTCGGTGACGCTGTACGGGCACGACCCGCACACCCGGCCCGACATCTACGGCAAGGTCGGCACCTCCGGCGTCTCCATCGCGACGCTCGAAGACATGAAGGTGCTCTACGACGGTTTCGACCTGACCTCGCCGAGCACGTCGGTGTCGATGACGATCAACGGCCCGGCGCCGACGATCCTCGCGTTCTTCCTCAACACCGCGATCGACCAGCGGATGGCGGCGTTCAAGGCCGAGCACGGCCGCGAGCCGTCCGACGCCGAGGCCGCCGAACTGCGCGAGTGGGCGCTCCGCAACGTCCGCGGCACCGTGCAGGCGGACATCCTCAAGGAGGACCAGGGGCAGAACACCTGCATCTTCTCCACCGAGTTCAGCCTGCGCATGATGGCCGACATCCAGGAATGGTTCATCGAGCACGGCGTCCGGAACTTCTACTCGGTGTCGATCTCCGGCTATCACATCGCCGAGGCCGGGGCGAACCCGATCTCGCAGCTGGCGTTCACCCTGTCGAACGGTTTCGCCTACGTCGAGAGCTACCTCGCGCGCGGGATGGACATCGACGACTTCGCGCCCAACCTGTCGTTCTTCTTCTCCAACGGCATGGACGCCGAGTACTCGGTGCTGGGCCGGGTCGCGCGCCGGATCTGGGCGGTCGCGATGCGGGAGCGCTACGGCGCCAACGAGCGCTCGCAGAAGCTCAAGTACCACGTGCAGACCTCCGGCCGGTCGCTGCACGCGCAGGAGATGAGCTTCAACGACATCCGGACCACGCTGCAGGCGCTGTGCGCCCTCTACGACAACGCGAACTCCCTGCACACCAACGCTTTCGACGAGGCGATCACCACGCCGTCGGAGAGCTCGGTGCGGCGCGCGATGGCCATCCAGATGATCATCAACAAGGAATGGGGCCTGTCGAAGAACGAGAACCCGTTGCAGGGCTCGTTCATCATCGACGAGCTGACCGATCTGGTGGAAGAGGCCGTGCTGCTGGAGTTCGACCGGATCTCCGAACGCGGCGGCGTGCTGGGCGCGATGGAGACCGGCTACCAGCGCGGCAAGATCCAGGACGAGTCGATTCTGTACGAACGCCAGAAGCACGACGGCACACTGCCGATCATCGGCGTCAACACCTTCCGCAACCCGAACGGCGGCGAAAACGACGTCGAGGTCGAACTCGCGCGGGCGACCGAGGACGAGAAGCGTTCGCAGCTGGAGCGGCTCGAGGACTTCCAGCACCGGCACCAGGCCGAGGCGCAGGTCGCGCTCAAGACACTGCGCGAGGCCGCGACCCGGGGCGGCAACCTGTTCGGTGTCCTGATGGACGCGGCGCGGGTGTGCTCGCTCGGCCAGATCACCGAGGCCTTCTTCGAGGTGGGCGGGCAGTACCGGCGAAACGTGTAGCGGCCTGGGAATATCGCGGCGCGTGTCCGGGTAGTTGCTGGACATGGAGATCGGAGTCGCCACCTTCATCACCGATGAAGGCATCAGACCGGACGTCCTCGCCGCGGCCGCCGAAGAGCGCGGGTCCAGCTCGCTCCACATCGCGGAGCATTCGCATATCCCGGTCAGCCGGGAAACGCCCTACCCGGGCGGTGGCGAACTGCCGCGCGTGTACTACCGGACCTTGGACCCGTTCGTCGCGTTGACGGCGGCCGCCGGGGCCACTTCGAACCTGAAGCTGGGCACGGGCGTCGCGTTGCTGCAGCAACGCGACGTCATCCACACGGCGAAAGAGGTCGCTTCGCTGGACCTGGTCTCGCGAGGCCGGTTCGTCTTCGGCGTCGGCGTCGGATGGAACCGGGAGGAAATGCGCAATCACGGCACCGATCCACGCACTCGCGGCGCGCTCGTCGACGAGCAACTCGCGGCGCTGAAGGAGATCTGGACGAAGGACGAGGCCGAATTCCACGGCGAGCACATCGACTACGATCCGATCTTCGCGTGGCCGAAGCCGGTGCAGAAGCCACATCCGCCGATCTACATCGGTGGCGCGGGGCAGAAGGCGATGGAGCGGATCGCCAAGTACGGGGACGGCTGGCTGCCGCACGCCCACACCCCGCCGGAGGAGCTTCGCCGGGCTCGTCAAAGGCTGGCGGACAAGGGCCGTAGTGACCTCAAGTTCTCGGCCTTCGGTGCCACCCCGGAAGAGGACGCGCTGGGCAGGCTGGCCGAGGGCGGCGTCGACGAGGCGACGCTCTTCCTGCCGACCGAGCCCGAAGCGGCGACACTGGAACGACTCGACCAGTTCGCGAAGGTCGCCGAGAGCTTTCGAAAGGGGCAGCAGGCGTGACTGAGGTTCAAATCGGCTTGGCCGCGGCACTGGAGCAGTTCTCGCCGCGCGAGTCGATCCGGCTGGCGACGCTGGCCGAACAGCACGGATTCTCCGGCCAGATGGCCGCCGACCACTTCCAGCCGTGGGTCCCTCAGCAGGGTGAAGCCTCGTTCGTGTGGAGCGTGCTCGCGTCGCTGGCGGAGAACACCACCGGCGACCTCGGGCCGGGCGTGACCTGCCCATCGTTCCGGCTCCACCCGTCGATGGTCGCGCAGGCCGCGGCGACGCTGGAGGCGACGTACCCCGGCCGGACCTGGCTCGGCATCGGCTCCGGCGAAGCGCTCAACGAGCACATCATCGGCGGTTACTGGCCCGAAGCACCCGAGCGCGTACGGCGGATGTTCGAGGCGCTCGAGATCATCCGGAAGCTGTTCACCGGCAAAGACGTCAAGCACAGCGGCGAGTTCTTCAAACTGCACACCACCCGGCTCTGGACACTGCCGGACGAGCCGCCACCGATCTACATCGCGTCGGCCGGTCCGTACACCTCGCGCAAGACCGGTGAGCTCGCGGACGGGCTGATCACGCCGGGCGCGTCGATCGAGAAGCTGGCGGGGATCCTCGACAACTTCGGCACCGGCGCGCGGAAGGCCGGCAAGGACCCGGACTCGATGCCGAAGCTGCTGCAGGTGCACCTGTCGTGGGCCGAGGACGACGAGACGGCGTGGGCCAACGCGCTCGACCAGTGGCCCAACGGCGGCATGAAGTTCCCGAAGGCCGACATCCGCTCGCCGTTCGACTTCGCGCAGATGGCGAAACTGGTGCGGCGTGAGGACTTCGAGGGCCGCATGGTCGTCTCGTCCGATCCGGACGTGCACCGCGCGGCGCTGCAGAAGTACGTCGACGCCGGGTTCAACAGGATCTACATCCACAACGTGGGCCGGAACCAGGACGCGTTCATCGAGACCTTCGGACGGGACGTGCTGCCGAAGCTGACCGCCTGACCCGCCTCGGCGCTGCGATGAAGGGGCCTTTCATAGCGAAATTTGCTATGAAAGGCCCCTTCATCGCACGGGAAGCGTCGGGTCAGACGTTCTTGTCCAGCAGCAGGTGCACCGACAGTTCGAGCCGGTTCGCGACGTCGGCCGCCGACGCGCGCCGCGTCACCCAGGCGACCAGATTCGCCATCCAGACGTCTGCGATGACGTGGAAGATGTCGCGATCGGCCTCGGTCGGGTCCTCGATGCCCATGGCCTTGGCGAACATGTTCTCCATCAGCCGCCCGACCTGCTCGACCTCGGCGGCGGCGGTCGTGTCGGCGAACATGAACGCGCGGACCATGGCTTCGGTCAGGTGCGGGTCCCGCTGCATCAGCCGGGTGTTGCGGCCGAGGACGAACATCAGCCGTTCGCTCGGGGTATCGCCGGGGATCGCCGCGCGGTCGAGTTTCTCCTGCGCGCGTTCGAATTCCCTGGCGAGCCCGGAAACCAGCAGGTGGATCTTCGAGGGGAAGTAGCGGTACAGCGTGCCGAGCGCGACGTCCGCCTTCTCGGCGACCGCGCGCATCTGGACCGCGTCGTACCCGCCTTTCGCGGCGAGGGTGAGGGTCGCGTCGATGATGCGGCGCCGCCGGTCGCGTTGTGCCGCGGAGCCGAGTTCCTCGCCGCCCAGCGCGGAGAGACCATTGCCGCTTCGCGCCTTCGCGCTCGTGGGTGCCTTGGCCTTCCCTGGCATCGCCACGTCCCCCTTCGTCGAACCGATCTTCGGAACTTGTTCCACTTTCCCCGCGTAGCGTACCTAAGCGGACGAACTGTTCAAGACGTGACCCACTGGGCAAGAAACTGTAACACGTTCTACACTCGCGGGTAGGTCCGGCGAGGAGGTCTCACCCGTGTCGATCGCGCTCACCGAGGAACAGGCGGCCCTGGCCGCGTCGATCCGCGCTTGGGCGGCTTCCGCCCGTCCCGTCGACGCCGTCCGAAGTGGCCGGATCACCGAGCCGCCACCAGGGCTGGCGGAACTCGGCCTGTTCGGCGTGGCGATTCCCGAAGACGTCGGCGGGGCAGGCGGCACGCTGGCCGATCTGGCCGCCGGGCTCGCCGAAGCGGCCGAAGCACTCGTGCCCGGTCCGGTCCTCGGGACCGCGTTGGGCGGCGCGTTGCTCGCGACGGTTCCCCAGGCCGTCAAGGAGATCCTGCCCGGTCTCGCGGACGGGACCGAAAGGATGGCGGTGGTGCTGGGCGGCGGGTTTCGTATCGCGGATTCGGTGGTCGACGGCCAGTCGGGCCCGGCTCTCGACGTTCACCCGTCGGCGTGGACGCTGGTCTCCGACGGCGACGTCTCCGCGCTCATCCCACCCGGAGCGTCCGGAGTGGACATCGAGCGGTGCGAGCCGTTCGACGTCTCCCGGCCGGTCGGCCGGGTCCGGTGCGTGAAGGTGCGGCCCGAAGCGGTTTTCGAGGCGCTGCCAGTGGATTCCCACGCCGCCACACTCGGCGCCGCGGAAGCCGCGGGGATCGCACGATGGTGTCTTCGGATCGCCGTCGAGTACGCGAAAGTGCGGGAACAGTTCGGCCGTCCGATCGGGTCATTCCAGGCGATCAAGCATCTGTGCGCGGAAATGCTGTGCCGGGCCGAAGCCACCGACGCGCTCGCGTGGGACGCGGCGAGAGCGGCCGAAGACCCGGCGCAGCACGCCCTCGCGGCGGCGACCGCGGCGGCCTACGCGCTCGACGCGGCCGTGGCCAACGCGAAGGACTGCATTCAGGTCCTCGGCGGTATCGGATTCACCTGGGAGCATGACGCGCATTTCTATCTGCGGCGCGCGGTGGCGCTGCGGCAATGGCTGGGTGGTTCCGCCCGCTGGCGTCGTCGCGCGGCCGAACTCGCGCTGCGCGGCGACCGCCGGACGTTGAGCGTCGACGTCGGTGAGGACACCGGACTCCGTGACCTGGTAGGCGAAATCTCCGCCTTACCCGAGCCGGAACGCCGGGTCGCATTGGCGGATTCGGGACTGCTGGCCCCGCATTGGCCCGCGCCGTACGGCAGAGGCGCCGCCGCGGCCGAGCAACTGCGGATCGACGCCGCCCTCGCCGCCGCGGACATCCGCCGTCCCGACCTGGTGATCGGCGCCTGGGCGATCCCGACCCTGCTGGAACACGGCTCGGTGGAACAGCGCGAACGGTTCGCCGCGCCCACGTTGCGCGGCGAGATCACCTGGTGCCAGTTGTTCAGCGAGCCCGAGGCGGGCTCCGACCTCGCGTCGCTCCGCACGACGGCCCGCCGCGTCGACGGCGGATGGCTGCTGAACGGCCAGAAGGTGTGGACCTCGCTCGCGCGCGAAGCCGATTGGGCGATCTGCCTGGCGCGCACCGATCTGGACGCGCCGAAGCACAAGGGGATCACCTACTTCCTCGTCGACATGACCGCGGACGGGATCAGCACACGCCCGCTGCGCGAGATCACCGGCGACGCCGTCTTCAACGAGGTGTTCCTCGACAACGTGTTCGTCCCGGACGAGATGGTGGTCGGGGAGGTCGACGGCGGCTGGCGGCTCGCGCGGACGACGCTGGCGAACGAGCGCGTCGCCCTCGGGAGCGGATCGGCGGTGGGGGAGGGGGTCGAGAATCTGCTCGCCACCCTGGGCGACGACGCCGATCGGGAGCGGCTCGGCGCGCTGATCGCCGACGGCAGCGCGTGTTCGGTCCTGGACCTGCGGGCGACGCTGCGGCGGCTCGACGGCCAGGATCCGGGTGCCGAGTCGAGTGTGCGCAAGCTGCTGGGTGTGCGGCATCGGCAGGCTGTGGCGGAGTTCGCGCTGGAGGCTTTGGGGGAGAACGCGCTCGTCGCCGGCGACCCCGCGCAGCACGAGTTCCTGCTGACCCGGTGCCTCAGTATCGCGGGCGGGACGACTCAGGTGCTGCTGTCGCTGACGGCCGAGCGGTTGCTGGGGCTGCCCCGGTCCTGAAAGCCGGGTCGTGAAAGTCCCGGTCACGCCCCTTCCGCGTGCTATGAAAGGTCCTTTCCTTGCAAATTTTGCAAGGAAAGGACCTTTCATAGCACCGCCGCCCGCGGCCTGTCGGTCCGGTGCTCTAGCGTGCTGGGCGTGGAGTTCGGCACAGGAACCCAGGCCACCTTCGTCCCCTCGGATCCCCCGCGGGACGGCGTGCTGGCGCTCTGGGGAGACGGCGTAGCGGGTGACACCGCGATCGAACTCGTGCTGCCGGTGGGGAAGGTCTTCCGGCGCACGAAGGTCGACGCGGCACTCGTCCCGTTGTCACGCGCGATTCCGCGGCTGCTCACCGCGGACGGCGACTTGAGCCCGGCCATCGCCGCGTGGTCGGCCGTCACCGAAGCCGGGGTGAACCTCATCGCCCGCGGCAGGCTGCTGCCCGCGGCCTCACCCGGCGGGGTGGATTCGTGGCGGGTCGGGCCGCTCGACGTCGCCGACGAGGAGATGCTGCGCGGGCTCGCCGCCGCGCTGCCTCCCGAGGCGCACGCGCTGCCGTTGTCCGGGCTGAAGCGGATCCGCCTGCATTCGCCGGAGTCGTTGATCCGCGCGCTCTGGGACGCGACGGCGGACGTGCTGGTCCGCACGCCCGCCGCGAGCGTCGCGGCGGGCGGTCCGGCGTTCGCCGCGACCGAGCCGACGCTGGTCGGGCCGGACGGTGCCGCGTGGCTGGCGGAACTGAGCGCCCGGCAGGCGCAGGGCGCGCATCTCGTCCTGCGCATGGAGGTGCACGAGCCCGAGAACCCCGAAGAAGAACCCACGTTCGCCGCGGTCCTCGCGGTGCGGAGTGCCGCGGATCCGAGCCTGATCGTCGAGGCGGCGACGCTGTGGGACGCGCCCGAAGCGGTGCTGGAACGGATGGGCGAGCAGGTCGAGACGCAGTTGCTGCTCGGCCTCCGCCGGGGCGCCAGGGCATGGGCGCCGCTCGGCCGCATGCTCCGGTCCGCCGCGCCGACCGGGCTGACACTCGAGTACGACGAGGTCGTCGACCTGCTGACCCACGGGGACGCGGCGCTGGGCGGCGCCGGCATCGAAGTGCAGTGGCCAAAGGACCTCTTCGCGGGCGAGCTCAAGGCGAAGGCGAGCGCGACGCAGGCCCCTGGCAGTGTCACCGGGCCCGAGTTCACGCTCAAGAGCCTGCTTCAGTTCCGCTGGCGGCTGAGCCTCGGCGACGAGGACCTCACCGACGCCGAGGTCACGGCGCTCGCGGAGGCGAAGCGGCCGCTGGTACGGCTGCGGGGCAAATGGGTCAAGGTCGACGCGCGCCTGCTCGCCAAGGTGCGTGCTCACCGCGCGAAGAAGCTGTCCGGGGCCGAGGCGCTCGCCGCGGCGCTCACCGGCGAATTGGAGCTGGACGGCGAAAAGGTCGAGTTCACCGCGCCATCGGCGCTGACGGGGCTGCTCCAGCGAATCCGGGAAAGCGCCGCGGAACCGATCGAGCAACCCGCGGATCTGAAGGCCACCCTGCGGCCCTATCAGAAGGCGGGGCTGGCTTGGCTGGCGACGATGACCGGCCTCGGTCTCGGCGCCTGCCTCGCCGACGACATGGGGCTCGGCAAGACGATCCAGCTCATCTCCCTGCACCTGCACCGCCGTCCCCTCGGCGAAGGCCCCACCCTCGTCCTGTGCCCGACGTCGTTGCTGGGCAACTGGGAACGTGAGTTCGCCCGGTTCGCGCCGGACATCCCGGTACGCCGGTTCCACGGTGGCGGGCGGCATCTCGACGAGGTCGCGCCGGACGAAGTCGTGCTCGCCACGTACGGCGTCCTCCGCCGGGATCGTGAAACACTGTCCGAAGTGGACTGGGGGATGATCGCCGCCGACGAGGCGCAGCACGTCAAGAACCCGCTTTCGGCCACCGCCAAGGAATTGCGGAAGATCCCGGCCGCCGCGAAGGTCGCGCTGACCGGGACGCCGATGGAGAACCGGCTCACCGAACTGTGGTCCATCATCGACTGGACGACGCCGGGCCTGCTCGGTTCGCTCGACGGGTTCCGCCGCAAGGTGGCCCGCCCGATCGAACGCGACCGTGACGTCGCCGCCACCGAACGGCTGGCCACGACGGTCCGGCCGTTCCTGTTGCGCCGCAAGAAGACCGATCCGGACATCGCCCCCGAGTTGCCGCGCAAGACCGAGACCGACCGGTTCGTCCCGCTCACCGCCGAGCAGACGACGCTGTACGAGGCCGTGGTCCGGGAGAACCTCGCGATGATCCGCGAGCTGGACGGCGTGGCCCGGCGTGGGCAGGTGCTCAAACTGCTCACCGAGCTCAAGCAGATCTGCAACCATCCGGCGCAGTACCTCAAGGAACCCGGGGTGCTGCACGGCCGGTCCGGCAAGCTCGCCGCGTTCGAAGAGCTGCTCGACGTCATCCTCGACGAGGGCGACAGTGTGCTCGTGTTCAGCCAGTACGTCCAGCTGTGCCGCCTGCTGGAGAAACGCCTGGCCGAACGCGGGCTGCCGACGATGCTGCTGTCCGGGTCGAGCACGCCCAAGGTCCGGGAGGACATGGTCGCCCGGTTCCAGGCCGGCGAGGTGCCGGTGTTCCTGCTCTCGCTCAAGGCGGGCGGGGTCGGGCTCAACCTGACCAAGGCCACCCACGTGATCCACTACGACCGCTGGTGGAACCCGGCGGTCGAGGACCAGGCCACCGACCGCGCGTACCGGATCGGGCAGGACCGGCCGGTCCAGGTGCACCGGCTGATCGCCGAGGGCACGCTCGAGGAGCGCATCGCCAAGGTGCTGGAGACGAAACGCGGGCTGGCGGACGCGGTCATCGGCGCGGGCGAGAACTGGATCACCGAACTGTCCGACGACGAACTCGCCGACCTCGTCCGGCTTGGGGGGACCTGATGCCGAGCGCGACAGGGCGGAAACGGCGCACCTTCGGCAACACGTGGTGGGGTAAGGCGTGGGTCGAGGCCCTGGAGGAACGCGCCAAACTCGATCCGAACCGCTTGCCGCGCGGGCGGACGTACGCGCGCAAGGGCACGGTCAGCAAGCTCGCGGTCGGCGAGGGCGAGGTGACGGCCTGGGTGCAGGGCAGCCGGGCGGTGCCGTACCGGGTGACCATCCACATGCGGGCGTTCACCGGACAGCAGTGGGAGAGCCTGCTCGGGATGGTCGGCTCCCGGCTCGGGCACGTCGCCGCCCTCCTCGACGGCGAGCTGCCCGGTGAGCTGGCCGAGGACGCTCGAGCCGCCGGCGCGGATCTGCTGCCGGGTCCCGGAGATCTGCGCCCGAAGTGCTCCTGTCCCGACAGCGCGAACCCGTGCAAGCACGTCGCCGCGGTGTACTACCTGGTCGCGGACGAGGTCGACGCCGATCCGTTCGTGCTGTTCCTGTTGCGCGGCAGGCCGAGGGAGGCCGTGCTCGCGGAACTGAGGTCCCGCCGCGCGCCCGCGAGCGAGCCGGGCAAGCGGGTGCGCGCCCCCGCCGCGCCCGGAGTGGACCCGAAACGCGCGTACACCCGGCGGATCGCCGCGCTCCCGCCGCGGCCGGCTGTCCCGGGCACGGTCGGACCGCCCGCGGTCCTCGACGTCGACCCGCCGCACCGCACCGGCTGGAGCGGCGAAATGTTCGTCGAACTGGCGGCCGACGCCGCCGCGAGGGCCTGGGAGCTGCTGGTCATGGGGCCCGAGCGTGAAGTGGAGCTGTCGTTCGAGGAAGACCTCGCGCGCCGCGCGGCGGCGAGTGACCCGCATGTGATCGCCGAACTCGCCGAAGCGGCCGGGGTGGCGGTGCGGGATCTGGCCCTGTGGGCGCAGGCCTGGCGTGAGGCGGGCCGGGGCGGGATGGCGGTGGTCCGGGAGGCGTGGCGGCCGGGGCAGGCGCCGCTCGCCCAGGCCAGGGCGGACCTCGCCGAGTCGGGATTGCCGGAAGAGCCCAAGACCTGGCGGAACCGGATCACCCAGGGCGATCTGCAACTGCGCTACGGCCGTGACGAACGGTGGTACCGGTTTGTGCGCGACGGCGAAGGCTGGCGGGTCGACGGCCCGTCTTCCGCCCGGCCGACCGACGTGATCTACCCGCCCTGCGAATAGCCGGCGGAGAGCGTTGGGCGCGGTGGTCGTGAGTGGCGTTTCGGGTTAGAACCCGAAACGCCACTCACGACCCGCTGGACCGGTGCCGCCACGTGCGATAGCTCCACTCCAGGAACCGTTCCACCCCGCGCACGACGTGGGCGCTGCGGATCGAGGGGAAGACGTCGAAGGCGTGCTGCGCGCCGGAGATCTCCGCGTACGCGACCTCACGCTGGGACTTGTCCCGCAGGCGCCGCACGAATTCGCGGGCCTCGCCCACCGGCACCAACGAGTCGTGGACGCCGTGGATGACGAAGAACGGCGGCGCGTCCTCGGTGATCCGGTCCAGCGGAGACGCCGCGATGTAGTCGTCGAGGAAGTTCACCGGATCCCGGTCCGCCTCGAAGACGTGCCGGGCGATCAGCGTCTTCAGCCGGGCCTGGCTGGAGCGTCGTCCGCTGGTCGCGGCGAAGTCGTACACGCCGTAGTGCGGGGCGCACGCCTGGATGCTCGTGTCGGCTTCGGTGAAGCCGGGCTGCAACGCCGGGTCGTTCGCGGTCAGGGCCAGTAGCGCGGCGAGATGCCCGCCCGCGGAACCGCCGGTGACGGCGACGAACGACGGGTCGCCGCCGTAGGACTCGGCGTTGTCGCGGATCCAGGCCAGCGCGCGTTTCGCCGCGACGATATGCGCGGGCCAGCGGGCGGCGGGGGAGAGCGGGTAGTTGATCGCGATGCAGATCCAGCCGCGTTTGGCCATGTGCAGCATCAGCGGCAGACCCTGCTGGTCCTTGTTGCCGATCACCCAGGCGCCCCCGTGCACCTGCAGCAGGATCGGCGCGCCGGTGACCGGTTCGCGCGGGGCGTAGACGTCGAGCAGGAACCGTTTCCCGCCGGGCGCGTAGGCGACGTTGCGGGTCCGCCGGACGTCGGGGTCTCGCATGCGGAACGGCATGGCCAGCTGGCCCCACGGTGTCGCGAGGTCGGTCGGGCTCGGCGGGTGCTCGAGTTCGTCGGCGTAGGCCTCGCCGATGCCTTCGGTGAGCGCTGTCTCGATCTCGTCGCGCGCCCGCTGGGACTGGGCGATCAGCGTGCCGAGCCCGGCCGCCGACGCCGCCGCGAGGGCGAGCCCGGTCTTGCTCGACCCGCCCCGGTGCCGGGCGACATGCGCCGCCGCGTCGGCGGCGGTGAGCGCGAGCAGATGCGGAGCGAGTTCCCCGGTGAGCCAGCCCGCGAAGAACGCCGGAATCGCTGTACGTGCACCTCTCGGCGGCTTCAGCGCGTTCGCGGTGAGCGCGAGCTGGAGCGCCTGACGGACGACGAAACTCGGCTGCATGGGCACCGATCCTACCGCCGGGTGGCCGCCTAGAACCTGTTGCAAAGTTCACTTAAGGTGATTCTTATGCAGAGATTGAGTGGTCTGGACGCGAGTTTTCTCTACCTGGAGACACCGGCCCAGGTACTGCACGTGTGCGGGCTGCTCACCTTGGACGGTTCGACCATGCCCGGCGGCTACGATTTCGAGCGCTTCAAGGAGAAACTGGCCGAACGGGTCGAGCTGATCCCGGCGTTCCGGCGCAAGCTGCACAATCCACTCTGGAATCTGACGCATCCGGTCTGGGTCGAGGACGAGGACTTCGACCTCGAAGCCCACGTTCACCGGATCGGCGTACCCGCGCCCGGTGACCGGCGGGAACTGGCCGGACTCTGCGCCCACATCGCGGGACAACGACTGGACCGCGCACAGCCGCTCTGGCAGTTGTACGTCATCGAAGGCCTGGCTGACGGCGGGATCGCGGTCCTGTTGAAGATGCATCACGCCAGTGTCGACGGGGTCGGCGGCGCCAGCCTGATCACCTCTCTCGCCGGGCTCGACCCGGACGCCCCGCCGCCGGAGATCGCACGGGACGAACGCCGCAACGGGGGCGTTCCCGGCAGACGCGCGCTGTTCGGCGCGGGGCTGACGTCGTTCGCGAAACGCCCGGCCGAGCTGGTGAAACTGCTCCCCGACCTGCTCGAACTCGTGCCGAGATGGCTGGGTAAAGCGTTGCAGGGCAAGGGAATGCCAGTCCCGTTCACGGCGCCGCGCACGTCGTTCAACGGGACGATCACCGCGCATCGCAGTGTCGCCTATTCCTCTCTCGATCTCGACGACGTCAAACGAATCAAGAACGCCTTCGGGGTGACCGTCAACGACGTCGTCCTCGCCGTGGTCGCCGGCGCGCTGCGGCAGTTCCTGCGAGATCGGGGCGAGCTGCCGGAGGATCCGCTGGTGGCGACCGTGCCGGTGTCGGTGCACGGCCGGACCGAACGCGAGCACGGCAGCAACAAGGTCTCGGCGTTCTTCGCGTCGCTGCCGACCCATCTCGACGACCCCGCCGCGCGGCTGTTCATGCTCGCGGAATCCAACCGGCTGTCCAAGGACCACCACCACGACATCGACGCGGACATGCTCCAGGACTGGGCGCAGTTCTCGGCGGCGACCATGTTCGGCCTCGCGGTGCGCGCGTATTCCGCGCTGCGCCTGGCCGAACGGCATCCGGTGGTGCACAACCTGGTGGTCTCCAACGTGCCGGGGCCGCCGATGCCGCTGTACCTGCTGGGGTGCCGGATCACCGGGCTCTACCCGCTCGGCCCGGTGTTCCACGGCGCCGGGCTCAACGTCACCGTGCTGTCCAACGCGGGCAGGGTCGACGTCGGCCTGCTCGGCGCGCGCGAACTCACCGGCGACCTGTGGCCGCTCGCCGACCATTTCACCGACGCGCTCGCGGAACTGCTCAAAGCCACCTCCTAGATCCTCACCCCTTGCCGTCACGCCTCCTTCCGGTTAAGACTAGAACAGGTTTCAATATTGTGCCCGTTCGCCCCGGTGAGGAGCCAGTGTGGACTTCCAGTTCGACGAGACGCAGACCGAGGTCACCGCGCTGGCCGCGCGTGTCCTCGGCAAGGAGCGCGAGCCCGCGGACACGTGGCGCGCGCTCGCCGACGCCGGTCTGCTCGCGCTGGCGCTGCCCGCCGAACTCGGCGGTGACGGCCTCGGCGTCGCCGAGGTCGCCTTGGTGCTGACCGAACTCGGGCGCGTCGCCTCGCCGACGCCCGCGCTGGCGTCGCTGGCGTTCGGAGTCCTGCCGGTCGCCGCGCTCGGTGGCCCGGACCAGCGCTCGGCGCTGCTCCCGCCGGTCGCCGCGGGCGAAGCCGTGCTCACCGCCGCCCTGCACGAGCCTTCCGCGCCGTTCACCACCCGGCCCGCGACCGTCGCGGAGTCGGCAGGCGACTGGCGCCTGAGCGGCGTCAAGATCGGCGTGCCCTTCGCGGCGGAGGCGACCCGGATCCTGACGCCCGCCTCGTTGCCCGGCGGCACCGGCGTCTTCCTGGTCGATCCCCGCGCGGACGGCGTGACGCTGACCCCGACGAGAACCTCTTCCGGCACACCGGATTACACGATGACGCTCGATTCGGTGACCGTCACCGACGCCGATCTCCTCAACGGGCACGGCCCCGGCGAGTCGATCGCGACGCTGCACCGGTTCGCGCTCGCGGGGGCCGTGGCGTTCGGCGACGGGCTGCTCGCCGGCGCGCTCGCGCTGACCACGAAACACGTCGGCGAACGGGAGCAGTTCGGGCGTCCGCTGGCGGCGTTCCAGGCTGTGGCGCAACAGATCGCGGACGTCTACGTCGCCTCGCGGACGGTCCAGCTTGCCGCGCGGTCGGCGGTCTGGCGGCTCGCGGCGGGGCTCGACGCCGAGGCGGAGCTCGACATCGCGGCGTACTGGCTGGCGGACGAGGCGCCCGCGGCGCTGGCCGTCTGCCATCACCTGCACGGCGGGATCGGCGTGGACGAAACGTATCCGCTGCACCGGTTCTCGTCGGCGGTCAAGGATCTGGGACGAACGCTCGGCGGCGCCTCGTATCGGCTGGCCGGTCTGGGCGAACTGATGGCGGGGTGAACCGATGCTGATCGAACTGACCGCGGCGCAACACGAGTTGCGCTCCGAACTGCGGAAGTACTTCGCCGGGCTCGTGAGCGCCGACGAGCGGCGCGCGATGCTGCGGGAGCGGCACGGCCCGGTGTACCGCGAGATCGTGCGGCGGATGGGCCGCGACGGCTGGCTCGGCGTCGGCTGGCCCGAACAGTACGGCGGCCGGGGTTTCGGCGAGATCGAGCAGCACATCTTCGTCGACGAGGCGGCCCGCGCCGACGTCCAGCTGCCGTCGGTGACCTTGCAGACCGTCGGGCCCACGCTGCAGGCGTTCGGCACCGAGGAGCAGAAATCCCTGTTCCTGCCCAAGATTCTCGCCGGCGAGGTGCATTTCGCCATCGGTTACACCGAGCCCGACGCGGGAACGGACCTCGCCGCGCTGCGCACGACAGCGGTGCGCGAGGGGGACGAGTACGTCGTGAACGGCCAGAAGATCTTCACCACCGGCGGGCACGACGCCGACTACATCTGGCTCGCCGTGCGGACCGCGCCGGACGCGCCGAAACACAAGGGGATCTCGATCCTCATCATGGACACCCGCGATCCGGGCTATTCGTGGACGCCGATCATCACCTGCGACGGCGCGCACCACGTGAACGCCACCTACTACTCGGACGTCCGGGTGCCCGCGAACATGTTGGTGGGCAAGGAGAACGAGGGCTGGCGGCTGATCACCACCCAGCTGAACCACGAACGCGTCATGCTCGGCCCCGCCGGGCGGATCGGCGGTCTCCACGACCGCGTCCGCGAGTGGGCGGCGTCCAGGAAAGCGCCGGACGGCACGCCGTTGCTCGAGCTGCCCGACGTCCGGGAGGTGCTCGCGGAAACCCTGGCGACCGCCCGGGTCAACGAACTGCTGAACTGGCAGGTCGCGGCGTCGTCGGCGACCGGGCCGGTGGCGGTGGCCGACGCGTCGGCCACCAAGATCTTCGGTTCCGAACGCATCCAGCGGCTGGCCAGGAGACTGGAGGAGATCGTGGCGCGACACGGCGACCAGGCCGACGCCGAAACCGCGGAACTGGCGCTGTGGCTGGACGTGGTGGCCAAACGCAATCTGGTGCTGACCTTCGGCGGCGGCGTCAACGAGATCCAGCGCGAGCTGATCGCCACCGCCGGGCTCGGACTGCCGAGGGTGCCGCGATGAGCATCCAGGAGGCCGCCGAACGTATCGCCGCACGCGGGGAATCCGCGCCGAGGGCCGCGCGCGACGCGGTCAACCAGGCGATGGTGAACAACTGGGTCGAAGCCATCGGCGACCGCAATCCGGTGTACGTGGACGAAGAGTTCGCCACCAAGAGTGTCCACAAGGGACTCGTCGCGCCGCCCGCGATGGCGCAGGTATGGACGATGGGCGGGCTGCACTGGACGAGGGCGTCGGACGATCCGCTCGGCGCGATGATGGAGGTGCTCGACGAAGCCGGGTTCACCTCGGTCGTCGCGACGAACTCCGAGCAGAACTACTTCCGCTACCTCCGGCACGGCGAACGGGTCGAAGCGACCGCGAAACTCGAGAGTGTCGTCGGGCCGAAACGCACCGCGCTGGGCGAAGGCTGGTTCGTGACGACGAAGACCACCTGGTACGTCGGCGACGAAGCCGTCGCGGACATGGTGTTCCGGGTGCTGAAGTTCCGCCCGCCGGGAGCCGAGCCCGCCAAGGCGGCCGCCCCGGTACTGCGACCGGTGATCAGCAAGGACACCGAGTTCTTCTGGGCAGGACTGCGTGACGGGGAACTGCGGATCCAGCGATGGGGCGAGACCCTGCGTCATCCGCCCGGTCCGATGCCGCCGGACGGCGACCTCGGCGCGAAGCCGGATTACGTCGTCGCGTCCGGCCGGGGCACGGTCTACAGCTACGTGGTGCACCACCATCCTAAGGTCCCCGGCAAGGATCTGCCGTTCGTGGTCGCGCTCGTCGAACTGGAGGAAGGCGTCCGGGTGATGGGTGAGCTGCTCGACACCGATCCCGAAACCATCCACATCGGACTCCCGGTGGAGGCGGCTTTCGTGAAGATCGATGAGGAACTGACGCTGCCGGCTTGGAGGGTCGCGCGATGAAGGACTGTTCGGTCGGCACCGAGCTGCCGCCGCTGACGATCGAAGCCACCCCGACGTTCGTGGTGAGCACCGCGCTGGCGACCCGGGACTTCCAGGACGTCCACCACGACCGCGACGCCGCCGTGCAACGCGGGTCCAAGGACATCTTCCTCAACATCCTCACCGACACCGGCCTGGTGCAGCGGTTCGTCACCGACTGGGCGGGGCCGGAGGCGTTCGTGCGGTCGATCAAGATCCGGCTCGGCGTGCCCTGTTACGCCTACGACACGCTGACCTTCACCGGACGGGTCACCGAACGGGACGGCGACGACGTGGTGGTCTCGGTGTCCGGTGTGGACAGTCTCGGTGAGCACGTGGTGGGCACCGTGGCACTGACGCTGGGAGGCGAGTGATGACCCTGTCCGGTCGGGCGGCCATCGCCGGTATCGGTGCCACGGAGTTCTCGAAGGATTCCGGGCGCAGTGAGCTGCGGCTGGCGGCGGAAGCGGTATCGAGCGCGGTGAAGGACGCGGGGCTCACTCCGTCCGATGTGGACGGTCTGGTGTCGTTCACCATGGACGGCAACAGCGAGATCGCCGTCGCGCGGGAACTGGGCATCCCCGAACTCAAGTTCTTCAGCCGGATCCATTACGGCGGCGGGGCCGCGGCCGCGACCGTGCAGCAGGCCGCGATGGCCGTCGCGACCGGGGTCGCGGACGTCGTCGTCGCGTACCGGGCGTTCAACGAACGGTCCGGCATGCGGTTCGGGCAGGTGTCCTCGGCCGCGGCGGGGCAGGTGAACTCCTCCGGCGTCGACAACGCGTTCCACTACCCGATGGGGATCGCGACCCCGGCCGCGACCGTCGCCATGCTCGCCCGGCGGTACATGCACGAGTACGGCGCGACCAGCGAGGATTTCGGCAAGGTGGCCGTCGTCGACCGTGCCCGCGCGGCGACCAACCCCAAGGCGTGGTTCTACGGCAAACCGATCACGCTCGAAGATCATCAGGCCTCCCGCTGGGTCGCCGAGCCGTTGCACCTGCTGGACTGCTGCCAGGAGAGCGACGGCGGGGTCGCCCTGGTGATCGTCAGCGCCGAGCGGGCGCGTGACCTGCCGCACCGGCCTGCCGTGATCGCGGCGGCCGCGCAGGGGAGCGGGCCGGACCAGTACGTGATGACCAGCTACTACCGTGACGATCTCCCGGCGCTGCCCGAAATGGGTGTCGTGGGACGGCAGCTGTGGGAGCAGTCCGGGCTGGGGCCCGGCGACATGGACCTGGCCGTGCTGTACGACCATTTCACCCCTTATGTCCTGATGCAGCTGGAAGAACTCGGTTTCTGCGGGAAGGGCGAGGCCAAGGACTTCATCGGCGGCGGAACCCTGGAACTCGACGGGAAACTCCCGCTCAACCCGCACGGCGGGCAGCTGGGGGAGGCCTACATCCATGGGATGAACGGGATCGCCGAGGGCGTCCGGCAGCTCCGGGGCGACGCCGTCAACCAGGTCGACGGCGCGTCACGGATGCTGGTGACCGCCGGTACCGGCGTCCCCACGAGCGGACTGGTCCTGACCGCGGGCTGACATCACCTCAATGCCCGATGGTGTACTAGAGCGGTACCTGCCACGGTGAAAGGGTTACCGGCCGGGAGGTGCCATGTCCGGACCAATCGTCGTCGCGTGGACCCTGACCGCGGTGTTCGCCGCGCTCGTCCTGCCCTGCGTGCTGAGACTCGTCCGGTTGGACTACGGCAGGCAGGGCGCGGCGGTCCGCAACGGCGACCTGGCCGAACTGCTGCTCGTCGTCGCCATGGTCGCGATGCGGT
The DNA here is from genome assembly GCF_056435665.1 of Amycolatopsis sp. NPDC043887. NCBI lineage: Bacteria > Bacillati > Actinomycetota > Actinomycetes > Pseudonocardiales > Pseudonocardiaceae > Amycolatopsis > Amycolatopsis sp. NPDC043887. Next base: position 81,574 of record NZ_JBWKEB010000008.1, read on the forward strand.
CCCCGGTCGGTGGCCCGATCCCGGCGGCGGGCTGGCAGGCGGTGCTGGCGCTGACCGCGGGCTGGTTCGCCGTCTCGTGGTGGAAGGGGCGGCGGTCCGGGCACGCCTCGTGCGGGCACCACGCCGTCTCCGCCACCGCGATGCTGTTCATGGTGACGTTCATGCCGCACAGCGAGGTCACCCACGGGCCGTGGCTGGTGATGTCCGGCCCCGGTGGCACTTCGGCACTGTGGCTTTCGCTGATCTTCGGTGCCGTGGCCGCGTATTTCGCGGCGGACGCCGTGCGCGCGGGGGTACTCGCGGCGCGGGGCGCGGAGGAGTCCGGTCAGATGTCGCGGCGGGTGTGCCGGGTGATCATGGGGCTGGGGATGGGCTACATGCTGCTGGGCGCCGCCGTCTGACCTCTGGGGTGTGTCGCGAAGGCCACTTACGAGACCGGGACGCGGCGCACGACGCCCGCCTCGGCGGTGCCCACGTCCGGCAGGCCCTCTGCCGGGTTGTCCGCGGCCCACTTCGCGGCGTTGGTGATGTCCTTGTTCAGCGCGACGATCAGCGCCTCCGACGACGGGTACGCCTCCTGCTCGCGCAGGTGGTGGCCCAGCCAGACGGTCAGCACCTCGCCGTAGAGGTCGCCGCTGAAGTCCAGCAGATGCGCCTCGACGAGCCGGTAGCCGTCCGCGCCGTAGTAGGTCGGCCGCCTGCCGACCGAGACCGCCGCCGCGATCCGGGTGCCGTCGGCGCGTTCGGCCCAGCCCGCCCACACTCCGTCGCCGACTTGGCCGTCTTGGTCGCGCAGCGCGATGTTGGCGGTCGGGAAGCCCAGTTCCCTGCCCCGCTGATCGCCCTTCTCCACCTGGCCACGGACCACGAAGTACTCCGCCGTCATGCCGCTCCCGTCCCCTGCCGTCACGAAAGCCATGAATATCATGCCTCGCAGCCGCGGTCGACCGCCGTTCACGTCGCGAGAGGCGTCCACTGTGTACTGAATCATCTGGAGGAACCCGCGTCCGCGATCTACCACCGCGATCGCGGGGCCTTCGGCCGGAGCGGGTTCATGCGTATAGCCCTTTGCCTGGGGCATCTCAGCTCCGCCACCTGGCTGAATCACGTGGTGACGAGCCGGTACCCGAGGTCGAGTTCCGTCCGGCCGAGGAGGCCGACGTGATGCCGGTGCCAATGCCCGTCCGCGAGATCGGCGCGCAGCCGCTCGACCGCCGTCGCGACGACGTTCTGGTCCAGCAGCGCCACCCCGGACATCCCCGCACGCACGCGCTCGGACAGGTAGGCCTCGGGCCTGCGCCAATACGCGCCGAGGAACCCGTCGACGCAGTCCGACGGCACCGGCAGCGGAACCACCGTGGGAGTCTGCCCTGCCGCGGTCAGTTCCTCGACGACCCTGTCGAGACAGGCCAGCCTGCTTTCGTGTTCGGCGATCTCCGGCAGGTAGTCCCGCACCAGCCAGAACCGCGCGAACACCGCCTGATCCCAGGTCACGATCACCTGGCGGCGGGACACGCGTCGCAGCTCGGCCAGCCCGGCGGTCACGTCCGTCCAGTGGTGCACGGTCAGCACCGCCAGGGCGGCATCGAAGGCACTGTCGGGGAAGGGCAGCCCTTCCGCGCACGCCTGCACGGCCGGGGCCGCGGTGGACGCACGCTGCGCGATCATCCGCCGCGACGGCTCGACGGCCACCACGTCGCGGTCTTCCGGCTCGTAGGAACCGGCTCCGGCCCCGACGTTGACCACCGAGCGCGCGTCGCCGAGAGCGGCGGTGACGGCGGCGGCGATGCGGGGATCCGGGCGTCTCGATCGCGCGTAGTCCCGGCCGAGTTCGGCATACGGGTCCGAGATCAAGGGGCGCACCTGCCCGAGTCTAGCCAGAGCCGCTACCTGCGGGAACGATGATTCAGTCTGTCGTGGTCAAGAAAGTGTCGGAAAGGACGGGAGCCTCGTCCCGGTCCGGTGCCGTGGTGGTGATCAGCAGCCCGGCGGGCTCGCGCCAGACCCGGGTCCGCAGCGGTTCGCCCGGGAAGACGACGCCGGCGAACTTGGCCGAGAACGACGCGACGCGGGCGGTGTCGCCGTCGAGGAATTCGTCGGTGACGGCCTTCGCGATGACGCCGTAGGTGCACAGGCCGTGCAGGATCGGCTTGTCGAACCCGGCCGCCGCGGCGAACGCGGGATCGGCGTGCAGGGGGTTGCGGTCCCCGCAGAGCCGGTAGAGCAGCGCCTGCTGCGGCAACGTCGGCGTGTCGATGACCGCGTCCGGATCCCGCGACGGCAGCTCGACGCGGTCGGACGGGCCGCGCTCGCCGCCGAAACCTCCTTCGCCACGGGCGAAGATGCTCGACCGCAAAGTCCACAGTGGAGTGCCGTCCGAGTCGGTGGCGACCGTCTCGTTCACGATCACGGCCGCCTTGCCCTTGTCGAAGACGTCGACGATCCGCGTGCGCGCCACGGCCTTCCCCGAGACCGGGATCGGCCGGTGCGCGATCACCTCCTGCTTGCCGTGCAACACTTTCCCGAGGTCGACCTCGACACCGGGGAACGAGACCGCGGGCGGCTCGAACACGCGCAGGTTCGCCGCCACGGTGGCGAACGTCGGCAGCACCTGGAGGCCGTCCTCGTAGGTGTAGCGCAGCTCGCGCGGGCTCGCCGGATCCGCGCCCGCACCGAGCGCCAGGTGGTAGAGCTGCACGTCCGACGCGGTCCAGGCGAAGGTCACCTCGCCGAGGTCGGCGCCGATCGCGACCGAGGGATCGATGGGCACGGAGACTCCTCAGATGCTGTGGTTTGTGCGTGCTTGGAGACCGAACACGCGTGCTTGGGGGCGGAACTCGCGTGCTTGGGGGCGGAACTGCGTGATCCGGCTCCAAGCACGCGAGATCCGGCTCCAAGCACGCATGTTCGGAACTCCTACTCGTAGGTGACGGTGACGTCGTCGGTCAGCGGCAGGGACTGGCACGCCAGAACGATGCCTTCGGCGATGTCGTCGCCGTCGAGGACCTCGTTGTTCAGCATCTTCACCTCACCGGAGGTGACTCGGCAGGCGCACGCGCTGCACTGGCCCTCGCGGCACGAGTACGGCGCGTCGAAGCCCTTTTCCAGCAACAGGTCCAGCAGTTTCGTCCGGCGGGGCCAGGTGAGCTTCTTCGTTTCCCCGTCGAGGGTGACCTCGACCGACGCCGGGGTCTCGGCCTCTTCGACGGCGACCGGCTCGGCCACTTCGAACGGATTCCCGCCCAGGGAAAGGAACCGCTCCAGGTGGATCCGCTTGCGCGGCAACCCGAGGTCCTTGAGCACCGTGCGCGCGGCGTCCATGAACGGGCCAGGCCCGCAGATGAACGCCTCGTGCGCGGTGTACGGCGCCACCAAGGCGCGCAGGTGTGCCTCGGTCGGAAGTCCTTGCAGGCTCTCCAGCCAGTGCACGACGACCAGCCGGTCCTGGTACCGGGCGGCGAGGTCCGCCAGCTCCCGCGCGAAGATCACCGAACGCTCGTCGCGATTGGCGTACAGCAGCACCACCTTGCCGGTGCCGTGCTCCAGCGCGGACTTGAGGATCGACATCACCGGCGTGATACCGCTGCCGCCCGCGAGCAGCAGGAAGTCCTCATCGAGCGACGCGGGGCTGAACACTCCGGCCGGCGGCAGGACCTGCACCTCCTGCCCGGCCTGGAGGTTGTCGCAAAGCCAGTTCGACCCATAGCCGTCGGCGGTGCGCTTGACGGTGACCTGCACCCGGTTCTCATGCGGCGCGCTGGAGAGCGAGTAGCAGCGGGCCACCGACCCGGTCCGGTCGCTCGGCACGCGCAGAGTGAGGAACTGCCCTGGGGCGTATGCGAAAGCCGAAGCGTGCTCGGCCGGGATCTCGAACACGATCGACCGCGCGTCGGCCGTCTCGGTGATCACCTCGGCCACGGTCACGGTGACGGGACCGCTCATTCGGGCACCTCCAGCAGGCCGTCCTTCAACGCGGCTTCGATGCTCTCGCTGAGATTGCCGCAGGTGTCGAGCAACGCCGTCTGCGCCCCGGAAGCCTTCTGCTCGGCGAACACCGGGCAGCTGCGGGAAGCGTCGGTCGTCCACTGGATGCTGGTGTGCTGCACGCTGTTCTTCTTGACCAGCACGCGGGTCCCGCACGAGCGGCAGCTCAGCGGCTGAAGCCCGGCGGTGAGGAACTCGACGGTCTCGGGCTTCACACCCCGGCCTCTTCCGCCTGCTGCCGCGCCAGGTTCTCGGCCACCTCCGCCGCCCAGACCTCGTTGGCGCGGCTGGTGTCCACTTCGAACTCGAACCGGCGCGTCATGTCCTCGGTGACGTCGGCCGCGTCCACATAGAACTGGTCGTACCAGCGGCGCAGCTGGTAGACCGGCCCGTCCTCCTCGCACAGCAACGGGTTGTCGATGCGGGTCTTGTTGCGCCAGATCTCCACGTCCTGCAGGAAGCCGACGCCGATGCCCTTGGCGAACTTCGCGGCGATCTTGTCCGCGTGCTCGTCCGAGACGCCCTCGAACTTCTTCACGCTCACGCCCCACTGCAGCACGAACGAGTTCTCGGTGACCGGGTAGTGGCAGTTGATCAGCACGTTCTCGATCTCGAAACCCTGGTACGTGTTGAGCAGCTTGTTGATCATGTACGACGGCCCGAAATACGACGCCTCCGACCGCAGCAGGTTCTCTTCGCCGCCGTAGTTCGACGCCATTCCCTTGTCCGGGCGGCCCTTCGTGTTCAGGTACTGCGTGGCGATGTGGCCCTCGAACACGTTCTTGAAGTAGGTCGGGAAGGCGTAGTGGATGTAGAAGAAGTGCGCCATGTCGACCATGTTGTCGATGATCTCGCGGCAGTTGGAGCCCTCGATGAGCACCGAGTCCCAGGTCCAGTTGCTCCACCCGCCGGTGAACACGCCCTCGATCCGCGGGATGACGACGTCCTCGGGCGGCGGGTTGCCCTCCGGGTCGTGCCAGACGAACAGCTGTTTGTTCTCCTCCAGCACGCTCCACGACTTCGTCCGTGCCCGCAGCGGAACCCGTTTGGCGTAGGGGATCGAGACGCATTTGCCGTTGCCGTTCCAGCGCCAGTCGTGGAACGGGCAGGCGATCTCGTCACCCTTGACCTCGCCCTGGGTGAGGTCGCCGCCCATATGGCGGCAGTACCCGTCGAGCACGTTCAGCTTGCCGGACGAATCGGCGAAGACCACCAGTTTCGTCCCGAACGCCGTGATGGCGTGCGGCTTCCCGTCGCGGAACGGCTCGGCCAGGCCGAGACAGTGCCAGCCGCGCGCGAACCGCGAAGGGGGCGCGCCCGCGTCGATCTGCCGTACGGATTCCGTCGTCATCGGCTGCCTCCCGCTTTGGTGTGATCTTGCTGCGCGAGATGCTCGGCCGCAAGGTAGCCGAACACCATCGCCGGGCCGATCGTCGCGCCTGGGCCGGCGTAGGTGCGGCCCATCACCGCCGCGCTCGTGTTGCCCGCCGCGTAAAGTCCGTCGATCACCGACCCGTCTTCGCGCAGGACACGCGCGTGCGGGTCGATCCTCAAGCCGCCCTTGGTACCCAGGTCGCCGGGCACGATCTTCACCGCGTAGTACGGCGCGACGTCCAGCGGGCCCAGACTCGGGTTGGGTTTGTTCCGCGGGTCGCCGTAGTAGTGGTCGTACGCGCTGCGCCCGCGGTGGAAGTCCTCGTCCACGCCGCTTCCGGCGAAGCCGTTGAACCGCCGCACGGTGGCCTCCAGCGCGTCGGCCGGGACCTCGATCCGCTCGGCGAGTTTCGCGATCGTGCTCGCTTTGACCGCGATGCCCGCTTTGAACCAGCGGCCGGGCAGGGGCTGGCGAGGGCCGAGGCCGGTGAACATGTACCGGTTGCGGTTGCGCTGGTCGAACACCAGCCAGGTCGGGATGTTCGCGCCGGGCCCGTCACCCTCGCCGTACATCGCGTGCACGGCCTCGACGTACGGCGCCGACTCGTTGACGAAGCGTTCGCCTCGCGCGTTGACCATGAGGCAGCCCGGCCGCGACCGTTCGGCGAGCGCGAACCACGGGCCACCGGTCAGCGGGATGGACGGGCCCCACCACGCGTCGTCCATCAGGTCGACGGCCGCGCCGAGTTTGAGCCCGGCGTCGATGGCGTCGCCGGTGTTGGCCTCGGCGCCGACGGTCCACTCCGTACCGATGGGCGCCCGCTGGTACTTGACCCGCATCTCTTCGTTGCGCTCGAACCCGCCGGCGCCGAGGACGACGCCGAGCCGCGCGCGGATCGGCTTGTCCTCGCCCTCATGGCGCACGACGACGCCGGTCACCCGGTCGCCTTCGCTCTCCAGATCCACCAGAGGCGTGTTCAGCCAGACGGGGACATCCGCCCGGCGCAGACCTTCACGCAGACCGGCCGCAAGCGCTTGCCCCATGGAAAGAAGCCGCTGCCGCCGGATCCGGCCGGTCAGCCAGCGGCCGCCGAGACTCAGCACGCGGAGGATGCCGCGCGGATGCCGGGCGAGCAGGCTCAGCCACCGATAGTCCGCCTGGGTGATCGGGGCGCCGAGCGGGGGCGCGCTGTACGGCGGCTCCAGGTTCGCCAGCTCCGGTCCGAGCAGGTTGCCGTCGAGCGCGGCCGGTTCGACCGACCGTCCGCCGGCCCGCCCGCCGGGGGCTTCCGGGTGGTAGTCCGAGTAGCCGCGGACCCAGCGGAAGCGCAACGGTGTCTTGTCGCAGACGAAGGACAGGACCTCGGGGCCGCGGTCGAGGAAGGCCGACCGGAGTTCGGCGGGGACCACGTCACCGACGATCGCTTCGAGGTATTCGCGCGCCCGTTCCGGGGGCTCCTCGATCCCGGCCGCCCGCAGCGCGTGGTTGCCGGGAATCCAGACGCCGCCGCCGGAGCGCGCCGTCGAACCGCCGAAGTGGGCGGCCTTCTCCACGACCAGGACCTCGAGTCCCCGGTGGGCTGCGGACAGTGCGGCGGTCATCCCGGCGGCACCACTGCCGACCACGATCACGTCGTACTCCATACGCCCCTCACCTGAAACACGTTGTAGGAAGCATGTAGCAGCATCCGCGCTGCTCCAGTCACCATAGACGAGAACGTGTTCTAGTTCTAGGGTGGGGGCATGGACTCCCTCGTCGCGGATGTGGTGATCGTGGGTTTCGGTGCGGCCGGCGCCTGTGCGGCGATCGAGGCCGCCGACGCCGGTGCCCGGGTGCTCGTGCTGGACCGGTTCTCCGGCGGTGGCGCGAGCGCGGTCAGTGGTGGTGTCGTCTACGCCGGGGGCGGGACGGCGCAGCAGCGGGACGCGGGCGTCGACGACAGCGTCGACGCGATGTACGACTACCTGCGGCTCGAGGCCGGCGACGTCGTCTCGGAGGAGACCCTGCGGCGTTTCTGTGCGGGCAGCACGGAGATGATCTCCTGGCTGGAAGGCAACGGCGTGCCTTTCGAGGGCAGTCTGTGCCCGTACAAGACGTCGTACCCGAGCGACGAGCACTATCTGTACTACTCGGGCAGCGAGGCGGCGGGCGGTTTCCGTGACGCCGCCAAGCCCGCGCCGCGCGGACATCGCGTCAAGGGGCCGGGCACTTCGGGAAAACTGCTGATGAAACGGCTCATGGAGGCGGTCCGGAGCCGCGGGATCCAGGTGCTGCCGCAGACCGCCGCGCGGAACCTCATCATCGACGAGGACGGGACCGTGACCGGTGTCGTCGTCTCGTCTTTGCGGGACGCTCCCGCTCGCGTGCGGGCCGCGCACCGGAGGCTGTCGGCGTATGCCGCCAAACCGGGGATCTACGTGCCCTCGCTGCGGAAGTCGCTGCACCGGCGAGCGGAGCGCATCGAGCGTCGCTACGGCCGTGAGCTGAGGATTTCCGCCTCGCGTGGGGTCGTTCTCGCGGCGGGCGGGTTCATCGCGAACCGCGAGATGGTGCGCGAGCACGCGCCCGCGTATCGCGGTGGACTGGCACTCGGGACGTCGGCCGACGACGGATCCGGCATCCGGATGGGGGTCGAGGCGGGCGGGGCCACCGCGGAGCTCGGGCGGATCTCCGCCTGGCGGTTCATCACCCCGCCGTCGGCGTTCCTCGGCGGCCTGCTCGTGGACGAGACGGGCGGCCGGATCATCGACGAGTCCCGGTACGGCGCGGCCGTCGGCGAACGCATGATCGCCGGACACGAAGGGCGTGGCTGGCTCCTGGTCGACGACGCCATCATCCGGGAGGTCCGGCGGGACGCGCGCGGGCAAAGTCAATGGTTCCAAGGACTTCAGGTGCGGTACCTGCTGCGCCGGCGCGTCGTCGCCGGTTCGCTCGACGAGGTCGCGCGCAAGGCCGGCGTCGATCCCGGCGGGCTGGCCGCCAGTGTCGAGGCGGCGAGGTCCGGCGCGGATCCGACGGGTAAACCCGCGGAGTTCGCGCGGCCGCTGGATCAGGGGCCGTACTCGCTGATCGATGTGTCGATCAAGCCGAACCTGGGCTATCCGTGCCCGATGCTGACGCTGGGTGGCCTGGTCGTCGACGAGGAGACCGGGGCGGTTCGCTCCGCCGCCGGCGCCCCGATTCGCGGGCTGTACGCGGCCGGCCGCACCGCGGTGGGAATCTGTTCTAAGTCCTACGTGAGTGGTCTGTCGCTGGCCGACTGCGTGTTTTCCGGGCGGCGTGCCGGACTGCACAGTGCGCTCGACCGGGGATCGGTCGACAAAAACGAGAACGTGTTCTAGTCTTGGACCCGGTTCACCGAGTACGGCGAGAGAGGGAACGCATATGAGCGAGCACGCCGCGCAGGACGTGATCGCGGGGATCCGGGAGCTGCTGCCGGTCCTGCGGGAGCGGGCGCAGGAGGCGGAGGACGCCAGGCGCGTTCCCGAGGAGTCCGTCAAAGCCCTGCAGGAGACCGGGTTCTTCAAACTGCTGCAGCCGAAGACGTTCGGTGGCCTCGAGGCCGACCCGGTGAGCTTCTACACCGCCGTCAAACTCGTCGCGAGCGCGTGCGGCTCCACCGGCTGGGTCGCCTCCATCCTCGGCGTCCACCCGTGGCACCTCGGCCTGTTCGAGGCGCAGGCGCAGCAGGACGTCTGGGGTGACGACAGCGACGTCCGGATCTCTTCGTCGTACGCGCCGATGGGCAAGGCGGACGTCGTCGACGGCGGGTACCGGCTCAGCGGGCGCTGGAGCTTCTCCTCCGGCTGCGACCACGCGACCTGGGTGCTGCTGGGCGGCCCGGTGTTCAAGGACGGCAAACCGGTCGACTTCTGCACCTACCTGGTGCCGATCTCCGACTACACGATCGAAGACGTCTGGGACACCGTGGGCCTGCGCGGCACCGGGTCCAACGACATCATCGTGAACGATGTCTTCGTGCCGAAGCATCGCGCGCTGAGCTTCATCGCGACGTCGAAGTGCAAGACGCCCGGGCAGGAGATCAACCCCGGGCCCCTGTACAAACTTCCTTATGGTTCGGTGCATCCGAGCACGATCACCGCGCCGATCATCGGGATGGCGCAAGGCGCGTACGATGCGCACGTCGAGTACCAGGGCAAGCGGGTCCGCGCGGCGTACGCGGGAGAACAGTCCAAAGAGGACCCGTTCGCCAAGGTGCGGATCGCCGAGGCGGCGAGCGAGATCGACGCGGCCTGGCTCCAGCTGACGCACAACATCGACGAGCTGTACCAGCTGGCGTGCAAGGGGGAGAAGCTGCCGTTCCCCACGCGGTTGCGGGTCCGCCGCGATCAGGTCCGCGGTACCGAGCGCGCGATCTTCGCGATCGACAGGCTTTTCGAGAACTCCGGTGGCCGCGCCTTGCGGGCCGGAACCCCGATCCAGCGGTTCTGGCGCGATGCCCACGCCGGCCGGGTGCACGCGGCGAACGACGCCGAGCGCGCCTACGTCATGTTCGGAACCGGCGCCTTCGGGCTGCCCGTCGAGAATGCGATGGTCTGATGACCGAAGGCAAGTACGTCACCGTCCAAGGTGGACTCAAGCTGCACTACCACGAGGCGGGCGCGGAGCACCAGGAGACGGCGATCCTGCTGCACGGCGGCGGCCCCGGCGCGTCGGCGTGGAGCAACTTCGGCCGTAACCTGCCGGTGTTCGGCAAGAACTACCGGACGCTGGCGATCGACCAGCCCGGGTTCGGCCGGTCGGACAAGCCGACCGAGCATCCGCAGTACTTCCGCCACAGCGCGGACGCCGTGGTCGCGCTCATGGACGAACTCGGCATCGAGCGGGCGCATTTCGTCGGGAACTCGCTCGGCGGCGGGACTTCCGTGCGGCTCGCGCTCAACCATCCGAAACGCGCCGGCCGTCTCGTCCTGATGGGACCGGGCGGCCTGAGCGTGAACCTGTTCGCGCCCGATCCCACCGAGGGCATCAAGAACCTCGGCCGGTTCAGCGCCCCGCCGGGCCCGAGCCGCGAGAAACTCGAAGCCTTCCTGCGGATCATGGTGCACGACCAGTCGCTGATCACCGACGAGCTGATCGACGAGCGATTCGCCGCAGCGAGCGCGCCGGAGTCCCTGGCGGCGATGAAGGCGATGGGCAAGTCGTTCGCCCAGCCCGACACCTACGAAGAGGGCATGCTGTGGCGTGAGGCGCATCGACTGCGTCAGCGTGTGCTGCTCATCTGGGGCAGGGAAGACCGCGTCAACCCGCTCGACGGCGCCCTGCTCGCGCTCAAGACGATCCCGCGTGCCCAGCTGCACGTGTTCGGCGGCTGCGGCCACTGGGCGCAGCTGGAGAAGTTCGACGAGTTCAACCGGCTGGCACTCGACTTCCTGGGAGCCTCCTGATGGGTATCCGTTCGCTCGCCTACCTCCGCATCGAAGCCACCGACATGGCCGCGTGGCGTGAATACGGGCTGAAGGTCCTCGGCATGGTCGAGGGCTCCGGCACCAATCCGGAAGCGCTCTACCTGCGCATGGACGATTTCCCGGCGCGGCTCGTGATCTTCCCCGGTGAGCACGACCGGCTCGCCGTGGCCGGCTGGGAGGTCGCCAACGCCGGCGAACTCGACGAGATCCGGGCTTCGCTCGACGCGCACTCGTTGCCGTACAAGGAAGGCACGCCGGATCAGCTGGCCGATCGCCGGGTCGACGGCTTAGTGTCCTTTGAGGACCCGTCGGGTAACACGCTCGAGGTGTTCCACGGCGTCGCGCTGCAGCACCGGCGCGTCGTCAGTCCTTATGGGCACAAGTTCGTGACCGGTGAGCAAGGACTCGGACACGTCGTACTGTCCACACACGACGATGACGCTTCTCTGCGGTTCTACCGTGACGTACTCGGGTTCCGGCTGCGGGACTCGATGAAACTGCCGCCGCAGATGGTCGGCAGGCCCGCCGACGGCGCTCCGGCGTGGCTGCGGTTCTTCGGCTGCAACCCGCGTCACCACAGTCTCGCGTTCCTCCCGATGCCGACACCCAGCGGCATCGTGCACCTCATGGTCGAAGTGGAGAACACCGACGACGTCGGCCTCTGCCTCGACCGGGCCATCCGCCGGAAGGTGCCGATGTCGGCCACCCTGGGGCGGCACGTCAACGATCTGATGCTCTCGTTCTACATGAAGACCCCCGGCGGCTTCGACGTCGAATACGGCTGCGAGGGGCGTCAAGTGGACGACGAGAGCTGGATCGCCCGAGAGAGTACGGCGGTTTCCTTGTGGGGACACGACTTTTCAGTCGGCGCACGTCGAGTATCAGGGCAGTCGTGACCCCGGTGACGGACCTCGGCGCGGAGATCGATCCGGCGCGGTTCCGCACGGTGCTCGGGCACTTCTGCACCGGCGTCGCGGTGGTGACCGGACACGACGGCACGGCGCCGGTGGGCTTCGCGTGCCAGTCGTTCGCGGCGCTTTCCCTCGATCCGCCGCTGGTGCTTTTCTGCCCTGCCAAGACTTCCCGGACCTGGGCGGTGCTCGCCGAGTCCGGCCGGTTCGCCGTCAACGTGCTCGCCGAGGACCAGCAAGAGGTCAGCGCGGTGTTCGGCGCGCGGGGCGCGGACAAGTTCGCGTCGGTCGACTGGACCCCCGCCCCGTCCGGATCCCCTTTGCTGGCAGGGGCTCTGACGTGGATCGACTGCACGCTCGAAGCGGTGCACGAGGCGGGTGACCATTACGTCGTCGTCGGCAGGGTCACCGCGCTCGGGGGACCGTCCGACGCTCGGCCGCTGCTGTTCCATCGCGGGCGGTACACGGTGACCGAGCCGGTGACGGACGCGCTCGCCGCGCTCATGCCCTGGCCGCGTCCCGACGATTGGCTCTGATCGGCTCACCGGCTTCGTGCAGACTGCGCAACGCGAGCGAGTACGACTCGATGAGCCCGGTCTCGTGGTACGGGACGCCGATCTCCGCGCAGTATCCTTGAACGATGGGCCGGGCGCGGCGAAGATGCGGCGATGGCATGCTCGGGAACAAGTGGTGCTCGATCTGGTAGTTGAGCCCGCCGAGCGCGACGTCGACGATCCTGCCGCCGCGGACGTTGCGCGACGTGAGCACCTGCTTGCGGAGGAAGTCGAGTTCGGTGTCGCCGGACAGGATCGGCATCCCCTTGTGGTTGGGTGCGAAGATCGATCCCATGTAGACGCCCCACAGTGCTTTGTGGACGATGAAGAAGACGAGCGCCTTGCCGGGGGAGAGGACCACGAGCAGCGCGCTGAAGTAAAGCGCGAAATGTGCCAGCAGCAAGGCCGCTTCGAGCCCGCGCCGCCGGAGACCCGGCTTCGCGACCGAGCGGATACCGGAGAAGTGCAGGTTCAGGCCTTCGAGGGTGAGCAACGGGAAGAACAGGAACGCCTGGTAACGGCCGATGAACCGGGGGAGGCCCTTGCTGGCCCGCGCCTGGTCCTTCGACCACACGAGGATGTCCGGATCGACGTCGGGGTCGAGGTCCTCGTGGTTCGGGTTCGCGTGGTGACGGGTGTGCTTGTCCATCCACCAGCCGTAACTCATGCCGACGCCGAGGTTCCCCGCGATCCGGCCGGCGATCTCGCTCGGACGACGGGTGCGGAACACCTGCCGGTGCGCGAGATCGTGCGACAGCAACGCGATCTGGCCGAACATCACCGCCTGGAAGACGGCGATCCCCAGCTGCCACCAGGAATCCCCGATCGCGAAGAAGGCGATCCAGCCGGAGACGAAGAGGGTGGCGACCAGGCCGATGCGGAAGGCGTAGTAGCCGGGACGGCGGTCGAGTAGGCCCGCTTCGCTGACGCGGCGGGACAGACGGGCGAAATCGCTGCCTGTGCGGAGGTTTGCGGTCACCGTTGTGAGTCTCGTCGGGGGTGGGGGTGGGGTGAATGCGGTGCGCCGGTGGGTTGGTGCGGGGGTTGGCCCTACCTTGGGATGCGAGCGGCCCGTTCATGAAGGAATTGGGACACTCAACGTCCCAATTCCTTCATGAACGAGACCTTTCCCGCGTGACAGGACCTTTCGCGCGGTCGAACGGCCGATCTTGTCGGTGGCCTCACGCATGGTGGTCGGGTGCGAAGAGGAACTTGGACGTCACACCCCCTGCTCACTGCTCCGGATCACCCGGAGGTGGTCCGCGCGGCCGAGCTCGAAGCGATCGGTGTTCCGCGCCGGACCATCTCCCGGAGGTGCGCCGCGGATGGCCCCTGGCAGTCGCTGCTGCCCGGGATCGTGCTGTTGAGCAACGGAGATCCCACCGATGAGCATCGCGGTCGCGCCGCTCTGCTCCACGGCCGCGAGGGCGCGGTGCTCACCGGGACGTACGCACTTCGTCGCCATGGGCTGGAACGGCTTCCCAGGAAGGACGGCGTGCATGTCCTCATTCCCGCGAGCCGCGACGTGGCCGATGTGGGCTTCGTCCGTGTGGAGCGCACCATTCGCCTGCCACGACCTCATCTGAGGGGAGGTCTGCCGGTGGCCCCTGTTCCCCGCGCCGTCGTCGACACCGTCCGACGGCTCACCAACGAGGACGAGGCCCAGGCGGTGATGGCCGAGGCAGTCCAGCGCCGCTTCTGCACTCCGGAGATGCTCGCCGACGAGCTCGACCGAGGCCGTACCGCGGGAACCGCGATGCCGAGACGCGCGCTGGCCCCGCTGTTGGCGGGAGCGAGATCGGTCGCGGAAGCCGACGCGTGGCATCTCTGGCGGAGATCCGGTCTCCCGCCGGGCCGGTGGAACGTTCCGCTCTACGACGCACAGGGCGGCTACATCGCCACCCCGGATTTCTGGTGTGACGACATCGCCTTGGCCTGGGAGATCGACTCGTACCTTCACCACACGAGCCTCGGCGACCACCGTGCCACCGTCGCCCGCAACGCCCGATACGTCGCCGCGGGAATCGTCGTGCTTCAAACGCTGCCGTCCCGGCTGCGCACCGAACCCGACAAGGTGGTCGCCGAGCTGCGGGCGGCGTTCCGCTCCGCGGAAGCCCGTCCGCGCCCGCATGTCCTGGCCGCTTAGCCCTACGACCCCGCGGCAGCCTCCCGCGCCGCATCGAACGGAGCCCGGTCGAACACGATCCGCAGCTCCACGATCTTCCCCTCCCGCACCGTCAGCAGCTCGGCCCCGGGCGCGCTCGCTACCGGCAGGGTCGCCGTGTCGTACATCAGCAACGCGGTCGTCTCGTCCCCGAACGCCGAAAGCAGGGTCGAGCCGGTCAGGATCTCGGTGAACGGGCCCATGAACCCGCGAAACGCCTCCGCGCCGGAAAGGGGTCCGCCGGGCGTGTGGCAGGCGATGTCGTCGGCGACGTAGGTCATCGCCTTCTCGAAGTCCTTGCCCGTCCACGCGCGGTGGTAGGAGAGCGCGACATCCAAGGCGGGACTGGTCATGATGGTTCCTTTCGTCGGTCTTCACCCCGTCAGACACCACCCCCGCCCCGAACGGAACGGTGCACCGCGAAAGTGACACGATCGGCTCATGAGGGCGATGGGAGACCAGGACTTTCGCGAGCTCACCGACACCTATCGGCACGAGCTCCACCTGCACTGTTACCGGATCCTCGGCTCCCTCACCGACGCCGAGGACGCCGTCCAGGAGACGCTCCTCGCCGCTTGGAAGGGCATCGACGGCTTCGAGGGGCGCTCATCGCTTCGCACGTGGCTGTACCGCATCGCCACCAACCGCTGCCTCAACGCTCTGAGGGACGCGGGCCGCCGTCGCCCGCCCGAGCCGGTGCCGCCGTTCGACCCGCCGGAGCCGAGCCGCCGCGGCGAGGTGACCTGGTTACAGCCGTATCCGGACGAACTCGCCGACAGTGAGCCCGGCCCCGAAGCGCGCTACAGCACCAAGGAGGCGATAGAGCTCGCCTTCATCACCGGACTCCAGCTCCTCCCGCCGAGACAAGCAGCCGCGCTCGTCTTGCGTGACGTCCTGTGCTTCCCCGCCGGTGAGGTCGCGAGCATGCTCGGCACCACCGAGACGGCGGTCAAAGGCATCCTTCAGCGCGCCCGTGCCTCCCTCGACAAGCATCGCGAGAGCGCCGGGCACCGGCCGTCACCCGACGAACGCGCGCTGACCAGGCGATTCGCCGACGCGTTCACCGCGGGCGACCTCGACGGCGTCCTGAGCCTGCTCACCGACGACGCCTGGCTCGCCATGCCGCCGGCACCGCGCGAGTACCACGGTCTCGAAGCGATCGCGGGCTTCCTCCGCGTCACCATGGCCATTCCCGTGGAGGGTTTCACCATGACCCCGGCACGGGCCAACAACCAGCCCGCCTTCGTCTGTCGTCACGGTGAGACACCGGCCGGACTGATGGTCCTCACCCTCGACGGTGATCGCGTCCGCGCCATCACCCGGTTCCTGGATCAGAAGTAGCCCGCCAGGCGGCGGCAGAGCCTGGCGATGTCGATGACCGGCGCGCCCGTCCACGAAGGGCCGTCCATCCGCCCGATCTCTTCGGGCGTTCCCTGATGCCGTACGAAAACGTGCTGGTGGAAATGTGCGACACTCCGCCCGGCGATGGCGGAGAACACGTGCTCCGGAGCCAGTTCCGCGCGCAGGCCCCTGGCCGCGCACCAGGCCGCTCGCGAAACCGCCGAGACCTCGTCCGAGGTCAGCTCGTCCAGCGCCGCCACGTGCCGCCGGGTTTCGACGGACAGATACCCGGGGAAGCCGCCGGGCCGGTGCGACACGACGACCGCGTCCCCGGCCCAGACCACCGGCCCCACCAGCGGGCCTTCGCCACGGTGCTTGGCACAGATCGCGCACTCCACCGGCTCACGATAACGGCGGTCGCACCCGCGCGAGGTGGTCCGCAGGCGAGCCGAACAGGTGCGCCGCGCCATGTGCCCGCTTGAAATACCGATGCGCCGGATGCTCCCAGGTGATCGCGATCCCGCCGTGCAGCTGGATCATTTCACCCGCCACCGTCGCCAGCGCCTCCGAGCAATGCACCTTCGCCGCCGCGGCCAGCCTGCTCGACTCCGGAGCCGCGTAGGCCGCCGAGCGCGCGGTCTCCACCAGGACGTGGAGATCCGCCATCCGATGCTTCAACGCCTGGAATCCGCCGATCGGCCTGCCGAACTGGTGCCGCTGCTTGCTGTACTCCACCGTCAGTTCGAGGGCCCGTGCCGCGGCCCCGGCCTGTTCGGCGGCCAGGACGGCGCAGGCGACGTCCCGCAGCGCGCCGAGGTCGACGGGGCCGATCAGCCGGGCAGGGACACTGTCGAAACGAACCCTGGCCAACCGCCGGGTTTCGTCCATCGCCGCAGTCCGCTCTCGCCGCGCATCGGTGACTTCGTACAGCGAGCCGTCAGCCACGACCAGGAGGATCTCGGCCTCGTCACCGTGAAGGACGTAGTGCGCCTCACCCTCCACCGCGGAGTCGGCGACGCGGCAGGCAGGAGCATCCCAGCGACCTTCGGCATCGGTCCAGGCCACCGCGCCGACGACACCTTCGGCGAGGCGGGGGAGAAGACGTTCGCAAGCCTCGTCGTCGCCCGTGGCCAGGACGGCGTGCACGGCGAGCACGGCCGACCCGAGGAACGGGACGTCGGTGAGGACCCTGCCCAGTTCTTCGGCGACCACCTGCAGTTCCGCCGTCCCGGCGCCGAGCCCGCCGAACCGCTCGGGAACGGCCAACGCCGCCACACCGATCTGCTCGCACAGCTCGGGCCAGGGATCCGCTTCCCGGTCCAGCAGTTTCCGCACGCTGTCGCGCAGCGCGTCCTGCTCGGCGGTGAACGTCATGACAGCACCCGCTCCCGGTGGAACTTCGGCGTGCCCCAGGCGCCGACCAGCGCCCGGACCCTGGTCAGCCGCAGGCCGAGCGCGTGTTCCGCGGTGTAGCCGATCGCACCGTGCACCTGCAGCCCGGTCCGGGCGGCGAGGTGCGCGGCGTCGCCGCACGCCACCTTGGCCGCGGAGACGTCGCGCCGGTCCAGCGTTACGGCCGCGCCGAACAGCAGCGGTTCGGCCAGCGCGAGCCCGGTCGCGACATCCGCGAGCAGGTGCTTGACCGCCTGGTAGCCGCCGATCTCACGGCCGTACTGCTTGCGTTGTGCGGCATACGCGACGGACGTGCCGAGCAGCCACCGTCCCGCGCCGAGGAGTTGCGCCGCGGTGGCGAGCACACCCAGTTCGAACGCGCGGGCAGCGTCGAGCGCAGTGCCGAGGTCGTCCCCGGCCACGGGCGGGAACAACCGTCGTGAACTGTCCACAGAGGACAAAAGGGAGCCGGGAGTGAACGCGCGCAGCCTGCCGTTCTCGACGGCGAGCCGCGCGTCCGCGACGTCGGAATCCAAGGCATACGGCACATGCGGAGAGTAAGCCACCGACGCCAGCGTCTCGCCGGACGCGACCGACGTCAGCAGTTCGTCGTCCAGCAAGGACGGCAGGACGGCCACGGTGTCGGTCCACGGCCCGGGAACGCAGTGATAGCCGAGCCGTTCGAAGCCGACGGCCAGATCCACCGGCGTGGCGCCGAAACCGTCGTACTTCTCGGGGACCGCCAGCGCGGTCACGCCGAGTTCCGCCAGCCGCCGCCAGATCTTGAGACCGGGGCCGTGATCACCAGCCGCCCAGGACCGGTTCGCCGAATCCGTGTCCACACCGGACAGAAGATCGTGCAGGCTGCGGGAGAACTGCTCCTGCTCGCCGGAGAGTGCGAACCTCATCGAGCCCCCTTCGGCAGGCCGAGCAGCCGTTCGGCGACGATGGACCGCTGGATCTGGTCGGTCCCGCCGTAGATCGGCCCCGCCAGGGAGAACAGCCAGCCGTCGCTCCAGCCGCCCCGCAGTTCGGCGTCCGGGCCGAGGATGTCGAGCGCGGTTTCGTGCAGGGCGACGTCGAGGTGCGACCAGAACAGCTTGTTGACACTCGATTCCGGGCCGAGCTCGGCACCGTCCGACAGCCGGGTGACCGTGCCCAAGGTGTACAGCTGATAGGCCCGCGCGCCGATCCACGCGTCGGCGACCCGGTCCGCGGTGTGCGCCGGACGTCCGGCGTCGTGCCAGAGCGAGACCAGCCGGTCGGCCGCGGCGAGGAACCGGCCGGGGCTGCGCAAGGACAGGCCGCGTTCGTTGTTCGCCGTCGTCATCGCGACCCGCCAGCCCTCGCCCGGCGCGCCGATCACATCCTCGTCGGGGACGAAGACGCTGTCGAAGAAGATCTCGGCGAACCCCGGTTCGCCGTCCAGCTGGGGGATCGGCCGGACGGTGACGCCCTCGGCTCGCAGGTCCACCATCAGATAGGTGAGTCCCTTGTGCCGCAACGAATCCGGGTCGCTGCGGAACAGACCGAACGCGCGGTCGGCGAACGTCGCCCGCGAGCTCCACGTCTTCTGCCCGCTGACCCGCCAGCCGCCGTCGCAGCGAGTCGCGGTGCTCCGCAGAGCCGCGATGTCACTGCCCGCCTCGGGTTCCGACCACGCCTGCGCCCAGACCTCCTCGGAACGCGCCATCTTCGGCAGGATGCGGCGCTGCTGCTCTTCCGTGCCATGGGAGAACAGCGTCGGCGCCAGCATGAAGATGCCGTTCTGGTTGACCCGCGACGGTGCTCCCGCGGCGTAGTACTCCTCCTCGAACAGCACCCACTCCAGCAGGCTCGCGTCCCGCCCGCCGAACTCGCGCGGCCACGAGACGACGGACCACCGGGCGTCGGCCAGCTGCGCTTCCCACTCGCGGTGCTGCGCGAATCCTTCGGCGGTGTCGAACGACTTCAGCGGCTCGGCGGGAACGTTCGCGGCGAGCCAGGCGCGGGCTTCGTCACGGAAGGCGAGCGTGCGCTCGTCGAGATCGAGGTCCATCAGGAGGTCCTGTTCGCGTCACGCATCGAGCGCGCGTCCTGCCCGCCCAGCGAGTCACCGCCGGAAACCTCGGCGTTGTGCGCGTGCGCGAAGTGGTGCAGCCCGAACACGGAGTCCATTCCGGACCGGAGACCCATCAGGTCTTCGGCCTGGTTCACGGCCTTCTTGGCGAGCGCGAGCCCCATCCGCGGCATCACCGCGACCTTCTCCGCCAGCGCCATCGTCTCGGTTTCGAGGTCGGCGCGCGGGACGACGCGGTTCAGCATGCCCCATTCCTTGGCCTGCCGCGCCGTGAAGCGCTCACCGGTGAACAACACTTCCTTGGCCGCGCGCGGGCCGAGGACCCAGGGGTGCGCGAAGTACTCGACACCGGGAATCCCCATGCGCACCACGGGATCGGCGAAGAACGCGTCGTCGGAGGCGACGATCATGTCGCACACCCACGCCAGCATCAGTGCTCCCGCGATGCACGCGCCTTGCACGCTCGCGATGGTCGGCTTCGGGATCTCGCGCCACCTTCGGCACATGCCGAGGTAGACCTCGGACTCGCGGGCGAACCGCTGATCGCCGCCCTCGGCGCCGACATGGTCCCACCACAGGACCGCCTTGCGCTCGAACGAGACGTCCACGTCGCGCTCCGGCGTCCCGATGTCGTGCCCGGCGGAGAAGTGCTTCCCGGCGCCGGCCAGCACGATCACCTTGACCTCGGGATCGTCGACGGCGCGGGTGAACGCGGCGTCGAGCGCGTAGGTCATCGCCGAGTTCTGCGCGTTCCGGTACTCCGGCCGGTTCATCGTGACGACGGCCACCGGCCCGCGCCGCTCGTACTCGACGGTCATCCGTTCTCCTCCCGCAACACGCGTTTCAGCACCTTCCCCGACAGGTTTCGCGGAAGCTCCGCCACGAAGTCGACAAATCGAGGAGTCTTGTAATTGGCCAACTGTCCTTCGCAGTACGTCAGAACGTCCTCTGTGGTCAGTTCGGCCCCCGGGCCGAGCCGGACGAAGGCCTTGCCGACCTCGCCGAGCCGCCCGTCCGGCACGCCGACGACGGCGGCTTCGGCGACACCGGCCAAGCGGGTCAGCACCTGCTCGACCTCCGCCGGGTAGACGTTGAACCCGCCGCAGACGTACATGTCCTTGATCCGGTCGACGATCTTCAGATACCCGCGTTCGTTCAGCACCCCGACATCGCCGGTGTGCAACCAGCCGTCGGCGTCGACGGCCTTCGCGGTGGCGTCCGGATCGTCGAGATAGCCGAGCATGACGTTGGGGCCGCGTAGGAGGACTTCGTCGTGTTCGCCGAGTTTCACCTCGAAGCCCGCCGTCGCACGGCCCGAGAAGTTCGCGACCAGTTCGGCGTCGTCCTCGGGGCGGGACATCGTGGCCACCACGGCTTCGGTGAGGCCGTACGCGGTGAGCACGGTGTCGAAGTCCAGATCCGTCCGCATCCGCTCGACGAGCGTGACCGGCACGGTGGCGGCGCCGGTGACGGCGAGCCGGAGACTGGAGAGATCGTGGTTCGCGCGTTCCGGCGCGTCCAGCAGCACTTGGTAGATCGTCGGCGCGCCGGGGAGCACGGTGATCCGCTCGCTTTCGATGAGGCGCAGGGTTTCCCGGACGTCGAAGGTGCGCTGCGGCAGCAGGGTCGCGCCACGCAGGACGGTCGCGAGGATCCCCGCCTTGTACCCGAAGCTATGGAAGAACGGGTTGATGACGAGGTAGCGGTCTTCCTCGGTCAGGCCACCGCAATCGCCCCAGGCTTCGGCGACGCTCAGTGCCTGCTGGTGGCTGCTCATCGCGCCCTTGCTGCGCCCGGTGGTCCCGGAGGTGAACAGGATGTCGCTGACGTCGTCCGGTTTCGCAGGACTGGCGAAATCGCTGTCGAGACCGGCGAGGGTGTCCCATTCCGTCACGCCGTCGACCGGTTTCTCCGCGCCTTCGACAGGGATGCGCACCACGGTGCCCGGGCGAGCGGAACCGAGATCCGCCAGCCGGTCCGTGCCGAGGAACGTGCCGGTGATCGCCAGTGCGGACACCTTCGCGCGCTCGAGGACGTCGATGGTCTCGCGCGCGGTGAAGCGGGTGTTGACCGGGATCAGTGTCGCTCCGGCGTACAGCGCGCCGAGCCCCGCGACGACCCAGTGCCAGGTGTTGGGGGAGCAGATGGCAACCCGTTCGTGGCCCTCGAAGAACCGCGCCGCCTGGCGCACCCGCCGGGCGAGCTCGGCATAGGTGAGCCGGACTTCGCCGTCGACCAGCGCTTCTCGCGCGGTGAAGCGTTCCGCGGCCCTGTCGAGCGCCGCCGGGATGGTTCCTTCAGTCATCGAAGTCTCCCTAGCAAGTGCTTGGTAGGGTAGCCTACGCAGCAGGCTCTGGTTTGGCTAGAGGAGGCAGGCGTGGCCCAAAACGGTTTCCGTGACCGTGTGCGCACCTGGCTGGAGGACAACCTGCCGGCGGAACTGCGCGGTTCGGGCGGTCCCGGCCGGGAGCACGAGGCCTTCGACGAACGCGTGGAATGGGAGCGGCGGCTCGCCGCGGCGGGCTGGACCTGCGTCGGCTGGCCGGTCGAACACGGCGGTCAGGGCGCGACCCTCGAACAGCAGGTCGTCTTCCACGAGGAGTACGCGCGAGCGGGTGCGCCGGCGCGAGTCAGTCACCTGGCGCAGGAACTCCTCGGCCCGACCCTGATCGCGTTCGGCACGCCGGAGCAGCGGAAGCGGTTCCTGCCGCCGATCGTGGCCGTCGAAGAACTGTGGTGCCAGGGCTATTCCGAACCCGCCGCCGGATCCGACCTCGCCGCCGTGTCGACCACGGCGACCCTCGAAGGCGACGAGTGGGTGCTGAACGGCCAGAAGGTGTGGACGTCGCTCGCGCATGTGGCCGACTGGTGTTTCGTGCTGGCCCGCACCGAACCCGGTTCGAAACGCCACAAAGGACTGTCCTATTTGCTCGTCCCGATGCGGCAGCCCGGAGTCGAGGTCCGGCCGATCCGGCAGCTCACCGGGACCTCGGAGTTCAACGAAGTCTTCTTCGACGGTGCCCGCACGGCGAAGGATCTCGTCGTCGGCGAATCCGGCGACGGCTGGCGGGTGGCCATGGGCACGCTCGCGTTCGAGCGCGGCGTCGCGACGCTCGGGCAACAGGTCGGCTTCCGCCGGGAACTCGAGGAACTCACCAGGATCGCGCCGGACGACCCGGTGATCGCCGAACGGATCGACCGCGCCTGGGTCGGCTTGGAGGTCATGCGGGCGCAGGCGATCCGCACCCTCGGCGACTCGTCGCCCGGTGTGGCCGAAGTGTCCAAACTGGTCTGGGCGAACTGGCATCGCGATCTGGGGGAGCTGGCGATGCTCGTCCGCGGCGCGCGGGGCGTGCTCGCGGAAGACGGTCTCGACGCCTGGCAACGGCTCTTCCTCTTCACTCGCGCCGACACGATCTACGGCGGCTCCAACGAAATCCAGCGCAACGTCATCGCCGAGCGAGTGCTCGGCCTGCCAAGGGAGGTGCGACCGTGATCCCGGTGCCGAAGTACCCCGAGGGGGCGAACCTCCTGCGGGACAAGGTGGTCGTGGTGACGGCGGCGGCCGGCACCGGGATCGGTTCCGCGGTGGCGAAACGCGCGCTGGAGGAAGGCGCCCGCGTCGTGATCAGTGACTGGCACGAGCGGCGCCTCGGCGAAAAGGCGGCCGAACTGGGCGACGTCCACGCGATCCCCTGTGACGTCACACAAGAGGATCAAGTGCAAGCGCTCATCGACG
Organism: Amycolatopsis sp. NPDC043887; assembly: GCF_056435665.1. Classification (NCBI taxonomy): domain Bacteria; kingdom Bacillati; phylum Actinomycetota; class Actinomycetes; order Pseudonocardiales; family Pseudonocardiaceae; genus Amycolatopsis; species Amycolatopsis sp. NPDC043887. The sequence goes on from NZ_JBWKEB010000008.1 coordinate 104,522, forward strand.
GAGCCGCCGCGCACTACGGCCGGATCGACGTGCTCGTCAACAACGCCGGGCTCGGCGGCACAAAGTCTATTGTGGACATGGCCGACGAGGAATGGGCGCGGGTCATCGACGTGACCCTCAACGGCACGTTCCGCGCGACGAGGGCCGCGGTGAACCGGTTCGTCGCCCAAGGCGGCGGCGGGGCGATCGTCAACAACGCGTCGGTGATCGGGTGGCGCGCGCAGGCCGGGCAGGCCCACTACGCGGCCGCGAAGGCGGGGGTCATGGCACTCACCCGGTGTTCGGCCGTCGACGTCGCCGAACACGGCATCCGGGTCAACGCCGTCGCGCCGAGCCTGGCGATGCATCCGTTCCTGGCCAAGGTGACCAGCGAGGAACTGCTCACCGAACTCACCGCGCGCGAGGTCTCGGGGAGGGCGGCGGAACCCTGGGAAGTGGCGAATGTGATGGTGTTCCTCGCCAGTGAGTACTCGTCGTACCTCACCGGCGAGGTCGTGTCCGTGAGTTCCCAGCATGCGTGAGACCTGTTGGCGGAGCAGAGGTGAAACTCGGGAAAGTGATCCTATGTGTGAACCTGCCCGGCCGAAGGCCCGCGATCGCGGTGGCAGGGCGCCTTCTCGGCTCGACGTGACATGACTTACCATCTAGCGCCCTGCCGACGTCGATCGCGGTCGCGGGTTCACCACCACACGATGAGGTACCGATGAAAGCCAGTCCAGGGTCCCGCCGCGCCGAACTGCTCGCCCTGGCGGCGAAGCTGTTCGCCGAGCGCGGTTACGTCTCCACCACCGTGCGGGACATCGCGGACGCGGCGGGCATCCTGTCCGGCAGCCTGTACCACCATTTCGACTCGAAGGAGTCGATGGCCGACGAGATCCTGACCGGATTCCTCGACGAACTCTTCGGCGCCTACGCCGAGATCGTCGCGGAAGGGAAGGGGCCGAGGGAAACACTCGAAGCCGTCGTCGTGGCGTCGTTCGAATCCATTCACCGGCGGCCCGCCGAGGTGGCGATCTACCAGTCCGAGGCGAAGCATCTGATGCAGTTGCCGCGGTTCGTCTACCTCAACGACCGCAACACCGAATTCCGCAAGCTGTGGAACGGGATCCTCACCGACGGCATCGCGGCGGGCGTGTTCCGCGAGGACCTCGACGTCGAACTGACCTACCGGTTCATCCGCGACACCGTCTGGGTGGCGGTGCGCTGGTACAACCCCGGCGGCACGCTGAGCGCGGACGACGTCGCGCAGCAATACCTCGGGATCCTGCTGGACGGAATCGCGACCAAGAGGAGGCGGCGTGGCTGAAGCTTATGTCCTGGACGCGGTCCGGACCCCCGTCGGCAAACGCGGGGGAGCGCTCAGCGGTGTCCACTCCGCCGACCTCGGCGCCCACGTCATCCAGGCCGTCGTCGAACGCGCGGGCGTCGAGGCCGACCTGGTCGACGACGTCATTCTCGGCTGTTGCGACACGCTCGGGCCGCAGTCCGGGAACATCGCGCGCACGGCGTGGCTCGCGGCGGGTTTCGGGCACCACGTGCCGGGTGTGACGATCGACCGGCAGTGCGGTTCGAGCCAGCAGGCCGTGCACTTCGCCGCGCAGGCGGTGCTGTCCGGGACGATGGATCTCGTCCTCGCCGGCGGCGTGCAGAACATGAGCGCCATTCCGATCAGCGCGGCGATGCTGGCCGGACGCGAGTACGGCTTCGAAGACCCGTTCTCCGGCTCGAAGGGCTGGCAGGAGCGGTACGGCAGCGTCGAGGTCTCGCAGTTCCGCAGTGCCGACATGATCGCCGAACACTGGGACCTGACCCGTGAGGCGATGGAGGAGTTCGCCTTCCGCAGTCATCAGCGGGCGATCGCGGCCATCGACGAAGGCCGGTTCGCCGCCGAGACCGCACCGTTCGCCGGTGCCGCCCTGGACGAGGGGCCCAGGCGCGACACCAGCTTGGCGCGGATGGCGGGGCTGAAACCGCTGAGCGAGGGTTCTCGGATCACCGCGGCCGTGGCCAGCCAGATCTCGGACGGTGCCAGCGCGACGCTCATCGCGTCGGAGAAGTTCGTCGAGGAACACGGTCTCACCCCGCGCGCCAGGATCCATCACCTTTCCGTGCGGGCGGCCGATCCGGTGTGGATGCTGACCGGGCCCATCCCGGCGACCGCGCACGCGCTGCGGAAGACCGGGCTGAGCATCGACGACATCGACCTGTTCGAGGTCAACGAAGCGTTCGCGAGTGTCGTCCTGGCGTGGATCGAGGAGACGGGCGCAGATCCGGACCGCGTCAACGTGAACGGCGGCGGGATCGCGCTCGGCCACCCCATCGGGGCGACCGGCACGAAGCTGTTCGCGACGCTGCTGCACGAACTCGAGCGGCGAGGTGGGCGCTACGGATTGCAGACGATGTGCGAGGGTGGCGGAACGGCGAACGTCACGATCATCGAGCGGCTTTGACACTCCACACGCCGAGCGCCGATGCGCTGAACGCCGCGCCCAGCAGGCAGACGCCGGTCCAGCCCGCGACGGCGTAGACGGCGGTCGAGCCGATGGCGCCCAGGCCGCTGCCGACCGAGTAGAAGATCATGTACCCGCCGATCAGCCTGCTCCCGGCGTCCGGACGGAGCGGGTAGATCAGGGTCTGGCTCGTGACGTGCACGGCCTGGACGGCGAGGTCGAGCAGGATCGCGCCCGCCGCCAGCGCCCACAACGAGGAGCGGGTGAAACCCAGCGGTATCCAGGAAAGGACGAGCAGGCCCAGCGCCAGGCCGGTCGTCAAGCGCGCGCGGCCGCGATCGGCGAGCCGCCCCGCGGGAGCCGCCGCCAGCGCGCCCGCGGCCCCGGCCAGCCCGAACGCGCCGATAGCGGTATGCGACAAGCCGTCTTCACTGAGCGGCAGGGCGACCGAACTCCACAAGGTGCCGAAAGCGGCGAAGATCAGCAGTGCGAGCGTGCCGCGCGTCCGGAAGACGGGCTCCTCGACGAAAAGCGACCACGTCGAACGCAGCAGCCGCCCGTAGTTCATGGCCTTTCCCCCAGGTGTGGCGGGAAGGACGCGATACAACACGATCGCGATCAGCACGGTCACGGCCGCGGACACGACGTACACCGCGCGCCAGCCGGCGAGGTCGGCCAGCGTGCCGGACACCGTGCGCGCGAGCAGGATCCCGAGGACGACGCCGGTCGTCACGAGGCCGACCACACGCCCGCGTTCGGCAGGCTCCGCCAGCGACGCGGCGAACGCGACCAGGAGTTGCGTGACGACCGCGAGCACACCGATCGCCGCCATGCCGGCGAACAGCACCACACCGTTCGCGGCGGTCGCGGCGACGAGTTCGGCGATCGCGAGCAGGGCCAGCTGGCCGGTGACGAGCCGCCGCCGGTCGAGCAGGTCGCCGAGCGGGACCAGCAGGAACAGGCCGAGTCCGTAACCGAGCTGGGTGAGCGTGACGATGCCGCCGACGGTCGACGCGGCGATGCCGAGGTCGGCGCCCATCGTGACGAGCAATGGCTGCGCGAAGTAGATCGTGGCGACGGCCGTCCCGGCGGCCACGGCGAACAACAGGACGACACCGCGGTGCACGAACCCTCCAGATGGTTTCAAGTTGCTACCACTGGGACGGTAGAGCACTACGGTTGTAAGATGCAACCATGGTGAAGCGGACGACGTTCGACGAAGCCCCGTGCCCGGTGGCGCGCTCGGTCGACACGATCGGCGACTGGTGGTCACTCCTGATCGTGCGCGACGCCTTCGACGGCGTCCGCCGCTTCGGGGAGTTCCAGCGCAGCCTCGGCGTCGCGAAGAACATCCTGTCCGCGCGGCTGCGGGCGCTCGTGGGACACGGCGTGCTCGACCTGGTCCCGGCTTCGGACGGGAGCACGTACAGCGAGTACGTCCTGACACCGAAGGGGCGGGACCTGTTCCCGGTGATCGTCGCTCTGCGGCAATGGGGGGAGGCGCACTTCTTCGGCAAGGGGGAGCCGCGTTCGGAACTGGTGGACCGCGACGGCGGGCTTCCGTTGCGGGAGCTGGAGATCCGGGCTGCGGATGGGCGTGTCGTCGGGCCGGAGGACACCGTGGTGGTGAAGGCGCCGTGAGCTGAAGGACGCTTCCCCCGCATGCGATGCCAGGGCCCCGGCAAGTCGATTACCGCTGGTCAGTTTGGCTCTTGGCGCTTCGAACCGGGTATCGCCGACTGTCCGGAGGGGGCAGGCGGCCCCCTGAGTGTCCATAAGGACACTCCTTGGCGGCTGCATGCCCGATTCGGTCGTGAGTGGCAATGAGGGTTCTAACTCTCATTGCCACTCACGACCCGGTCACGAAGCCGCGCAAAGCACCCAAATCGGGCACCGTGCTCTCTCCTTGTGTCCTCTGTGGACAGTCAAGAACGAGCCAGGCTTCTTCGGCGAGCGCGCCGCCAGCTCCATCACGTCGCGTTCGCCTTACCTCTCAAGAGAACCCGAATCGCCACTCGCGCCCAACTGATCAGCGGTAATGCGACTTTGCCGGGGCCCCGCATGCGATGCGGTGAAAGCGCCCTTCGCCGCGTGTAACGAGGGGAAAGTCCCCTTCAGCCGCCATGGATCGGGGCCCTTCCAGGTGAGTCAAGCCTGGAAGGGCCCCGACCGGAAGCGGGGAGCCCGGAGTGCGGTACCCGGCGGAGCCCGAATCACCGTCGGTCCCGGTTACCTCCTGGCGTCCCCAGGGGGTGGCGGTGGGTGCGGAGGCGTAGCTGCCCACCGCCACCTGAGGGACCGCGGCCGCCGCGCGCGGCCCCGGTCCGTTCGCGATCCCGGGTCACCCGGCGGGAACGCGAGCCCAGGGCATCCTTTCCGGCGCGGGAACGGCCTCGGTCGGCGTCTCGGACAGGAAGTCCCGCTCGAACGGGGCCAGGATGTCCTCCCCGATCGGCGTCGCCGCGAACGAAGGAGCGGCGGGGGCGGGGAACACCGGCTCGGGCACCGGCAGCCGCCGGTCGAGTTCGGCGGTCCAGTGGATCATCGCCTTCGGCCGGTCCCAGCCCGCCGCGCCGATCAGCCTGCCGTCGCGGACGAAACCGGTGACCCCGTCGGAGAGTTCGATCGTGTCCTTGCCCAGCGACGGCATCCCGGCGGTCTGCAACCGCGCGTCGTACAGGGACGACCAGGCGCGGGGGAGTGGCGTGTACGGCCGCGCGTTGTCCCGGCCCAGCATCAGGCTTTCCGCCGCCGCGCGCCCGGATTCGACGCCGTTCATCCAGTGCTCGACCCGTCGTGGGGTCTCGTCTATCCGCAGGTTCGGCCATTTCGCGACGTCGCCGGCGACCACGACGTCTTCCGCCCCGACGGCGAAGAGGGTCGATTCGCACAGCACACCGTCGTCGATGGTCAGCTCCGAGCCGCGCAGCCAGTCCACGGCGGGCACGCTCCCGATCGAGAGCACCACGCAGCTGGCCACCAGGAACTGGTTGTTGGTCAGGTGCAGCCCTACCGTCTCCTTGGTGCTGATCCAGTTCCGCACCTCGGTGTTCATCGCCAGCTTGGCGCGATGGTGCTGGTGTTCCTTGGTGAGCGCCGACGCGATCCGCTCCCCGAAGCGGTGCAAAGGCGCCTTCGCGTGGCCGATGAGTGTGACGTCCCGGCCCATGTACCGCATCGACGCGGCGAACTCGTTCCCGATCAGGCCGCTGCCGATCACCACGACGGATTTGTTGCTGTTCCCCAAGGCCCGCCGGACGGCCAGTGAATCCTCCACGGTCCGCAGCACACGGACCCGGGGGTCGTGGCGCGGCGAGCCGGGAAGATGCCGGGGGTGGACGCCGGTCGCGATGATCAACCCGTCGTACCACAGGGATTCACCACCCGGCAGATGGACGGTGCGCTCCTTGCTGTCGAGCCAGGTCGCGCGGGTGCCGAGCCGCCAGTGGACGTCCAGGTCGACGTAGGGCTCCAGGCTCGCGGCCACCGGTTTCACTCCGCCGGTGATGAGCTCCTTCGACACCATCGGCCGGTGGTACGGCTTCCGCGGCTCGTCGCCGACCAGCACGATCTCGCCGTCGAAACCGAGTTCCCGCAACCGTTCCGCCGAGCGGAGGCCGGCGACGCCCGCCCCGACGATGACGATCCGATCTCCGTCACTCATCGTCGTACGCTCCTTCTCCCTTGACTCTGATGGCTTGTTTCGGGCAGAGCCGGGCGGCGGAGATGGCCTGGTCCAACCCGTCCCGGTCGACCATCCGGCGGATGCGGAGCTTGCCGTCCGGTCCGATCTTGAACGTGGACGGCGCCTCCATCTCGCAGAAGCCGAAGATCTCGCACCGCTCGTTGTCGACGCTGACGCGAGTGCCGCGCCGGATGCTTCCGAAGATCATTGTTCGTTCTCCAAGTCGTCAGACCAGTTCTTCGACCAGGCCCAGCCGTTCCAGGTACCGGGTCGGCGTGAACCGCAGCGCGGTCAGCAGCACCGCGGGGACCAGCAGCGTGATCCCGCCGAACCACAGCAGGCCCAGATGCCCGTTGGCCATGGCCCCGAAGAACGCGTGCAACGCGGTGATCGCGACCGCCGGATAGGCGAGCCGGTGGATCCACAGAAAGCGCCGGTAGGAACTGAAGCGGCTGATGCCGCCGGTGAGCGCGACGGCGAGCATGACCTCGAGCCCGATGACGCCGAGTTCGTGCCGCGCGAGGGTGCCCGGCAGGAGCGGGATCGTGACTTGCGCCAGGGTGAATCCGTCGGGCAGGAACAGGAACGACATCGCGTGCACGACGCCGAACGACAACGTCAGGATGCCGAGCACCATATGCGAGTTGCGCAGTGCCTTCCGCCCGGTCAGCGACTTGATCCAGCCGGTCGCGGTGAGCACGCCCCAGCACAGGGTGAGGCACATGAAGCCGTACGAGATCCGGGCGGAGGTCTGCGCCATGCCCTTGATGCCGGGGTCGGTGTCCGATTTCTGGGTCAGCACGATCACCACCTCGGACCACTGGTCATACATTGTTCTCTCCTGGGGCACTGGGAACCGGATCGGGTTCGGTGGTGGCCGCGCGGTCGCGGGTCCGGGTGTTCTTGCTGCGCAGGGTCCGGACGGCGAAGAACAGTCCGCCGCCGAGCACCACCGCGAGCAGCAGGCCGAGCGCGAGGTCGCCGAAGCCGACGTCCATCGCGGCGTTGGCCGAATTCGACTGCGGCACCGGGGCTTCCGGCATCAGCGACTGGTCGACGACGCCGGTGCTCTCCAGCAGGGTCATATGCCGCAGCACCGCCTGGTTGGCCGTGGTGGCGTAGTCACGGACGACGTCGTTGCGGGTACCGGCCCTGACCTGCGCGATGACGGGGAACAGCACACCGTGCGCGTACCGGAGCCGGTTGGCGAAGATACGGTCGAACTCGCTGTCGTCGCGGGCGGCCTTCATCTCGCCGAGCCACGCGGACTGCTGATCCGACGGCTCGGACGGCAGGGCGATGCCGAACCGGTCGGCGATGGCGTGCGTCGCGGTGTCGAGCCTGCCATGGTCGATCATCAACGTCCGGCCGACTTCGCGGGTCCGCTTGCTCTTCCCGCGTTCCTGCGCCCACATCCCGGCGGGCATTTCCCACAACCCGGCCAGTTTGACGTTGACGATCAGGTTCTTGTCCGCCGCGGACAGGTCCTGTGCGTGCGCGTCGCCGACCGGGCCGAACAGGCTCACCACGGCCGCGATCAGCAGGACGAGCAGCGGGCGGACGGGTCTGGGGAGGTCAGATGCCGAGGTCATCGGCCTGCCAGGTGTCCGCGGTGAGCAGCACTTTCGTGCCGTCCGGCTTGGCGGGGAACCACGCGTCGTCGACACCTTGCCCGCCGGTGTTGCCGGGCATCGCGTCGTTGGCGTTGCGGTAGAGCGGCCAGCCGGCGAGCGTGACCTGCTCGGTGCCGTCTTCCCTGGTCACGCTGCCGACCAGGGCGCGATCGATCCCGGTGACCTCGAGGTCGCCGCCGGTCTTGGCGGGAATCCAGGTCCGAGAACAGGTTTCGGTGCAATTCGACTTGGGCGGATTCACCGTGTCCTTGTCGTAGCGGTAAAGCGTGAAACCGTTGGTGTCGGTGACGATCGGCCCGAGGTCGAACAGGATCGCCGCCGTGACACCGGGGGCGGGTTCGGCCGCGGGGTCGGGCATTCCCGGGATCTGCCCGGTACCGGCGGTCGAGGCCGCGCCGGGAGAGCCGTTCGGTCCCGCGGTACCGGTGGTACAGGCCGAGGCCAGCGCGACCGCGGCCAAGGTGAGAGTCAGAGGTATGACCGAGCGTGACACGGGGTTCACGGAAATCCTCCTGTCGGGGCCAGAGGAGTACGCCATCACCGCGGGGAGATGGTGTGCAGGCAGGTTTAAGTCCACTATGGACAATCATGATCCACAGTGGATTCGGCGATGCGGGGGACAGCGCCGGGTCGGGGTCTTCGGTAGGGGATACGGTCACGAGCGGGAAACGGTTCAAAAAACTTTCCCACGCTCGGAGAACCTGGCCGGAACGGTTTTGGTGCTGGACTTATCGCCCCTGAGCCCACAAAGATGTGCCGCGTGGGACGCCACTCTCGGATACTGCAGCCAATCGTCGATCATGAACCCGCGTCGAACGGGCATGACGACCTCATCAGGGCGTTGTACCAGGAGTTCGGATCCAGCCTGATGGCGTTCGTGCTGAAGCTGACCGGCCACGATCGCCAGTGGGCCGAGGACGTGGTCCAGGAGACGCTCATCAAGGCGTGGCGCAACGCCGGCAAACTCGACCGGCAGCCGGAAATGCTGCGCGCCTGGCTGTTCACCGTGGCCAGGCGCATCGTCATCGACGGCTGGCGGAGCCGGAGCGCCCGCCCTCAAGAGGTGGAGGAACTGGAGTCGGATTCGATCGGAGTGCCGGACGAATCGGAGAAGACGCTCGCGGCCATGATCGTTTACGAGGCCCTGCGCAATCTTTCCCCGGAACAACGCGAGGCCGTTCAGCAGACCTATCTTCGTGACCGCACCGTGAACGAGGTCGCGGCGACGCTCGGGGTTCCGCCGGGTACGGTGAAATCGCGGATCCACCACGCTGTGCGCGCGTTGCGCAGGGCGTTGCAGGAGCGGGGGTGAGCGAGGTGTCCGGAGCTGTCCATACGGACATCGCCGCCTACGTGCTCGGCGTCCTGGGCGAGGAGGACCACGCCAGGTTCGAAGCGCATCTGCTGGAGTGTCCCGAGTGTCAGGTCGAGCTGGTGGAGATGTACCACCTGCCCGACATTCTCGACATGGTCAAGAAGAGCTGGCCGGATCCGCCCGTGAAGGGTCCGGGCCCGCGGGTGCTGCGGATGCTGCTCGCGGACGCGGCCAAGGCGGGCCGTCGCCGTAAGGTCATCCGGCTCGCCACGGCCGCCGCCGTACTCGTGCTCGTCGTCGGCGGACCGCTCGCCGTCCTTTCGCTCACCGACCGTGAACCGGTCGTGACACAGGCCGCGCCCACCGTCGTCACGTCGGTGGTGCCACCGCCTCCGTCGTCGTCGCGGGAACGTGAGACGGGTCCGGACGGCGGCGCCGCCCCGTTCGGCTGGTCCGAGGCGGGCAACGCGGTCGCCGCCGAGGTCACGGTGCAGGAGAAGGAGTGGGGCAGCGCCGTCGAACTCGAACTGCGCGGCCTCGTCGGCCCGATGACCTGCCAGCTTGTCGCCTACTCCCACGGCGGAGAGGCCTACGCCGTCAACAACTGGAGCGTGCCGGCCAAGGGGTACGGCGTCCCCGGTTCGCCTGCTCCCCTCGTCATCAGCGGTTCGACGGCGTTGCGGAAGGCCGACATCGAACGCTTCGAGGTCCACAAGTGGGACGGCACCGTGCTCGCCATCGTGCGCCGGTAGTCTTATAACGGAAAGATAACGGCCGGATCGCGTTTTGAACCGATCCTCGGCGGGCGCCGTATTCCCCAGTAGCCGGATCTGAATCGGCGGGCGAACAGAAGGGTTCGCCACGAATGCGGTAATCGGCGTATTCGACAAATGCGTGGCTCATGCCCGGGTTCGAGTGATCGGCGCGCCCGGAAAAGAATGAGGTGAGCAGCTAATGGCACGAAATCAAGGGCGCCATCGGATCGCCCGCAGGACCAAGATCGCGACCGCGTTGCTGGGCTTGTCGATCGCGGTCGGTGGTCTGGTGGTGTCCACCACGACCGGCGACCCCGAACGCGCCGCCGCGGACGAGGTGGACAAGTCGCAGTTCGTGGACATCACCGAGGTCAGGCCGAACGTCGACAAGCCGGAGCCGGGCCGGAACGCCTCCACCGGCTCGTTCACCGTCGACTGCGGCCGGAACGAGAACGGGCATTTCAATCCCGACAACTTCATCGCGCAGCCGGGTGTCCGCAATGGTGCCCAGCATCTGCACGATTACGTCGGAAACCTTTCCACGAACGCGGATTCGGACAACGACAGCCTGCTGGGCGCCGGCACCACCTGTCGCAACGGCGACGAGTCGACGTACTTCTGGCCGGTGGTGCGGATCGATACCGACGAAGAAGCCGGACGACAGCAGGGTCGCGATGGCGAACGGAATCGCCGGGACCGGAACGACCAGCGGGAACAGGTGCAGTTGGACGAGCCGAACGCGGACAACGAACTCGCCGGCAACGACGGCGAGATCCAGCGCCCCGCGGTCGTCGACATCACCTTCAAGGGCAACGCCAGGGAGAAGGTGAAGGAGATGCCGAAGTTCCTCCGGATCCTTTACGGCGACGCGAAGGTCTCCACGAACGGTCCCGCCAACGCGCGGGAGAGCTGGACCTGCACGGGCTTCGAGAACAGGCTCATCAAGCAGTACCCGATCTGCCCCGAGGGCAGTGACGTCAAGCGGGTGCACACGTTCCCGAGCTGTCTCGACGGCGACAACATCGACAGCGAAAATCACCGGGATCACATCAAGTACCCCGACGAGAACGGCGAATGCGCGAACGGTCTCACCGCCGTCCCGGAGCTCACCATCTCGCTGACCTACCAGATCCCGCGAGGAGTTCAGCTCGCCGGACAGTACAAAGTGGACTCGTTCCCCGAAGAGGACCACAACCCCTTCTCCGATCACGACGATTTCGCGAACGTGATGCCGGACCGGATCATGGATCGTCTCGTCGACTGCGTCAACGAAGGCCGTCAGTGCCGCGAATGACGCCCTGAAGCGGAAGCAGGAACCTGCGAAGAGAAAGGAAGATACTCCGGCCCGGCGGGTCCCCCCTACACCTCACCCATCCGCCGGGCCGGCCCTACCCGGAAACCGATCGACACAACTGAAGAACGCTCCGCAAGCATTCACCCGTCCTGTCGGTGGCTTTCCTCGGGAGGCTCGCCGGCAGGACGCTTTTCGGTAGGTTGGCGGCACGGGTGAGCAAAAGGACCGCATGTTGCGCGGCGAGCTGTACCGGGACAACGACCCCGAACTGGTCGCGGACCGCAGGCGCGCGCAAGCACTCGTCGACCGGTTCAACGGCACGGGCGCCGAGGAGACCGGTGAGCGGGACACGATTCTGCGCGAACTGCTGGGAAAGCTCGGCGAGGGCTCCTGGATCATGCCGCGGTTCCAGTGCGACTACGGCTATCTGATCGAGATCGGCGCCAACAGTTTCCTCAACTACGACGCCATCCTGCTCGACTGCGCGCCGATCAAGATCGGTTCTGACTGCTCGATCGGCCCGCGCTGCCAGCTTTTGACCGCGCTGCATCCCATGGAGGACCACGAACTGCGGCGGCAGCGCTGGGAGTCGGCCGCGCCGATCACCATCGGGGACAACGTCTGGTTCGGCGGTGGCGTCATCGTCTGTGCCGGAGTGACCATCGGGGATGACGTGGTGGTGGGCGCGGGCAGTGTCGTCACCACCGACAAGCCGAAACGTCGAATCTGCTAGTATCGTGACCATGACGTTACGAATATTGTCCGTGGTCCGGTTGTCCCAGCTCAGTGATGTGACGACGTCGCCAGAGCGTCAGCGTGACCATGTCGACCGGTGGGCCAAAGTCCATCAAGGGGAAGTGGTCGGGCAGGCCGTTGACCTTGGCGTGAGCGGGTCTATGTCGCCGTTCGAGCGACCCCAACTCAGCTTGTGGCTGACCGACCACCCGCCGAGGACCTGGGACACCATGGTTGCCTGGAGACTCGACCGGGTGGGCAGGAATGCCCTAGATACCCTGATGCTCCTACAGTGGCTTGAAGCCCGCGGTAAGCGCCTGGTTACGGTGGCTGACGGTCTGGACAGTGCGGGGCCGTACGCCAAGGCGTTCATTGCGCTAGCGGCTGTCTTCGCCGAGATGGCCCGGACGGCCAGTATCGAGATGTCCGCCGATGCACGGGCCAAGCTAAGGGCGGAAGGTCGGTCGGTCGGCGGCACGGTCGGTCATGGCTACCGGTTGAATTCGGAGAAGAAATACGAGGAGGACCCGACTACATCTCCGGTGATCCGGCGAATGTTCGCGATGGCCGCCGACAGAGTAGCCCCGACCGTGATTGCCAGGCGCCTGACAGAGGAGGGGGTCTCGGCACCCAATGGGGGTCCTTGGCGTCGTCAGGTGGTGAGGGCTATTCTCAGCAACCCGCTTTATATCGGCCTTGGGCAGCCGCCGGCGCCCGCACTGGTGGACCCGGAGCTGTTCGCCCGGGTGCAATTGATATTGGATCGCCCACCCGTGCAACGGGCTCGCAGTGGCCCACTTTCCAGCATCGTATTCTGCGCCGAATGCTTGCGATCCCTCTGGGTTCGCCGTGATCGCGGCAACGCCTACATGTATTGCCGGGAGGGTCATGGACTGAAAATCAGAGAGGATATACTTTTAGAGCTTGCTGTAATTGAATTCGTTCGTATTCATGGGGCTGAGCCCGTTTATGACGTTGTTGTTCACCCAGATACGACGGCCCAGGATATCGCGTTGTGCCGAGTCGAACTCACGCAGATAGCGAACGAACTGGTTAGCCCTGATGCCAACCGCGCCGCCCTTCGGGCGCGGCGTAGCGAACTAGAAAACCGCCTGGACGAATTGGAGGCCCTGCCGCCCCAGGAAGGCCGAATTGAGCGAATACCCACCGGTGAGACATGGCAAGAACGGGTGGATAAACTGTCACTAGAGGATTTCTCGGAAGAGCTTCGGCGCCGTGAGGTGCGTTTCGGTGTCATCATGCGTCAGAGGAAACCTCTTATTGTCGAAATCAAAGAGTTATCCGGGGATGAATAGTACCTCCGATACGGGGGCCGCTGTCCATTTCCCATTATCCAGCCGCACGGGCACCGTGTAGGCGGCGACATAGTGTTGATAAGCCATGACCGTGCCCTCTTCCCGACGGCCCTGACGGATCAGGGTCACTCGACGTCCGGCAAGATCCCCCGCCCGGTCCGCCGGGAATCGTTCCCAGGATATGCGCTTCTTAGCCATGTTCCGAGCGTTGCGGGTGGGTGACTCTCCGCCCAGGGAAGATCACAGGGAAGACCCGGGAAGCCGTAGACTGACCTTGTGGCCCTGACACCCAATGACCGACTCCGGACGGCCCGCGAGATGACGTCCTCGCGGGCCTATCCTGGTGTCCCCATGGGGCGGGACGAGATGGCCGGACTCGTCCGCGACTGGATAACCCGGAACGACCCGAAGGGCAGGGCATCCGCCTTTGACGGGAACCACCTCGGCAAGTTGGAACGGGGTGTAGTGCGGCGCCCCGGGGCCATCGTTCGGGCTGCCCTGTGTGCCGTTTTGGGTGCGTCCGAGTCGGAACTAGGGTTTGGCCCCCCGCCGGAAGACGACCGCCTCTCTGCGGCCCTCTCAGGCCGCGTACCCACCGACTTGCAGTCGATTCAGGCTGTGGCTGACGTCCTTGCCAGCGTTCGCCGGCTGGAAGACGCCACCGGGGTGGCGGATGTGCTACCCATGGTCCGGGCTCAGCGCGCGGTGGCTACGAGGCTAGCCGACAACGCCCGCGGTCCTGTCCGCCGTGAGGCGGTCGGCCTGGTGTCCGAGCTAGAACAGTACCTCGGGTGGTTGGCCATCCCGTTGGCGCACTGGGAGGATTCCCGTAAGCATCTAGACCGGGCTAGCGTGCTTGCCATCGAGGCTAACGACCCGGAGAGGCTAGCCCTGGCCTTGTCCTTCGGGGCGTACCGCAACCTTCGTCGAGGAGACCTACGGTCGGCCGAAGCGTTGAACGAAGCAGCCAGCCGTGATGCCCGGGTGAACGTCGGCCTTCGGACGTACACCGAGTTTCAGCGGGCCGAAGTGCTGGCAAAGGACGGCCAGAAAGCGGACGCACTGAGAACACTCCGGACGGCGGACGGCTTGGTCGGCGAACTACCCGAGGACCCCGAGGATCTGCCCTCATCGGGCTATTGGTATGTCCCGTCATTCTTCCACGGTCAACGGGCGTTCGTTCTCCACGCACTGGGGGACCACGAAGCAGCCTCCAGGATCGCCCGAGAGGCGATAGACGAACTTCCGGAGGACTGGCGCCGTGCGGAGTGGGCTCAGCGTCGGCGGAAGCTTGCTCGGCTTGACCCGTAACACCCGCCGACAGCCGAGCGACTACAGGGACAACCATCGGGCTATGGAGGTACCGTGTTCGGCCGGAAGAAACGTCGCAACATCGCCAAGCAGACTGAGATCCAGCGTCGGCAAGCGGAGGCTCAGGGCCTCGTGGTCAGCCCATACCCCGAAGGCTCCCTTGGAGACCGCATGTACAAACGGCGGGCTCGCAAGGCGACCGACGGTCAGACCACCACCTAGCCCTGAAACGACGAAAAGCCCCCTACCCGGCCGCGATGGCTAGGTAGGGGGCTTCTGTGCTTACTGCTGGTTGGCGGGGCCGACAGCGACACCGAGGGATGCCAGGAGCGGGCTCAGGCCGCCCAGGACAGCGGCCACGGTGTTGACGTCGAGGTGGACACCGAAGGCTGCCAGAAGGCCGACGACGGCCGCGGGCGACAGCCCGAAGGCCGCCGCGAGGACGGCCTTGGCGTACTTGCGGACGAAGGCCATCACTCGGCCGACCGGCGGTGGTCCTCGTCGGCTACGGCCTTCGCGAGGGCGGCGTAGTCAACGGCCGGAGCCAGAGCGGCCACCTTGGCCGCCAGGGCGTCCAGGTCGACGCCACCGGTCGAGACCTTCGCCTCAAGGGCGGCGAGCTTCGTCTCAAGGACCTTGACGCCGGCCGCGGCCTTGGCCGCGTCAAACTGGGTGTACCGGACGTGAGTACTGAAGGGCAGCGTGCCCTTCTCCGGCTCGCCGACGCCGATGCCGCGGGACATCAGCTCGTCCACGATTTCCTTAGCGCTGGGCATGTCGTCATCCGTTTCCCCGCCCATCGGCACGAGCGGAAGGTTTCGGTCGCAGGTGATCCCGCCGACCTTGACTTGAGTGTTGTTGTCCTGCCAAAAGTTCACGTGCGCGCGAACGTCCGACCGTCGTCCGGCCTGCCAGAAGCAGGAGGCATGACCAACGGCGAAGTCCATGGCGTTGCCGAAGCCGTAGGCGCCGACCCGGGATCTACCGAGGACCGAGGCGGCCCCGTCCAGATACGAACGCCAAGCGGCGGGATTCGGAACCGTGGTTCGGTCGTTGCAGAAAAAGATTGGGCCCGTGTACCCGAGGTAGTTGGCCCCGGCCAAGGCGAGCTTGGCGTTAGCCACGCCGCCGCCCCAACCGGTATCCGCATCCGTGGTGCCGCCCTGGAATACGAGCAGGATCTTGAGGCCGTTCCGGCGGTGATCGTCGAACTCGGCCTTGGTCGTGTGCTTGGGGTTTCGTCCCGGAGGATTCATCAGGTGCGGGGCGGTCGTATACCGGATCACACCCTCATACCCGGCCGCCTTAATGGTCGAGGCGGGCAGGGTGCCCGCCGAATAATCGAGCCAGTAAGCCATTAGTTTCCTTACTTGATCAGGATGGCAGCGAGAGGGGAGCCCAGGATTGCGAATACGGCCAGGGCGATGGACAGCCGCGTGGAGGCCGAAGTCTTCTTGTCGTCCTTCCGGGCCGTCTTCAATTCCTCGATCTCGATAGTTGCCTCAGTGAGGCGGTGCTCCAGCACCGCCACCCGGGTCCCCGTATCGGTAATGTGCTCGCTGAGCTGGTCTCCCAGGCTGTCTAGCTTGTCCAGGATCATCCGCAAAAGGAAACCCGGTTCTTCGGTGTCCGGCATATCAGATTCCAGCGGTTTCGATGATGAGTTCATAGCTGGAGTCAGCCCCACCCGATACGCGCATCGTGCTAGCCGACGTCTTGAACGTCAGGGATGCTGTAAACGTTCCAGAACTCGGAGCGACCCACGTCCCTACGAGGGTTGCGGGGATACCCATGTACAAGGTGGTTGGGGGGGTGTTGAGCAACTTACCACGGACCATAGTCCCGCCCGTGGCAGTGGGTGTTCCTCCGGCGATTACCCGCACGCGGGAATACAGGTTGTTACCCGCTGTACCCGCGTTCTGGTAGTACACGAAATCGGCCGTGAGCTTGTACCGGCGTCCGCTGACCGCTGTGAACGGGGCCGAGATGAACACGGCTTCAGTAGTAGTGATCCCCGTGTCCGTGTTTCCGGCAACACCACCAACCCACCCATGGGTGCGCGCGGTGGCATCAACCGTGTCGAAGGCATTCTCTGTAGCGTTCGCGAGGGCGGCGATATCCGCGGGGACGTCGGGGATATCGGTGCCGGTGGGGTACGGAAGTCCCCATGTGGGAGTTGAGGGCACGGTGGCACCTTTTCTCTAAGAAAGTGAACCCGAAGGGTTAGAAGGGGATGACGGTAAGAACTCGGTTGTTGACCAACACCAGTTGGGCGCCCGCCGCGGTGGCCTTATATTTGCACGTGAAGGTGTTGAAGCCTTCGTTAAGTCCGTTAGCCGCAGTCACTAGCGTTGATGCGGTGGCGCTACCGTTTAGTCCGGACATGCCGCCTAGGAAAGCATTGGTAACCGCGGTTTCCACGGCCAACGTTGACGCACCGGTGACCTGAACGGCCTGGTGTGCTGTGGCATCCTCGGTTATGGAGACAGCGCCCGAGATGACGACTTCTACCGAGTGAATAACAAGGCAGCGCCTTGAGGAGCCGATCCAGATAGTCACTGATGGTCCGGGTGATGTTGGGGCATCAGCGAAGGCCCCGTTATTCGGCAAGGTCCGCTGGGCAGCCACCCGGCTGGATTGGATCTGGTTAGCCGCGCCGGCTCCGGGGGCTCCGATTCGTCCAAGGATGTAATACTGGGAGCCCTTGCACTGAACCAGAACCGTGTCACCCGGCTGGTAGGCAACGCCGATACCGGATTGGATAACCCGAAGGTTGCTCATGGGGACACCGCTGACGTTTACCGAGTTGACGCCGGATGCCTCATCCCACGTCAGAATAACGCCCGTGTACTGGTCGCCCCCGGTAGGACGCTGGTTCCCTGCTGTCATCAGTCGGGCTATTCCTTGGGCGTCCATTACAGGGTCTGCTTTCTTGTGTCAGCGGCCATCGCCCCGTCAGGGGTGAGAGCGTACGTGATGCGGTCTAGAATGTGGTTCTCCACGCCTTCGACGTCGTCGAATTTCAGCGCAATGACGTCGAAGCCCTCAAGAGCCGGATTGGGAACAGACTGGAAAGAGACGACGTAGGGCAACCCGGTAACCCGGGCGAGCATCGAGGCGGCGGCGGAGTTGGCCTGACTCGTAGTCTTAATGAAAGACGACGTATAGAACCGGGTAACCCTCCCGAAGGGTCCATTCCAGTAGGTGGGGGAGCTTGGGTCGTTGTCGAATGCGACCCCCTGAACAGGGGGCAATTCGCCCGTAGCATCGCCTCGGGCGACCACCTTGTTGTAGACCTGGTCTCGGGAGAGCTTGCGGTTCATCGCAACCAGGACCCCATTACGGCCCTTGTCTACGGTCCATACCGGGGCTGAGTTGACCGACGGGGCATCCTTCACCTGAAGGCGTCCGGCGTAGTCAAAATACATTACCTTGCCGCGGCTAGCTACGATGTCTTGAACAAACCTCAAGCGGTCTTCGTCCAAGATCTGGACGGTGCCAATCAAGTCGGTATACGCGTCCCAGTCGTAGACCGATATCAGCACATGCCCCTCGGGCATAGCTGATTGAACAACGTAGTCAATTAACGCACCCACCGACGCCGTCGAGGAGAACTGTTCGGGCGCGGGTGCACGGGCGTCCTTGACCGACGCCATGCGGTCAGACCCGGAAATACGAATATTGGCGTCAGGGCGACCCGTCTGCTCGACAGTGTCGATCCGGAAGTATCCTAGGCCGACCCATTCCGTAGTACCATTGCCGTACTTGACACCACGTTCAACGTAAAGCTCTTGACCGTACGGTGTACCGGGGGCGGTCGAGTCGGCAGGCCACGGGTAATTCGTGGTGAGATCTAGCGTCGTCTGAATATCGGCGGTGGTGTCGACGGTAACGTCTCCGCCGAGGATGGGAAGACGGCCTTCGTTGCTCACCCCCGGGATGGGAATTCCGACGGGCTCAACGCCCGTCTGCCCGGGGCTCACCAGGGTTACACGTGCAACCATCTGGTGAGCCCCCCGGAGGGTGGCCAGGAAGGTGTCAGAAACTGGCCTCACTAGACCTCCAGGTTTAGGGCACGATGATGGACGAGGTAGAAACTCGGTCTATGAGCTGGAAGTAGTCCGTCACGTTGGCCAAGACGTCGTTATAGGAAGCGAAGTCGTTGACCACGTCGGCATACACGTAGGTGTCGCCGTAGACCGTTGATGCCGGGGCAGCGACCTCGACTAGGTCGAGATCGAAGAACCGACGTACACCACGCATCGACGTCTTCCGCACGGTGTACCCGGTTACGGAGGCGTAGAGCGTGGGCACCGCGGCATTAGCCGTCGGTGCTTGGATGAAGATGGGGTCACCGGCAGCTAGCCGGCCGTCAAGTTCGGCAGCCTCTTCGAGTCCCGACACCATGAGCGTTAGCGACAGAGCGCGGGAGGACATGACATCCGAGACAACGACAGGCATTGTCCGGCCGATGACATCGAACGTTCCCGAGCGTGCCCGCCGGGTGATGTCGCTAATATTGGTCACGGTGACGGCGGTATTCAACGCTGGGCGAGACGGGTTCTTGAACCATGCCGACGTGAGCGTGGGCGTGATGGTCGTTGTCTCTTGGTTGGTGAACGCCTTCGGAAGCATGTACATCAGCCGCGCCTTGGATACCGCGGCTGACCCACCCGACCAGGCGGACGTGCCCGCCATGATGGTTTCCCAGGCGTCCTGAACCGTTCGCCAGATGACCTGAGATTCCGCGCTAGCACCCGCTGTGTTGAAGCCGCCCCAAGGGTCGGGGTTCATCTCCAACGGTAATGACACGCCTGTACCGCTGGACTGCTTCCACTCGTGTAGCAGAAAGACAATTCCGTCATGCAGCTGGGTGCTGCCCGGGTAGTTGACGTTCTGCGCGGATGCGTTCGTCTGCGTCGTTACGTGTACCGGGGGCTGAGCATTCGTAAACCCGCGGATGACAGCCGAGCACGACTGACCCGCTGACCCGCCGGAGAACGTCACCGTTGGAGCCGTGTCCCCCGGCTGATATGCACGGTAGAACGTGGCGAAATGGCTAGCGCCTCCGGCCAATAACGTCCACCCGGTGGGGGTGTTCACGGTCGCCGCGGTGTTCTGGTGTGTCGCCGTCAGGATCATCATGATCCCGGTGTAGAGCCCGGAGGGCAACGGCGGGATCACGGGCGCGTTATTCGCAGTCGTGTAGACACCGGCGGTTGTGGCCTGAATGCCCGAGGCATCGACGGCGGTAACGCGGTAGGTGTTCAGGACGCCGGCTACGAATTCATAGTCGTCTACGTGTCCGGCACCCGCTGAGACGGCAACGGTGTCGCCGCCTCGAACGGTGGTCCAAGTGATGCCATCCGTTGACCGCTCCACGATGGCGTAATCGGCGGCAGTGTCCAGCCCCGTGAAGCCCACCCGGACACGGGAGAGATCGCCAAGATACGACGCGCTTACGGTCACCGGACACCTCCAATTCCTGCCACGACTCCACGGCCGATCTGTCGGCCGTTCTCGTCTAGTTCGATCTGAATGCGTTGCTGGATTCCCGCGCCGAGGTCAAGGTTGATCGTGATTTCCCTCGGGCCTCCGAAGGTCTGAGCGTTCGAGGTAACCCGACCGGTCTGACCCGGAGTGAAGAGTTCGGGCCCCTTCTCGCCGACGATGTACGGACGGCCTGCGCGGGCCGTGCCGCCCTTGGCCAGATACGGGATGTTCGGAATCCCCGGGATGCCGACGGCACCCGTGATGTTGTTGATTCCGTTGATAGCCCCGTTGAGGAGCCTGATAGCTCCGTTGAGAGCGGACTTCAAGCCGTTGCCGATGCTGGACCAGATGCCGGAGAAGAAGCTTCCGACGCCCGACCAGACACCCCTAATGAAGTTCCAGGCGTCCGCGAAGCGGTCTCGAATCCACTGGTTGGCTCTCGTCACACCAGACGTGACGCTGTCCCAGAGGCCGGAGAAGAACCCGGTGACCCCGCTCCAGACGCTCTTAATCCAGTTCCAGGCATCAACGAGGCGCTGCCAGATCCATTGAGCGGCGACGGTAACGGCGTCCTTGACGACGTTCCAGAGCCACACGAAGAAACCCGCGATGGGTTCCCAGTAGGTAATGATCGTGGCGACGATGGCGATCAGTGCGACGATAGCCAGGATGACCAACCCGATGGGGTTCGCGTACATCGCGAAGTTGACTAGCCACTGAGCCGCGGCCCAGAGGCCGAGAGCGACGATCAGCGGGGTAATCCAGGACATATTCTGCGAGATGAAGTTAGCGATGTTCTGAAGCACGGGTGCCAGGAACTCGATAACCGGGATGACCATTGACCCGACAGTCGTCGCCAGGTCTGCGAAGGCGGAGGCCAACGGCGGGATAGCAGGAGCGATAGCCCGCAACAGCGAGCCGACTACCTGAGACACCACGCCGGCGACCCTGTTCAGCGACTCGAAGAAACTAACCAGGGTGTCATGACCCTGTGCAGAGTCGAGGAATTCCCGAATCGTCTTGAGGAGCGGGCCAATGAAGCCCAGCGATCCGCCGCCCGCGTCCTCGATGGCACCGAATACACTGGAGACGATGCCGCCCAGATCCTTGAACACATCGAGGATCTGACCGATGGCCTCAACGGCGCCACGAATCCACTCTTCAAGACTGCCGTCGTCGGCCGCCTGTTGAACGAAGGCGTTGAACCGTTCGGCGGCAGACCCCAGGCCACCCGTTAGCTGGGCCAGGATGGGCATTGCCACCGCGCCGATACGGATAAACGCGGCAATCAGCGGGGCGAAGGCCGCGCCGACATTCTGCACAACGCGAGAGGTACCGGAGAGGATCTCTTGAAGATGCGACGTCGCTGCCGACGTCTTGAGCATCCCCGTGACCTTGGTGGCGATACCGCCAATGGCTACGGCGATCTGCTGGAATCCCCCCGTCAGCTTCGGAAGAAGGACTCCGAGGTTTGCTACAGCAGGGTTGAGGGCCTTCTCAAAGCTTGCCGAGACGCTGGACTTCATTGTGTTCAGCGTTGGCGTTAGCTTCTCGAATGCTCGCTTGGCGCCGTCTGCCCCTAGCTTCATGGTCGCCATGACGCCAGCCATGGCGAACCCGCCAGCGACGGCTAGCGGAAGGACACCCGCGAGGGTGGCGACGCCTGCGGCCAGAGCGGGCAGGGCGTTAGCGACACTGGCTGTCTTCGCCATGTTGGTTGCGAGGCCGAGGAAGGCTTTAGCGCCCCTACCGATGGTGGCAGCGAAGTCATTCAGCTGACGGCTGCGCTTCTTGGAGTCGTCGGCAAGCGCCTTGATCTGAGCTTTCGCCGCGGCGGCAGCCGCGACTAGACCGGCGGATGACCCATCGAACTTGATACGGATTGTGCGTTCGGCGGCCATCACTCACCACCTTTAGAGAAATTGTTGACGATGTCGTCCGCGGCGGCATTCCACTCGCGGGAAATGGTCGGGGCCTCACGTTCGACTAGCGGGAAAAAGGCGTAGGCGTTCTGACCACGGTGAGGGCGGTACTGGTCACCGGTCGAACTGCGATACCGGGTGGCGTTGTACCACCCAGAGCTAGCGTTCATTCCGAAGACGGAGCCGAACAGCATCCCGTAGGCGGGTGCACGATTTCGACCGAGCTTCCGGGTACCGCCCACCTGGATAGCCGGAACACGGTCCCTTATGGGCTTGACCGTCG
This sequence comes from Amycolatopsis sp. NPDC043887, assembly GCF_056435665.1. Taxonomy (NCBI): domain Bacteria; kingdom Bacillati; phylum Actinomycetota; class Actinomycetes; order Pseudonocardiales; family Pseudonocardiaceae; genus Amycolatopsis; species Amycolatopsis sp. NPDC043887. Next base: position 126,715 of record NZ_JBWKEB010000008.1, read on the forward strand.
TCGCCAGCAAGGGGCCTTGTGGCCCGCCGTGGGCCGCCATGTCGACGGTGGCCTTGATGGCAAGCTTGCGAGCAAGCGTCATTGAGTGATCACGGATAGCCTTTTGGGCATCCTTCGGCAGCACCGAGAGAGCCCGGAGAACTTCCCGGGCCCCCTCGATGTGCATCTTGACCGTTAGCGCTGTCTTCGCCATGGAGTCCTTCCCCGAATATCAGCCGGAATACTGTGGTTGGCCGTTCGAGGCCGAGCCATATCCCGGCTCCGGGGACTTGCCACTAGCTTTCTTCTCCTGCTCTTCGAGGATTTGCACGGCGGTGGCAATACCGCGCTCGTCAAGCTCGGCCCAATGAGAGGGAGCTACACCCGTAGCAACCGCTAGCGCGATTACCGTTCGGGTCAGACTCCCTCGGGGGTAGGGTCCGTTTCATCGCCACCCGTCGGGAGGACATCGAAGGTGTTCTCAAACTCGTCCTTCGAGAGCCCATCAACGATGTTCAGATTGCTACGCTTGGCCGCGAGGTAGGCGATCGAGTACAGCGTTTCGAGGGTCAGGCCTTTCTCAAGGTCGCTGAACTTCGCGCCCTTGGTCGTACGCTCCCAGTGCAAAATGTCGCGGGGCTTAGCGGTGACCTTGTGTTCGGTGCCGTCGTCGTGGGTCAGGATGAACTCAATCAAGGGATTGCCTTTCAGTCGTAGACACCCGACCCGTGCCCCGGCTACGACTCCGGGACACGGGAAGGGCTGATTAGGGGTTGAGTCAGAAACTCAGGACAGAGCGCTTGAGGTCGGCAACGGTGCCCGTGTAGTCGACGAACGCACGGCCGGCGTTGGTGTCGCCCTTCGGGAATCCGAAAGTCGTCGGCGAGATAGGGCCGACGACCTTGGTAGCACCCGCGGCAAGAGACACCGACAGATCCTCAACGGCAAGGCCGTCAAAGGTCGCCTGCGACTGCACGACCACCGTGGCCGGGCTAGCGCCCGTGTTGGACAGGATCAGGAACACCGAGGCGCCCGTGTCGACGATGTCTCCGTCGACGTTCGGGGAACCCGCAGTGGGCACGGTGCCCGCCCGGGTAACGGTCTGGGTGGTGACAGACTGACGAGCCATTACGCACCAACCCGCGTGTAGACCGGGTCACCGAGAACCTGGAAGGTCATTTCGGTCTCTTCGTTCTCGCGGACATCGCCACCCACGGGGGCAGGCTTGATCAGAAGCTGACCGGTCCAGCGGACGTGCTCCGCTGCAACGTCGGGGTGATGGTCGAGAGTGAAGCTGACGACGGTGTTCGGGTTGGACCACACGAAGTCGCTGAACCCAGTAGCTCGCCAATCGGCGAAGATCTTCACCTGAAGGGTGGGCTCGTTGTCGGTCTCAGCGATCGCAACGCCATCGGGGCAGTAGGTGTAGAGCCGGTCACCGTCCTGGGTGCCGGGGTCAAGCGTCCAGCTGTTCAACTGGCACTCAACGGAAACGGTGCCAATCGTCAGCTCCAAGAGCTTCAGACGGCGAACCTGCATAGGCATAAACCCTCCAGGGGTCAGAGCCCCACTTCAACGGTGAGGGCGTAGGTAGGAAGCTGAGACCCGCCTTGCTGAAGCAGGCCGGGAGAGGCCGACGTAACGGCAAAAGCCGGGTCGTTTTCGATAGCCGCAACGGCGGGCTCAACCAGGTCGTAAAGACGAGCCGTGGCGTACTGGTCAAACGGGACGACCAGGTGGACAACGAAGGTCGCTTCGGTCGGCTCACCGCGGAACGCACCCCACACAACAGACGGCGGGGTGATCACGGCACCCGTGGTGCCCTGAACGGTCGCCCCGGGGTCCTGGTACACCCGGAGACCCGGAACTGTCTTCAGGGCGGTCTCAAGGGCGTCAACGGCTTCACGAACGTTGGTCACCCGATCACCGGCCCACGGAAGCGACCGATGCGAAGCAAGCGATCGATGTCTGGGTCAAATGAGGGGACCCGGGCCGAGCCCATTTCCCCCGCGTCGATCAGGGCTTCCGGCGAACGGCGACGCGTGAACCATCGGCCTGCCAAGCGAACCGTACCCAAGGTGAGGTCCGATGTCGGAGTTTTCGCACCGGGCAACGGGAATTCGCTGTAGTCGATGTCGGACCGGGTGCGGACGACGAAGTCGATAGCAGCGTCTAGATTGGTCTGGAGGACGTCATCATCTGCTGTATCGGGGATCTTGAGGTCGGCTTTAAGGTCAGCGAGCGTAGGCGGCCAATCCATTGGTACTCCAGGGGTTGCCCCCAAGGGCACGGGCTGAATGCCCGTGCCCCGGAGGAGGATGGATCAGGCAGCAGCGGTAACCGTCTGGACCGAAACCGACTTCGGGTTACGAACCAGGGTGCCGACGTAGCCCCAGATGCCCATACGGACAGCCGACGGACCAACGACCTGCTCGTAGGTGAACTGGAGAAGGTCAGACTCGCCCAGGATCACGGCGTTACGGCGGAGGACGGCGTACTTCTCCGCGTAGGCGGTCGGGACACCCGCGGTCGCAACAGCGTCCACACCCTCAATGTCGCCCATCAGGCGGTTTCCGAGGGCACCCGAAGCGTTCTGCGGGCCGTAGCGGGAGACCGGCATCAGCTTGCGACCGGTCGTGTCTTCCAGCTTCCGGAAGGAACCAAAGCGGCGGAAGTTCATAACGACCAGGTCGGCGGTACCACGGAGGTCACCGGCAACGGCCGTCTGAGCGTCGATGACGCCGTTGATCGGGTCGCCCGCGAGCCACGCCGCCTCGGTGGCGTAGGTGGTCCCGGTTGCCGTGCCGCCCGCGAGAATAGCCGCACACACCAGGCTCTCAATGACCGAATCCCACGCGGCACGCAGGTCACCAAAGATCAGGGCATCGACGGCAGGCGAGGAGCTGTCCAGGAGCTGACGCGAAACATCCTGGTACGCGGACTTCGTGACCGGGGTCAGGGTGTCCTTGTCGGTCTCGTATCGGTCGGTACCCCAGCCCGCGGTGTTGGCACCTTCCGCCGACTGCGAAAGGATGTTGGCGTCAGTGCCCACGGTCTGCTTCGGCAGGATCAGCGGGCGGGGGTCGCTACCAAGCGGCACCTGACGAACCAGGTCGGCCACGACGCGGTTCTGACGGCCGATGGTCTGGTACTCGTCGATCAGCCACTTCGGGGGCACGATGCCCGTACCACCCGAAGCCTGAGTGACGGCCCGGGAGTGCTCTTCCAGCCGACGACCGGCGTCCGCGTCGTGCAGGACGTTCGCGCGGAACTGGTCAGCGAAGAAAGAACGCTGGCCGCCGTCGGCCTCGGAGCGGTAGTGACCGGGGTCGCGGTTCTGGGTGGTGGTGCTCGACGTACGAACCTCGGTTGCCGGGAGGATGTTCGAGGTCATCGCGGTGACCTGAGCGTTGCGGGTCTCGATCTCGGCGAGGGGCTTGATCTGGTCGGCGAGCTTCTGAGCGGTCTCGCCCAGCTCGGTCACCGAACGAAGCTCGTGGGTCGTCAGGTCGCGGCTCTCTTCAACCGCGCGATTCTGAAGAGCTTCAATGCTGGTCTTGGCTTCGTCGAACTTAGCGCGCAGCGAAGCCAGGTAGGCGTTACTCAAGATGTCTCCAAAGAGAGAAGGGGAATTTGGAAATGCGCGCGAGGAGGTGCCGCCTAAATGCGGGGTGCCTGCTAATCAGGGGTGCCGCGTGCGGGGTGTCCTCTGGCCGGGCTCAGAAAGAAGGGAGCACCGGGAGACTGCCGAGGACATTCCTCGCGGCAGTCAGGTTTGGGGTTTCGGGCGCTTCGGCCCGAACAGATTCGACGACGGCGTTTTCGCCGTAGGCGCCGTTCATGACCACAGAGACCTCAGTGAGGTGGGCCTTCGTCCGGATAGCCACGCCACCCAGATGACGGGTGCCGCCCGGGAGTTCACGGAAACCGATCGACAGTTGATCGAGAACGCCGTCTTTCAGGAGTTCTAGTGTCTCTTCGCCGGCCGGAGTGTTAGACACCCGCCATTCACCGTAGAGGCCGTCTTCCCGCTCTTCGAGCCGGATCGTCTTACCGATCAGTGTGCCGCCCTGGACCATGTGGCCACGGGCAAACGGGATACGGTGGCCCGCGACAATCTGAGCAGCAAAGGCGCCTTTCTGGAATCGCTCGGTCAGCGACCGGTTGATAACCTGATCGACGTTGTACGGGACGGCTCGACCGGCCACAGTTCGACCGTCGCCACCCCTAGCCCGGGTGAGGATCTGAAAATCGTCCTGGGAAACCCGATAGAGGTTACTCGTCGTCATTCTGGTTCACCTCTTCTCCCGGGGTTTCGGGGGTCGTCTTTCGATAGGGTTCGTCGCCGCCAGGAATCGGCGGCAGATCCTCAAGGGCCCGGACCTCATTAGGCGTCATCCACCCGGAGGTGAGCGCGAGGTTGTGGGCCTGATAGCGGGTCAGCGTGTCGGCCCGAAGGAGGGCATCAAGAGTGAGCTTGACCCGGGTTCCATTAGGCATAAGCTGGGTTAGGGCCTGCTCAATGCGGGCAATGAAGCCCTGAAGGTGGTACTTGACCAGATTCAACGCTTCTTGCTGGACGTTGGAATAAGTCCCCGAGCCGTTCTCAGCCGCGAGGAAGTGCGGGGGAACACCGAAGATCAGAGCGATTTCGACGAGGTTGAACTTCCGGGTTTCCAGAAGCTGGGCATCCGTCGGGTTCCAGGCCAGCGGGGTAAACTTAGTGCTCGAATTGAGAACCGCCACCGTTCGCGTGGCCTGACTTTCGAGCCACTTGCTCTTCAGGTCGGCCGCCTCATCGGCGGTTAGGTCCGGGTTGTCGGACTCAAGGACACCCGAAGGCACACCCTTACCGACGTCCTGAGCCTGGTTGGTCAGGTTCTCCGCGAGAGCCAGGGTCCGGAAGTGGGTCTCAAGGACGCCATACCCGCGGAGGTCTCCGGGTTGGTGGAGTCCACGAATATGAAGGATTTCGTTAGTGGTGTAGGTCTGACCCAGGTAGGAGTATTCGAGGGTGCCATCCTTCTTACGCCGGACACCGACGCTGCACGCCGGAATTGGGACGATGGCCGTCGGGGTACCCGCTTCGTCGCGGGCTGCAATGAGGGCTACCGCGTTGCCGTTCATGACCAGGTCGAGAATCAGGCTCGACCACGTCTCAATCCGGGTGTGCGGGTACGAGGGCTGGTCCAGCAACATCGAAGGAACGACCTCGGTCCGGCCGCCCCCGACGTCCTTGTAGGCTTTCTGGGGTAGCGCGGCCACTGTGTCGGAAATCAGCGTGGCCGCCCGCCATACACCCGGGGTCGATAGGGCCCCGCGGTACGCCCCCAGGGCCGACGGCTGAGCGGCATACCCGCCATTTACGGCCAACTCGAAGCCCGCGAACGACGTAATCCTTCGGGTCTGAACTTCCGGGTTGGGGTCTTTACCCCAACTCCGGGGATTCCACCATGCCATTGAAGCTCCCTTAGAAGATTTGCGAGCGCGGCACGGGGGTAGGCTCAGGCTCGGTGAGAAGTGCGTACAAAGCAGCAGCGGCGGCGTAGGCAGCATCGACGTGGCCAACGCCCTTGCGAACGAATCGCCAGGAGTCGCCGGAATGGAATCGCTGCGTATTCAGAACGTGGGCATCCAACAGCGGGTCACCCGGGTGGATAAGCCCTCGGGTCGCCACAAGGTCGGCGAATTGCTGGCAAGCCTCACCGACGGCCGCCCCCTTGATTTCGACGTTATTGGGCAACGCCCGAAGACCCGAGGCCACGGCGGCGGCAGGACCAGCGGGCAACCACGCGATAGCACGGGGCTTGATTCGATCGATCCAGCCCGGAAGTTCCTTCCGGAGATCTTCAGTCGACGACCACGCTGCGATGACCTCAAGCCGGGGCTTACCGGTAGCCGACTCGCCAGCCGCCACGAGGGTGGCGTGCAGGTTGTCGGGCGAGATGTCCACACCGAGAGCCACCTTGCCCGCATCACGAGCCGCTGAGAGGTCCCCTAGCGGGTCCTTCGCTGCTTCCCAGGCTGCCGGGTCGACAGCGGCATTCAGGACGTCTACGCGCTGACACAGGACCTCGGTGCGGAATACGTCCGGCGGGTCGGTGGCCAGAGCTGACCGGATGGTTTCCTCGGAGATGAGATACCCGAGCGCCGGGTTGGCTTGTGCCCAGCCTTCGCGGTCGTCCAGCTCGCAGCTTTCCGGGGCTGACCACTCGAACAACCCGATGGTCGGATCGGCGCCGCTCAGGGCGGCGTCACGGAGCTGGTTAAGGACGACGGAGAACCGGTCACCCGCGTTCGAGATAGCCCAGACTTGGGCATTCGGGCGGGCCGTAGTCGTCTTCGATAGGGCAGACCAGGCGAGGAAATCCCGGTGTTCGCGGATCTCGTCTAGCGTCAGATGGTCAACGGAGAGACCGCGGCCGGCGGATCGGGTGGCCGCGGAGATCTTGTATCGACCGCCACCCGTCAGGCCGAAGAACAGGTCACCGTTGGCGAACCGGGGTTTCGTGAGATATTGGCTGAACTCCTCGGACCCTGAGGCGATCGCAAGAGCGCCTTCCCAGACCTCTTTAGCAATCGAGAGGTCCTGGGCGACACCCAACACCAACCCGGCGTCATCGACGAAGAGCTTGAACAGGGCGATCAGCTTCGAGAATTCGGACTTGCCGTTCTGCCGGGCCACCTGAACGATGACCGTGCGGAACCGATAATCTCCGTCGGGCTTGAGTTCGAGCGCCCGAATGGCTAGCTCTTCCTGCCACGGAAGCAGGGGTCGGCCCAATTCTCGGCAGAAATCGATAAACAAAAACCCCCGACTGGTGTCGGGGGTTAGCGGTCGTAGCGGCTCAGTGGATAATCTGGGTTCACGCTTCCCGAGGAGTCGGGAGGGCCCGGAGTTTGGAGAGCTTGCCAGCGGTGGGTGCAACAGGGTCTCCCTTCCGGCTCTCTGGGGTCAGCCCCAGGGCCGTTAGGGCAATCTGGAGTTTGGCGGCTAGCTCGGCCTTCGTACGGCCGGATTTCTCGATGTCGATTTCCCGGGCGAGGACACGGGCTAGCTCCGCCGCGCCTTGGTCGCGCGGCGAGAGGTCAAGTTCTTCGATGGACGCGCAGACGGCGTCGTGCAGGCTCATCGGGTTTTCCGAGGACGACCCGGCCCGCGCTTCACAGGCGCGGCCGGCGTGGGCTTAGGTGTCGACTCGACAGCCGGGGTCAGCATTTCCACCGGGACCTCAAAGGCCCGTGCGATGTCCTTAACGCTGATGTGGCGAACAGGGCGGACGTGCCCCGGGTTGACGCACTCGCGCCCGCAGATGACCTCGGGGACGACGTCGGCGGGCAGTAAGCCCCTGAAACGCTCGTAGACGGCCTGGACAGAGACACCCTCAGCGGGTGTCCAGCAACCCGTACGCGGGTCCTCGGTGTACAGCTCAGAGGCCACGACGGGCCACCTCCGTTGATCGTGGGTTATCGGATTCGGGGGTCATCGACTGCTGCACCCCGTAGACGTCTTCAAACGAAACCGTCACGCCCACGTCGGGCAGAACACCGTCGTTGTCGGCGTAGTCGTCGATCTCGACGCCGTTGACCTCGCTGGCCCGGATCGGGTTGTGGATCGTCTCGATGTCGTAGACCTCAACGTCGTCGGCGATCATCGGTAGCAGCCGAGTACGTACCAGGTGGCGGAGAACCGCGTGCCAGTCGGCGGGATACGGTAGACGCCGCTCGTCAAGCCAGTCGAGATAGCTGTCTGGCTCATCTCCATCGTAGAAGCCCCACTTAGACAGCAGCCCGTCAGCAGGCAGATACAGCACGGCTCAAGCCGCCTTTCGAGGTCGGAGATCGCGGGTCTAGGGCTTCCGGGGAGAGAGTTCACAGGGACATGGATGTCAGGAGTCGACTGGCCCCAGAAAACCCCCGGGGGGTCCTGACTACCTGCGATGGCCAAGGACGCGGCACAGGCCACCTCAGGGCCTGCTACGGGCCTTCGGGCACACTGCCCCTTTGGTCTGCGTTGCTCACCGGCGTTGGCCGGGTATGCAACTTGACAGTGATGTCGTCCCCTGTGATGTGAACGGACGCCATGCGCCGAGGGTCACATCCAAGGGCTTCACACAGTTCCAGCTTGAGAGCTTCGAGCCTTTCGATATCCACGGTCACCACTTCGTCCTAGGTCGGGGTTGGGGATCTTGGGACTTCGGGCTACCGATGGCCAGGTTGCACGCTCGACAGCAGGCCACCAAGTAGGCAGGGTCGTCCCCATGTTCAGACCCCCTCAGGTGATGGACCTGAGGGGCGTCAGGGTCGTTCTTAGGCGTACCCGGGGTCATCTGCTTGCCACAGTTGCGGCACACCCAGCCGTCCCTATCCAGGACCATGAGCCGGGTACGTCGCCAATCGGACATCCGCCGATGGCCCTCACGCCATGCCTTGCTCATGGGGGCCTCTCAGAGGGGTCAGGCCGCCAACTCGAAGGCCCGATCAAGGTCGGCAGCAAGCTTGTCGATACGCGCTTCTAGCTGACGGAGGTCAACAGCCAAGGCCTCGTCGTACGTCAACGGCGGAAGGTCGGCATTCATGGACGACTCGGGGTAGCCCAGGACGAACGCGGCCTGATTGAAGGCGTAGGCAGCATGCTCGGGTTTCTCGAACTGGCCGAGGTAGCGAACCGTACCGTTGAAGGCGATCTGAGCTTTCCAACAACCCCGTTGCCGGGTAACACCCCGGTACGGGGACGTACCCCAAGTGGCACGGTTGATTAGGTTGTCTCGGGAGGTCGTCTCACGAAGGTTCGAGCGGACGTTATTAAGGCCATCCCGGTCAATGTGGTCAATCTCGACAGCACCCGGCAGGACGAGACGGTGCAAACGGACGTTTCCCCGGGCGCCGTCCTCACGACGAGAGTTAGCCATGGCGTAGAAGGTCCGACGGCTCTTCTCCACCCACCACCGGTAACCCGCCACCCGCGGGTAATCCTCAGCGTCGATGACGGCGACGTGTCGGCCATGTGTGGGCGAGTCCATGACAATGCCGATACGGTTGCCGGAGAGCATGACAGTGTCGTTAGGGTTCTTGGTCATTGAGAATTCCTTAGTTCAGCGCACGGTCAGCGCGAATAGCCCGAATCACCGGTCAGCGATCGGGAGAAGTGGAGCTAGCCACGGGATGACCGTCCCTGCTAGCACTCGGAAGCGCTTCCGAGCTACCTCAACCCATCGCGGGGAGGTCGAATAAGAGCTGCCCGTTTGGTTCCCGGTGGGCAGTCATGTCGTCCGGGCTGAGCCGCTGTACGTCGCTAGGCTTCAGGTTTAAACCCCGTCGGGATCCATACCCGGACCACGGCGAGGAGAGGCACCGTTGCATCGGGTCGGCTCAGACCGACGGGAGTTTTCAGGGGGTCAGCCTTTTCTGACCCCGTACATTCTTACTATGTAGTTGCATTGTTGACATCCGGCACACAGCCGTGGTGTACGTCACCCGTTTTGGGGTATCTAGGTCGTCTCCGAGCTGTCTCAGTCGACCGGATGCGGAGGGCGTCAGCCCGGGAGCATCCCGGAACAACATCCGGGTAGCTCAACCCATGGGTATCTACAGACGTATTCGTCAGCCTGAGTTAGCTCTAGCTAACTACGGAGGATCATCCTGCGGATGACCTCCGGATGACCTCAAGTTATCTTGAGTCAACTTTAGTTAGCTATCTATAGGTATCTATGAGGCTGCATCGCGGAAACCCGCAACAGCGACCCCTGAAAGTTCACCCGTATGGGTTAGTCCCGTACAGCGATGCTCTCGTCAGATGTCCCGATCCGGCCTTCACGGGCTGACGCCCTCCAGGCCGTATAGACATCCTGTAGATGAGGGCTGTCCCTAGTCAGCTAAAAGCTAACTATAGGGGCCCTCCGTGTTTTCGCAGGTCAGAGGGGGTGACGCTGCCCTCCGGGTGATCGACTCCAACGGCGTGTCGCGTCACCTCCGAATCCCGGGCGTGTCGCCTCATAACCGCTGGTTAACAGTGTGTCAAGTGGACTAGAAGGCCCTTTTTAGACCAATCCCGATTACAGTTGCTTTTATGGTCTATCGACGGAGCGTGATGTGCGCAGGTGAGAGCGACGGAGATTCCCAGCCGTGCACGATTGGTCTGCAAAATTGGTACAGCCCATCGCCGCGGGAAACCCCGTGTCGACATTGAGGGTAACCCCTATGAGTGCCCGGAGGGAACATCTCCGGGCGGAAGCTCCCAGAGGCGTTGTAATCCCCCACCGGTATCCTGCCCTCTCAGGGGTCTACGACGTCCACAGAGGGTGCTCAGCCCCGGGAATCGGCATCCTCGTAGCGAGCTTCAGGGGGCTACGTAGACGCCCTCAGTCTTGCGGATGGCCGGGAGCACCTCGTGGGTGATCCAGCGCTTGAATTCCCGCGCCCGCTCCTTACGGGAGCGGAGGATGAGGGAGTACAGGCCGGGCTCGTTGATCACCAGCGGATTCCGGCCGCCAGGGGCAACCCCAATACTGTCGGGGTTGGTCTCTGCAATCTCGTCCGCATCGAGGACCGTACGCAGGGTGTCCGTCCGGATGCCAAGGACGTGTGCGACGTCCTTGGCCACGAACCACGGGTCGCCGTTGCGCTCAATGACGCGGAATGCCGGTTAGCGGGTGGTCACCTGAACGATTACTCGATCGGTGGCCGGGTCGACGCCGGCGAAGCCCTTGACGACGTATTCATTGTCACCGAGGACGGCCAGGGCTAGCGCGGCGACTCCGGCGGCCACGGGGGTGACAACCAGGGACCACACGACGCGCCACGGGTTGCGGAAGGGGTTCGTGGTCTTCGCCATCACTCGCCGCCCCGCTTCCGATAGTCCCGGTGCCAGGGCAGCGGGCCGGAGATGGCGTCCAAGGCAGCCATGAACGCCCGAGTGCACGCGGGACAGAGGTCGGTGGGGGTGATCCAGCCGTCGGCCATGTACTCCAGGCACGACGACCAGACCTTGCCCGGCTTCTCACAGGCGTTCATCGGGCGGTAACCGTGTAGACGGTGTTCCGACCCTCGGGTTGGACCGCGAGCAGTCCCGCCGCCGTCAGGGCGTTCAGGGCCCCGTTAGCTTCAACCTCGACCCCAGCGCGGGTGAACTCTCCCGCGACGTACTCAGCCACGGCGAAGACAGCACCCGTCTTGAGGCGGTAGGAGGGGCCCTCCCGGAGTTGGCGGCCCTTGCCCGCCAGGTCTTCCAGGATCGCGAGAAGCGTGGAGGCGGTGCCGTCGTAGCCAGGAGCGGCGGACACGGGCCGGAAGGTGGCAGTCATGAGGAGGTCCCTTCAGATCGCCCGACGGGAAGCCGGGCGGGTCTTGCTGACCTCTTCGACGTTACGACTGTTCGGGGACGCGTGACCTGCCGTCGAAGGTGTTCGCGGCGGGCAACCCGGCCCGCGTCATCCGCGAACTCTGAGGCTCACCGGTCCACCGGCGTGATCCTGGTGCGGCGGCTGTGCTCGAACACCATGGAGGTGCGCACGTCGGCCACCTCGGGGCGTTCGGTCAGCTTGTCGATCACGAAGGCGTAGAGGCTGTCGTTGTCGGGCACCGCGACATGCAGGATGAAGTCCTCGGTCCCGGTGGTCACGTAGAGCCCGACGAGGTCGGGCAGCGCGTTGACCCAGTTCCGGAACCCTTCGATGTTGCGCCGCGAGGGCGGGCGCACGCGCACCGCGATGAGCGCCTGCACCCCGCGGCCGATCGACGGCAGATCCACGTCCAGCAGCGCGCCGCGGATCACGCCGCGTTCCCGCAGCCCGCGGGTGCGATCCAGCGCGGTGGTCGGCGAAACGCCCACCGCGGCGGCCACTTCGCGGTTGGTCTTCCGTGCGTCCGACTGCAATTGCGCCAGGATCGCCTTATCAAGTTCGTCCAATCGCGCCATCTCGCGCCTCTCGCCGTATTAAGTACGAACATGGTGGACTGTACTCGTATGTCCTCTTAGCTTGACCTTGTTCATCCGTTGAAGTGAGCAGGAGATCAGCTGAATGTCCGAGCACGGTACGGCCATCGGATTCACCCCCGACGAAATCGACCTGACCGCGTCCACCCGGTCGGCCCGGTTGAAGTGGGTCATCGTGGTCAACAGCGAGCTGCCGCCGGGCCGGGCGGCGAACGCGGCCGTCTGCACCGCCGTCGCCACGGCGAAGTCGGTGACCGGGCTGCTGGGGGACGAAGCGGTCGACGCGAACGGCGAGCACTACTCGGGCCTGCCGTGGACCGGCTGCTCGGTGCTGGCGGCCGACGCCGCGCAACTCCGGGCCATCCGGACCAAGGCCGCGGCCTCGCCGGGCTGCCACGTCGCCGACATGCCCGCCGTCGCCCAGCAGATCCGCGTCTACACCGATTTCCTCGCGACGATGAAGGAGATCCCGACCGAGGAGATGGACTTCTGCGCCATCGGCATCGTCGGCCCGCGCAACCGGATCGACAAGCTGGTCGGGAAACTGCCGCTGATGCCGTGACCGGGTGGCCCTTCGGTACAGGTGGTCGTGAGTGGCGATTCGGGTTAGCCACCGTCTGAGTCAACCAACAACAGTGTACCGCCTAGCCCCGGCAGCGCCCACGTACGAGGAGCCGCCCACCTCTTGCGCGCCTCTAGGGGTGGGCGGCTCGACTCTGGTGCTCATGCTCGCCGCAGGTGCTTCATCGCAGCAGGATCGTTAGTGGCCGCTCCCCACCTTGGATTCCGCTAGTTCCCGCGCGTGACCACAACGGGCGCGGTGACTTTAACGGCAGCATGAACGTGGAAACGGCTACTCCTGCGTGTTCTCGGCGGCCTTGTCGTTGTCCTCGATCGTCATCTCTAGAAGCTTGTCGAACATCGCCGCACGCTTCATGTCTCCGTTGTTCAGGGCGTCTAGTGCTGCGGCGGCCGCCTGGCGTTCGGCCATGGTCGGTTGACGGTCGGTCATCCCTCGGTCTCTCGGTCGTGCTGGTAGGTCATCAGGGGCGGAGCCGGTGCCGGGCGCGGTCGGCGGCCAACGGGTTCTCCGAGCCGGTTTTGGCGACCATCTCCGACGGGATCGGGCGGCCGGTGAACCGGTGCCGCAGCATCGCGTCCACCGACTCGCGCACCTGATCGAACGACGGCTGCATGCGCGGATTCACTACCACCGTCAGGTCTCGGCGCGGGATGGTGATGAACGCGACCGGCACGTCCTCGTCCTCGCACGTCGCCTGAACGATCTCCTGCCACATCAGCGGATCCGGTCCGTTGCGGCCCCACTGGTGATCGAATCGGCACCACTCCCGAAGCCTCCCCACGGCCGCGCACCGCAGACCATCGCCTGAAAGGCAGCAGCCATGACCACCGCCACGAAATCGAGGACGGCCGCAACGGCGGAGGCCACCGACCAGACACTCCGGACCGTGACCCCGCCGATGGCCCGCAGGACGGTGACCAGCCGGACACCGACTCACCCCGGCACGACGGACAGGGCACCTCCGCACAGGGCGCTGACAGGGCCGTGGACGCCCCCGCGTTGCCGCTGGCGGGTCGTCCCGACCTTGGGCGGGTGATGCTCAAGATCACGCCAGAGGGCGCGGCGTGGGTACTGGTCGAGGGCTCCGACTTCGCGGAGCTGGCCGACAGGATCAACGTGGTATACGACGTGCTGACTTCGCGAACTGGTAAGGCGCAAGCTTAAATGTGAATTTCGGGCAGCCCGCGTTTGCTGATTCAGTGGGAGATATCGCAACAAACTACGAAATTGTTGGCAACTGATGTTCTCAGGCGGTTCGGAAGTCACCTCAATTCACCCGATTGGATCTAGGTCGACACCGGGATGCACTACTAACGTCCTGATCGAAGCGCCCATGATCGGCGCGAGGGGGATATAATGTTTGATTGGTCCATCAATTTGCCCCCGCTATCGTGCCAACTGGCTAACGGGAGGAAAATTGCGAAGACATTACGAACGTCGTGCACTCTTGCCTGCATTGCTTGCAGCAATTGCATTACTGGCCATTTCGACAACATCCGCTTCTGCGATGAGCGGTCAGCAAGTCAAGTCTTCCGAAGTTTCCGGAACATCGATCGATGATTCCAGAAAGGGATCCGGACCAAACCTGAGAACCTTCGAATCGTCGACACCCAAGGACGTGCAAGTCAACGGGAAGTCAAAGGATTTCAATAAATTCAACGAGTGGTCGACTGACGACAAGAAGGCATACCTAGAATCTGTCAAAATCATCCCAGAGCCTGGGTTTATCCGCTCGACCGAACCTAGCGGGAAGAGTTCTGCAAATGACTCTCCTCTGAACTTAAACGTTCCACCCATGAAGCCGTCCATTGCTCCACCCGTGCCAATTACTGGCGGCGGAGCTACAACCCAGGCAACCTGGGATGCCGTCTATCCGTCACCAACTGCTGGCAAGCTCTACATGTTCAAGGGCGACACAATGGCCTACAACTGCAGTGGCGCTCTTGTGACGGCAAGCAATCGTGGAACGGTGCTCACCGCCAACCATTGTCTCACGGATCCAGGTATTACCGGCGTAGTTTATGTCCCCCAGGAAGACAATGGGAGGTACCCGTACGGCGCTTGGTCGGCATGGGGTATTTACATGTCGCAGTGCTACAATGATGAATCAGCGGCATGCGACTGGGCGTTTGTGCTGATACCATTACTCTCTGACGGTAGCGGAATTCAGGACCATACGGGTTCGAATGGCATCAGCTTCGGCCATGAATCCCTCAGTGGGCAAATCGACGTAGTGGGCTACCCGTTTCAACCCAGTCCCCGATTTAACGGTAAATACCAGTGGCGTTGCACGGCACCTGCCGCCACTGTGCCGGTGAAAGATATCGACCGATTCCATTACGTGGACGAGTGTCGAATGGGCGCCGGTGCGAGCGGTGGCCCATGGCTGCTAAACTACTCGCCGAGCAGCCGGAGTGGAATTGTGGCGGGCGTCTCCTCTTGGATACTTTGTGAGGTTGACTGCAATAAGGAGCAATCCGGGCTATATTCGTCACGATTGCTCAGTAGGGCAGGCTACGACTATTCCCGCGCTGAGGTGCTGGTAAAGCCCTGATTGAGATGAGTCATCTCTAACGATGCCGCTTGACTAGTGAGCCTAATCAAGCGGCATCACACGAAGACCCTTCTAGGTGGCGGTTCGCGCCAAACATAATACCAAAGCAGGCCTACTATGACGGCGAGTGCAACTAGAACAATTACCAGAAAGATAGTCTTCTTTGTCGTCATATGAATCCCTACGTCAGAGTGCGTTATGCCCGAAGAACAGACTACAGGCAAGCTTCGGTTCGCACGACTACCCGTGGGACCAAGTTGGCCCCGTGGGGCGGGGACGTGTTGCACACGGGGCCGCCAGGGCAGCAACAGTCCCTCTGCGCAGCGGGCTCATGGCGTTTCCCGCCTTTCATGCCTCGGGTCGGTCGTCATCCGGCGCTGGCTGTCAACGCGACGGAGGACACGATCCGCCTCAACCGTGAGCCCCCTCGACCCTTATGGCCGAGGGGACTCACGGTTCATGTTGTGAATGAGACGGGGAGCATCCTGAAGGCCGAACCTACTTCTCCGGGTCGAGTTGATCCGTGATTTCGATCATCCCGGTTTCAGTGACGAACTTGTTTTTGAACTTGGCTAGTTCTGGCATGGATTCTTCCCATCCGTCCGGCAGGAGCCATCCCATCACCAGTTTTCCATCAGGTCGTTTCTGTGCCGCGAATCCAAAACCCAAGTCAAGCCACCGGAGACGCCGTTCTTCCGGTGTCAGTGTTTCCAGTTCTTCCCGCCACGTCCGGTCCGTCGGCACCCACTGCACACCCCCGGGATCAATCGGCAACGCCCGAAGTGTGTCGATATCCTTCAGGATCTTGTTCCCGTCGTCCATGATCCGTTGGCGGTCACTCGTCGACACTGCCCGCGCCACCTTCGCCATGAGCCGCGCGTGTTCCCGTTCCAGCTTCGCGATTTCGTTAGCGTGATTCGTCGGCGGCAACACGATCCGTTCGCGGACCGGGACCATAGAAAAGAGTACGTAGAAAGACCTCTCGGCAAACGGTTCGACGTCTTCCGCACGGATGGACGGGCCATGCTTAGCCGTCGGGCACTTCCAGTACCGGTACTCATAGCTGACCTTGGTCCCGTTCGCACGGGTCCGCGTGTCGCCTGCGATACGGTGCCACAAGGGCTCCCAGCACTCCGGGCACACCAGGACACCCGAGAACGGGTACGGCCGGTTGCTGCCGCGTTCCTTCCGGCGCGACTTCCCGTCCAGCACGGCGGCTATCTCCGCCTGTTCGGCGGGCTCGAAAATACCGAGTTCGACAAGCTCCGGATTCACCAGCAAAGCGGCGAGCGTGCCGCCCTGCCATTGATAGCCCTTGAGTTCCACCGTGGCCGGGTCTTCACCCCGTCGTTCCGCCGTCAACTGCGCTTGCCTGTCTCGCGGAGTGACGACCTTGTTAGCCGTCAGCCACTTGCACAGGTCGGTGAGCCCCTTCTTTTCCGCCCGCACCAGCGTGGAGAGGGAGTGCAGGATCTTGACCGCGTACGGGTCCAGCCCGAGAATCCAGCCACCGCCGCCTGGCAATTCCACCGGCATCGTGCCGTACAGGTGACTCTCGCCACTCCAACGGCCCTGTTCCTTCAGGGATGCCTTGGCGGAGCGGAACCGCTCACGCATCCGTTCACGCTCCATGCGGGCGAACGCCGCAATCAGCGTGATCATGAATTCGGCCATGGAGTTGCTGGAGTCGATCCCTTCCGCGATGGCGATCAGGCGCTTACCGCGTGCCCGCAGCCACTCCAGCAGGTTAAGGCGTCCATGACATTGCGGACCAGCCGGTCAAGCTTCGACACCACCAGCGTCTTCCACGGTTGCGGCGGTGCGTCGGACAGCCACTGCTTGAGCCCCGCCCGCTTGTGCGGCTCCAGGTCACCCGACACGTGCAAGTCCTCGACCGTCTCCACCACCGGAATCCCGTAGGCCGACGTCCACCGGTGCGTGGTGTCGCGCTGGACCACGCTGGACGTGCTCTCGTCCGTGTAGTGCGACTCACGGGAGTAGCAGACCGCCGCGTCGTCCACGGGGTCGAACGGGACGACGGGCGGCCGCTCACTGGTCTGCTTCTTGAACCTCCGACGCTTCCTCGGTGCTGGTGCGCTCATGGCCGTATCCTCGCTGGTAGACGCTCTGCCGACTGTAGTCGGTTGTCCCAGCCAGTGCAGAACCCGAATCGCCACTCACGACCACCCCGACCCCGCCGCTTCAGGCCTCGAGCAGATCGCGCAGCGCTTCGGTGAACTGGGCGGGATTCCGCTGGGGCGCAAGATGCGCGCCGGGCACCTCCGTGAACGGCAACCCCAGTTCGAGCGCGAGGATCTTCGCGGGCTGGTAGTGGTAGTGCCCTCGGCTGCCGACACCGGCGACGGGGACGATCTCGGTCCTGCTCCGCCGCAGTGCCCGCAGATCGGGAAGGTAGTCGAGGATTTCGGCCAGTTCGCGGCCGAACAGCCGCTTCCAGTCCTCCTCGTTCGGCAGCCGGATCGCGCGCAGTTCGGGCAGCGCGGCGCCGGCGATACCGTCGGTGAACCGCTTGAACGCCCCCATCAGGTCGCCCGCTTGCGCGAGCCGGACCTGCGCGTTGGCTTCGTCGAGCCAGCCGAGCGCGTCGGGCAGCAGCTGGATGGCCGGCGGTTCGTGCGCGACCAGCACGGTCGCCGCGTCCGGGTAACGGGCCACGAGGTCGAGACCGATCATGGCGCCCGCGCTGGTGCCGAACACGCTCGCGGGGGCACCCCCGACGTGCTGGAGCACCGCGTGGGCGTCGTCGGCCTGCTTCGGCACGCTGACCGGGCCGGTGCTGGTGTCCGTGCTGCGGAAGTGACCGCGCCGGTCGTAGGTGACGACGGTGTAGTCGTCCGCGAGCAGCTTCGTCATCGCCCGGAAGGTGTCCGCCGAGCCCAGCCCGCCCGCGATCAGGAGCAGAAGCGGCCCTTCGCCGGTGCTGCGGACGTACAGCTCACCGTCCTCGACCGGACAACGACTCTCCGAGATCATGGCCGAAGTCAAGCACAGCGTGCCCGGACCTTCACTCCGAGGCCAGCCGCCGCAGGATGCCGGTTGCGTCGGCGACGATCGTCTCGATCAGGTCGCCGACCGCGGGCAGGTCGCCGAGCAGGCCGACGACCTGCCCGGACGCCAGTACCCCGGCGCTCCGATCGCCCTCGACGAGCCCGGCTCGCAACAGCATCGGCGTGTTGGCGGCCATCAGGACCTGCGACCAGGTCCGGTCGCCGCCGCGTTTCATCCGCAGCCCCTCGGTGGCCAGCGAGCGCCACGACAGCCCGGTCAGCTTCCGGAACTTCGCGGCGTTGCGGGCGGCGCGGGCGAGGCCGCTCACCGGACCGGCGGACTCGAGCGCGTCGACCAGTTCCGTCCGGAGCACGCGATGCGGCATCCCGTCCACCTTCCGGGTGACGACGGTGCCGTTGAGATCATGGGCGAGGTACGCCTGCTTGATCTCCTCCGGGACGGTGCTTTCCCTCGTCAGGAGGAACCGGGTGCCCATGGCGACCCCAGCCGCCCCGTAGGCGAGCGCGGCGGCCAGCCCCCGGCCGTCGAAGAAGCCGCCGGCCGCGACCACTGGGATATCGACCGCGTCCAGCACCGACGGCAGCAGCAGCGTCGTCGCGACCCCGCCGGTGTGCCCGCCGCCCTCACCACCCTGCACGATGACGGCGTCGGCACCCCAGCCCGCGACCTTCTCCGCGTGCCTGGCCGCGCCGACCGAAGGCACGACGAGGACGCCGTTGTCCTTGAGCCGCGCGATCATGTCCTTCTTCGGCGCGAGCGCGAAGGACGCGACGCGAACCTCTTCGCTGATGAGCAGTTCGACCCGGCGCGCGGCATCGTCGGCGTCCGCGCGGAGGTTGACCCCGAACGGTTCGGACGTGCGGCTCTTGACCTCCTTGATCGCCGCCGCCAGTTCGTCGTAGGTCATCGTCGCGGACGCGAGGATGCCGAGGCCGCCCGCTTCCGCCGTCGCGGACACCAGCCGCGGCCCGGCGACCCAGCCCATCCCGGTCTGCACGATCGGGTGCCGGATCCCGGCCAGTTCGGTCAGTGCCGTCTTCATGACGGAACTTCCTTGTCTCGCAGAGACTTCGGATCCAGGCTGGTGCGGATCAGGAGCAGTTCGGTCTCGGTCGGCAGCCGGGACTTGGTGACTCCGTCGGTGATCAGCGGGAACGACGTCGCCTCGACGACCTCGTCCACCGAAACGCCCGGATGCACGGAAAGCAGCCTTGGCGCGTGGTCTTCGCCGCCGAAATCGAGGACGCCGAGGTTGGTGACGACGCGGTGGACGTCGTGGTGCCGCAGCCCTGCCTCGCGTGCCCTGGCGTAGCCGACGCCGGACACGACGTCGACCTGATCGACGAAGACCCGCTTGCTGTGCCGCGGGACCCAGTAACTCGTCCGGTGGTTGGCCGTGTTTCCCGGTCCGCCGCGCACGCCGAGAAGTTGTTTCTTGGGCTGGGAATGGTCGCCGATCACCGAGATGTTCTGGTTGCCCTCGCCGTCGATCTGGTTGGCACCCATCACCACATGCCGTTTTCCGCGCGGTACCACGGTGTCGAGGACCTTGCGGAACGGTTGCCAGCCTTCGACGACGGCGTCCGGGGTCATCAGGTACGCCTCGCCGTCGGACAGCAGGATGTCCGGCTCGAACGTCAGCCTGGCGAGCCGGGCGCCCAGCGACGGGATGAAACCCATGGGGCTCACCACGATTTCGCCGTCGCTGCGGAACAGTTCAGCACAGGCCACGACGGCCACTTCGGCACGACTGATGTCACTCATGCGGACTCCCCGAATTCGGCGACGGCCTTCTGGTAGTGCGCCTCGTCGCCGGACAGGAACCTGTCGACGAATTCGGGCCACGTGTCGAGATCCTTGGCCGCTTCGGCGTAGTGACGCTGGAAACGTTCGTCGCGCCCGTAGTCCGGGACGGCGGTGGTGAAATGCGCGCCGTTCGGCGTCTCGGCCACCCCGGTGACGAGCATCCGGCTCAGCAGCAGGCTCTGCACCGGCCCGGCTTCGGTGAGTTCGGCCGTCTCCACGATCTTTTCCGTGGACACGTAACATTTTTCGGCGGCGAGGGCGAACATTTCGTCGAAGTACGGATCGGGCCCGAGGTACTGCGCGTTGCCCCGGGCGTCGGCGCGGTTGAGGTGGACGAAGGCCGCATCGAGCCTCAACGCGGGCACGGCCAGCAGCTCTTCGGCATCGTCGTACGGCGAGCGGACGGTGCGCAACGACGGGTTCAGATCCATCACGCCGGAGCCGAGGCCCGCCCGCGTCGGAAGGAATGGAAGCCGTTGCGCGGCAGCGGAAAGCCCGGTGCCGAAAACGCCTTCGTCGTATTCCGTGACGGTGATCGACCCGGATTCCCGCGCCCGGGAGAACCACGGGTCGTAGGGGATCGAGTCCAGCGTGACGAAGCCGAAGACGAGATGCTTGATCTTGCCCGCCGACGCCAGCAGGCCGACGTCCGGGCCGCCGTAGGAGACCACGGTGAGATCCTTGACCGGAGAACGCAGGATCGCGCGCACCAGCGCCATGGGCTTGCGCCGCGAACCCCAGCCGCCGATCCCGATCGTCATGCCGTCCTTCAGCTCGGCGGCGATCTCGTCCGGCGTCATCCGCTTGTCGGCCATCACTTCCCCTTACCGTCCAAGAACTCCTGGCGCGCGCCGTCCGACACGCCCGCCAGGTTGAGTTCGAAGGTGAATCCCTGCTCGAAGCGGTAGCTGCGGTGCACGGGCTGGACGTCGATGCCGTTGATGGCCTGTTTCGCGGCGCGGATCACGCGGGTGTCCTTCGCCGCGATCTGCCGCGCGACGCCGAGCGCGGTTTCGTCGAGTTCCTCTCGCGGGACGACGGCGTAGACCGAACCGTGGTGGTGCAACTGAGCCGCGGTGATCGTCGAAGCCGTGTAGTACAAGGCCCGCATCAGATGCTGGGGGACCAGACGCGCGAGATGGGTCGCCGCGCCCAGCGCGCCGCGATCGACCTCCGGGAGCCCGAAGGTCGCGTCCTCACTGGCGATCACCACGTCCGCGTTGCCGACCAGGCCGACCCCGCCGCCGAGGCAGAAGCCCTGCACCGCGGCGATCACCGGGACGGCGCAGTCGTACACGGCGGAGAACGCCGCCGCGCAGCCCTCGTTCGCGCCGATCAGCGCGCCGTACCCCGGGTCGCGCTGGATCTCCTTGATGTCGACCCCGGCGTTGAACCCGCGGCCCTCCGCGCGCAGCACCACCACGTGGGTCGCCGGATCGCGTCCGGCGTCGGTGACGGCGGAGGCGAGGGCGAACCATCCCTTCACGCTCAGCGCGTTCACCGGGGGCGCGTCGACCGTGACCACGGCGATGCCGGGCTCCGGTGAGTGGGTGGAAATGGCCATCGTGCACCCTTCGCCGCTACCAAACCTAGCACTTGCTTGGTACGTTAGCAGGACGTCCGGCCTGGGTACAGCGACGTGAAGGAGGCCCGGCATGGCACTCGAACTCCGGCTCGACGGCGCCGTGGTGCTGGTGACCGGCGGGGTACGCGGCGTCGGCGCCGGTGTCACCAGGACTTTTCTGCGCGCCGGAGCCGAAGTGGTCACCTGTGCGCGCACCGAACCCGAGCGGCCCGTCCGCGCCGGGGACAGGGCGTCGACGTTCATCTCCTGCGACGTCCGCGACCCGAAAGAGGTCGACGCGCTCGTCGAAGAGGTCGTCCGGCGGCACGGCGGGCTCGACGTCGTGGTCAACAACGCGGGCGGCGCGCCGTACGCCGAGGCGGCGAACGCGTCGCCGCGGTTCCACGAAAAGATCGTCGCGCTGAACCTGCTGGCACCGTTGAATGTCGCCCGTGCGGCGAACGCGATCATGCAGCAGCAGGAAAGCGGCGGCGTCATCGTGAACATCAGCAGCGTCAGCGCGACGAGACCGTCGCCGGGCACGGCGTCCTACGGCGCGGCGAAAGCGGGACTCGACAACCTGACCGCGTCGCTCGCCGTCGAGTGGGCGCCGAAGGTGCGGGTCAACGGGCTCGACGTCGGCATGGTGCGGACGGAGCACTCGTATCTGCACTACGGCGACGAGGCGGGTCTCGCCGCGGTGGGCGCGACTGTCCCGTTAGGACGGTTGGCCGACCCGGACGAGATCGGTTCCTGCGCGGTGTTCCTTGCTTCTTCGCTGGCTTCCTACGTCAGCGGCGCCTGCCTGACCGTACACGGCGGGGGAGAGGTGCCTGCCTTCCTCGCCGCTTCCAATTCCCTGGTGAAAGAACGAAAGGAGCCGGTGTGAGCGGGATCGCCGACGGCCGGATCGTGGTGGTGACCGGAGCCGGTCGTGGCATCGGGCGGGCGCACGCGCTCGCGTTCGCCGCCGAGGGCGCGCGGGTGGTGGTGAACGACCTCGGCGCCGGGATCGACGGAAGCGGAGGATCGGCCGGGCCGGCGCAGGACGTCGTCGACGAGATCGAGGCGCTCGGCGGCAAAGCGGTCGCGAACACCGACGACATCGCCTCGTGGGACGGCGCCGCGGCGCTGGTGCGGACGGCCGTCGAAACCTTCGGCGGGCTGGACGTCCTGGTCAACAACGCGGGTTTCCTGCGCGACCGGATGCTGGTGAACCTCGGCGAGGACGAATGGGACGCGGTCATCCGCGTCCACCTGAAAGGGCATTTCGCGCCGACGCGGCACGCCGCCGAGTACTGGCGAGCCGAGGCGAAGGCAGGCCGGACGCGGGCCGCACGGGTGATCAACACCAGTTCGGGCGCGGGTCTGCTCGGCAGCGTCGGACAGGGGAACTACGCGGCCGCGAAGTCCGGGATCCTGGGGCTCACGCTGGTCGCCGCCACCGAATTCGCGCGCTACGGCGTCACCGTGAACGCGATCGCCCCGGCCGCCCGCACCCGGATGACCGAAGTCGCCTTCGCCGACGACATGGCCGCGCCGGAGGACGGTTTCGACGCCATGGCACCGGAAAACGTGTCGCCGCTGGTGGTGTGGCTCGGCAGCGAGGAATCGTCCGGGGTCACCGGCCGGGTGTTCGAGGTCGACGGCGGACGCGTCTCGATCGCGCAGGGCTGGCGGCACGGCGCGGTACGGGACAAGGGTTCCCGGTGGTCGCCGGGTGAACTCGGCCCGGTGGTGGCGGAGCTGCTGGCGGAGGCTCCGGTGCCTGAACCCGTTTACGGGGCTTAGGGTTTCGGTCCTGTCTCGTGAGTGGTAAAGACCGTTCTAACCGCCGCTGGTGCCTAAGACCCGGTCGGCAGTTAGTGAAGGCCTCCTTACCAACCCTGAGGGTAGGCAAGGAGGCCTTCACGGACAGTCTCAACCGTCCTTGCCACTCACGAGGCGTCCCGTGCCAGGTCCCGGACCTCGGGAAGCCGCTGGAACCCACCCGATTCGTACGTCGCGACGGCGGCGACGTTGGAACTCGGCGTGTTCACGCCCGCGCTCGACGAGCCGAACTCCCGGAGCGCGGCCGCCGCGGCGACGGTGATCGCCCTGCCATGACCATGCCCGCGATGGTCCCGGTGCACGCCCATCGGCTCGAGTATCCCGGGCTTACCCGGACCTGCCGACCACACCGCGACCGCCGCGACGGCGTCGCCCCGCTCGTCGTACCCGACCAGGCACCGGCCATCGGCGTACGGCGCACTCGCCGCCATCGTGCGCCACTTCTCGGGGGTGAACTTCGAACCGTCGAACGCCCCTCGCATCACGTCGGCCCATACGTGGCACTCGTCCGGCCCGATGGTCTCGATCCGCAGGTCCGGGGCCTTCACCGGTTCGGTGAGATCGCGGCGCAGCGGGGTCCACGGTTCGTCGGCGCGCCAGCCGTGCTCGGGCAGGACGTCCTGGAGCAGCGCGTCCATCGGGGCCTCGACGGCCACCTTCCCCACCGGCAGCACACCGCGTTCCGGCGCGACGATGTCTTCGGTCATCCGCCGCGCCAGGTCTTCGTCCCGGCGGACGCCGGGTGCGGTCGTCAGGCGCAGCAGATCGGCCCCGTCCAGGAGCCCGACGGCGAGAATCCGCCCGTCCCGGCGCCAGATCCGGACCGCCGCGGCCGTCGCCTCCGCCCCCGAGCGCCAGAACCAGCCGAGGTCACCGGGATGCAGCTGCCAGGCCACGCCCTCGGCTTGCCACTCCCGCAGCGCGTCCACGGCCTCGGGCAGTCCGTCGGGTCCCGGCTTCTCCACGGTGATCGCCATGCCGTGATCACACACCACGCCGCGCTCGGCCGCATCCGGTTTTCGCCACGGCAAGATGGAGCCGTGAAGTCACTTCAGCGCCGTCTCTGGGAAGCGGTCGAGCCGCTGCACGCCGTCGTCTACTTCGCCCCGGAAACGGCGGCCGCGGCCAAAGCGGTGGGCCTGCCGAGCTGGTGGATGGGCTACTTCGCCGGCCGGGTCGCGCCGCTCGGGCCGCTGCCGGAACCGCCCGCGACCGCGATGCTCTTCGGGTTCGCCCCGAGAATGGTCGCGCGGTCCTTGCCCGACGCGTGGAAATACGCGGAGCCCGCGGCCGTGCTCCGGAGCCGGATGGACGCCGTCGAGGAAGCCCTGAACCGGATCTTGCCCGCCGACGCGCCTTTCGCTGAGCTCGCCGACCTCCTGGAAAAGGCCGTCGCCGGTGCCGACTACGCGGCCAGGCCGCTTGCCGCCGCCTGGTCCTCGGTCACCAGGCCCGCCACGGCGGCCGGCCGGGTGTGGCTCGCGGCGACGGTGTTGCGCGAGCATCGCGGGGACGGTCATGTGCTCTCCGCCGTCGCCGCCGGGCTGCGCGGGCTCGACACCACGCTGACCCATATCGGCAGCGGAGCGGTGACCCGCGAGGTCGTCCAGATCAACCGCGGCTGGTCCGACGACGAGTGGGACGAGAGCGTCGCGCGGTTGTCCGAACGGGGCATCCTCGACAGCGATCTGAGGCTCACCGGCCTGGGAATCGCGCTGCGCCAACGGATCGAGGACGAGACCGACCGTCTCGCCGCCGGCCCGCTCGAAGCACTCGGCGAGGACGGGGTCGCCGGAACCGTGCGGATCGCCGTCCCGCTGAGCCGCCGCATCTTCGACGCCGGGGCGATTCCGCTGCCGAACCCGATGGGGGCGCCGCGGCCCTGATCGCTCGAAAGTGTCGGACCCCGGTGGGACGCTGTTCCGCATGGCGACGTGGCAGCAGTTCAGTGAAGAGGCACCCGCGCTGGCGGGGAAGATCAAAGAGCGGTTCACCGCGGCGAAGTCGCATGTGCTGGCGACGGTCCGGCGGGACGGCTCGCCCCGGGTCAGCGGCAGTGAGGTCGATTTCCGTGAGCGGGACCTGCTGATCGGTTCGTTGATCGGCGCGATGAAGGCGAAAGACCTGCGGCGCGACGGCAGGTTCGCGATCCACGCCGCCTCGGCGATCGACGAGGGCGGCGCGGACGCGAAGGTGTCGGGAAAGGCCGTCGAGATCACCGATCCGGCGGAGGTCGCCCGCCTGCAGGGCGATGACGGGGAGGCGCACGTCTTCCGGCTCGACCTCACCGAGGCGGTGCTGACCTGGGTCGAGGGCGACACCATCTATTTCGACTTCTGGAAGGAGGGTCAGGGGAGCAAACGGCTCGCGAGGCCGGACAACGGTCCGGTGGTCGAGGTCGGCTTGGGCTAGATCCGTTCGATGATCGTGCCGGTGGAAAGCGCGCCGCCGGCGCACATCGTCACCAGCGCGGTGCTCGCGTCCCGGCGTTCCAGTTCGTGCAACGCCGTGGTCAGCAGGCGGGCGCCGGTGCTGCCGACGGGATGCCCGAGCGCGATCGCGCCACCGTTCACGTTGACCTTGTCCTCGTCGGGCCGGTGCACCCGCTGCCACGACAACACAACCGAAGCGAACGCCTCGTTGACTTCGAAGAGGTCGAGGTCGCCGATCGACATCCCCGCCTTGGCCAGGACACGTTCGGTCGCCTGCACAGGGCCGTCGAGATGGTAGTACGGTTCCGCGCCGACCAACGCCTGCGAGACGATCCGCGCTCGCGGCTTGAGGCCCAGTGCCTTGGCCCGGTCCGAGTCCATCAGGAGGAGCGCGGCCGCGCCGTCGGAGATCTGCGACGAAGTCCCGGCCGTGTGCACGCCGCCTTCGAGGACGGGCTTGAGCCTGGCGAGGCCTTCGACGGTCGTCTCACGGAGTCCTTGGTCGCGGGACACCAGCCGTGTCTCGCCGGTCGGCGCGCCGTCTTCGCCGAGCACGGGGGCCTTCACCGCGACGACCTCGCGGTCGAAATGGCCCGCGGCCCACGCGGCGGCGGCCTTGGCCTGGGACTCGGTGCCGAACCGGTCGACGTCGTGGCGGGTGATCCCGCGGCGTTCCGCGATCCGCTCGGCCGCGTCGTACTGGTTGGGCATGTCGATCGACCACGACTCCGGACGGGGTGTGCCGATGCCCTCGCCGCGGTTCGCACCCAGCGGGACGCGGCTCATCGCCTCGACTCCGCAGGAGACGCCGGCGTCGATGGCACCGGCCGCGATGAGCCCGGCGATCAGGTGCGTCGCCTGCTGCGCCGAGCCGCACTGGGCGTCGATGGTGGTCGCGCCCGTGGTCTCGGGAAGCCCGGCGTGCAGCCACGCGGTGCGCGTGACGTTGCCCGCCTGCTCGCCGGCCTGGGTCACGGCGCCGCCGATGGCCTGCTCGACCAGCGCGGGATCCAGTCCCGCGCGTTCGAGCAGGGCGCGCTGTGCCGCGCCGAGGATCTCGGCGGCGTGCAGCCCCGCGAGGTGACCCCTGCGCTTGCCGATAGGGGTGCGGACCGCCTCGACGATCACCGGACTACCCACGTTCGCCTCCTGGGAAACACTGTTCACTACCTCAAAAAGTAGAACACGTTCTTGATTTGGGCAAGTCGCCGCAGGATCGTCTCGATTTTGATCACTGGTCGCCGTTCCTGCTCCATGCTGCGGTCGCGCGATCCGCGGCAGCCGAGTTAACAGGTTTCACTGAAACTCTTCACTTGGTAAACACCGTATGCTTCAATCGGCTCTAGAACGTGTTTCATTGGCGAACCGCGTAGGAGGTAGCCCGTGGCCGCTCCCCTGATCCCCGCCGGTTTCGATTTCACCGATCCGGATCTTTACGCCACCAGGCTGCCTCTGGAGGAGTTCGCCGAACTCCGCCGCACGGCACCGGTCTGGTGGAACCCGCAGCCGCACAACACCGCGGGCTTCCGCGACGACGGCTATTGGGTGGTCAGCCGGCTCGAAGACGTCAAGGCGGTGTCGAGGGACAGCGAGCTGTTCTCCTCCCGGGAGAAGACCGCGATCATCCGGTTCGACGAGAACATGACCGACGACAGTCTCGAAGCCAACCGTCTGGTCCTGCTCAACATGGACGCCCCGCAGCACACGAAGCTGCGGCGGATCGTGTCGAAGGGCTTCACGCCGAGGTCGATCGCGAAGCTCGAGGACACCCTGCGTGATCGCGCGGAGCGCATCGTCAGCGAGGCAAAGAAGAAGGGCTCCGGCGATTTCGTCGTCGACGTCGCGTGCGAACTTCCCTTGCAGGCCATCGCCGAACTGATCGGCATCCCGCAGGAAGACCGGCTCAAGGTCTTCGACTGGTCCAACCAGATGGTCGCCTACGACGACCCCGAGTACGAAGTCGAACCGCTGGCCGCGTCCGCGGAGATCGTCGGTTACGCCTGGAACATGGCCGAAGAACGGCGCAAGTGCCCGATGGACGACATCGTCACGAAGCTGGTACAGGCCGACGTCGACGGCGAGTCGCTGGCCTCTGACGAGTTCGGGTTCTTCGTCATCCTGCTCGCCGTCGCGGGCAACGAGACCACGCGCAACGCGATCACCCACGGGATGAAGGCGTTCCTCGATCACCCCGATCAATGGGAGCTGTACAAGAAGGAGCGGCCGAAGACCGCCCCGGACGAGATCGTCCGCTGGGCCACTCCGGTGGTCGCCTTCCAGCGCACCGCGACCCGGGACACCGAACTCGGCGGGCAGCACATCCGCAAGGGCGACCGGGTCGGGATGTTCTACAGTTCCGCGAACTTCGACCCGGACCATTTCGACGAGCCGGAGAAGTTCGACATCCTCCGCGAGGACAACCCGCACGTCGGCTTCGGCGGCACGGGTTCGCACTACTGCATCGGCGCCAACCTCGCGCGGCTGGAGATCGACCTGATCTTCAACGCCATCGCCGATGTCATGCCGGACATCGCCGAAGTCTCCCCGCCGGACCGGCTCCGGTCGAGCTGGCTCAACGGGATCAAGCACTACCAGGTCCGCTACGCCTGACCTGATCGGCCGGACGCGACCCCGTGGGGCACCATGGGGCCATGGGTCCCCACGTTCAGGTCGATGTCGAAATGTCCTTCCGGGTCACGAAATCCGGCCCCGCCGCGTTCGTGGTCGCGCTCGCGGGCGGGGCCGCTCAGGAGGAGTTCGCCTACCCCGCGCCGCCGCGCCAGGTGGCGTTCGAACACCGGACCCGTGCTCAGGTCGTCGACCTGCCGTCCGGGGAGCACGTCGTGCGATACCGGGCCGAACGCGCACTCGATCCGGCCGACGCCGAGCCGGTCGGCCAAGACGATCTGATCCGCTACACCAGGCCCAGCCGGTACTGCCCCTCGGACCGGATGGGCGGGCTCGCGTTGTCCCGCTTCGGTGGTTTGCCCGGCGCGCGCGCCAAGGTGGAGGCGATCGTCCGGCATGTGCGCGAGCACCTGTCCTATGTGGTCGGTTCTGGCTCGCCGACCGATGACGCCGTCGACACCTACCTCGCCGGGGAAGGGGTTTGCCGCGACTACGCGCACGTCTGCATCTCGCTGTGCCGCGTGCTCGACATCCCCGCCCGGTTCGCGGCGGTCTACGCGCCCGGACTGTCCCCAATGGACTTCCACGCAGTGTTCGAGGCCGCGATCGACGGCCGCTGGTACGTGTTCGACGCCACCGGCCTCGCGCCGAGGCAGAGCCTGTGCCGGATCGCGACCGGGCGGGACGCCGCCGACACCGCGTTCCTCTCCACCCTCGGCTGTGAGCTGGACTTTCTCGGCAACACCGTGCTGGCGACCGCGGGCCCGTCGCTGCCGGAGGACGACGGCTCGGAGCTGATCGCGCTCGCTTGATCGCGTGTTGACCACGAGCCGTGACCTCGCTGAGTGTCTGGTGGTGAACCCGCGTCCGCGATCGACGTCGGCAGGGCACGGCTGGGTGGTCACGTCACGATGGGTGAACGGGTGCCCTGCCACCGCGATAGCGGGGCCTTCGGCCGGGGCGGGTTCACGCGTTCGGCCGCTTTTGAGGTGAGCCTTCAGCTCCGCCAACAGGCTCTGAGGTAGACATGGGCGTGTGAGGGAGAAACAAGCACCGACGAAATGGCAGCGGCTGCGTGCCCGCTACCGCTGGCTGGACCACGTGGCCCGGGCGGTGAACCGCTACATCGAGTACGCCGGTTACCACTACGTCGCGTCGATCACCTACTTCAGCCTGTTCTCGCTGGTGCCCATCCTCATGGTCGCGGTGTCGGTGGCCGGTTTCGTGCTGGCGAGCCAGCCGCAGCTGCTCGAGTCGATGCTGGGCGCGATCACCGGCACCCTGCCCGGGGGACTCGGTGACAAGGCCGGGGAGCTGCTCACCGGGTTCGTGGAGCAGCGCACCAGCGTCGGGGTCATCGGTCTGATCATCGGGTTGTACTCCGGCTGGAACTGGATGAACTCGCTACGCGACGCGCTGACCGCGATGTGGGGTCAGAACCGGTCGGATCTCCCGCTGCTGCGCACGATCGCCGCGGACCTGCTCGCGCTGCTCGGCCTCGCCAGCGCGCTGCTGGTCTCGTTCGCCATCACCATTTCCGGGTCGGCGCTCGGCCGGTATCTGCTGGGGCTGGCTGGGGTGGACGACACCGCCTGGGGGCACAACGTGCTGTCGGCGATCTCGATTCCGTTGGCGCTGCTGGCCAACTGGCTCGTCTTCCTCTGGGTGCTCACCCGGCTGCCGCGGAAACCGGTCGGGGTCCGTAGCGCGATGCGCGGTGCCGTCGCGCTGGCACTGGGTTTCGAACTGCTGAAGCAGGCCGGTGGGATCTACCTGCGCTTGATCGGGAACTCGCCGACCGGGGTCGCGTTCGGCTCCATCATCGGTCTGATCTTCTTCATCTCGCTGGTGGCCCGGATGCTGGTGTTCGTGACAGCCTGGACGGCGACCGCGCGCGACGCTCCGCCGGACCCCGTGCGGCCGCCCCCGCCCGTCGTGGTCCGGCCCGTGGTGGCGGCGCCTGACCGGCACGGGCTCAAGCCGGTGCTGGTGGGCGCGGTGACCGGGGTGGTCGCGACCCTGGCCGCGCAGCGCCTCCGGCCGCGCCGGCGCCCCTGACCGAAGGAGAATTCCGGATGTTCGATGAACGAGTACCGGCGTTCGCGCTGTCCGAACTCGTGGGTACGCGGGTGGACGAGGCACGGGCGAAATGCGAGGCCGACGGCTTCCAGATCCAGGTCGTGGATCTGGAAGGACACGGAGCCGTGACACTGGACCACCGGCCGAACAGAATCCGCCTGTATGCCAAGCGCGGAAAGGTCGAGAAAGCCAAGGTCGGCTGAAGCCCGCTCAGCTCGGCTTGGCCGATCCCACCACCCACATCGAGAAGAACTGCGATCCGCCGCCGTACGCGTGCCCGAGCGCGATCCGCGCGCCGTCGACCTGGTAGTCCCCGGCCCGGCCCATCACCTGCTTGGCCGCTTCGGAGAACCGGAGCATCCCGGAAGCCCCGATCGGGTTCGACGAGAGCACGCCGCCCGAAGGGTTGACCGGCAGGCGTCCGCCGAGCGCGGTTTCGCCGGCTTCGGTGAGCTTCCAGCCCTGGCCCTCGTCGGTGAACCCCAGGTTCTCCAGCCACATCGGCTCGAACCACGAGAACGGCACATAGATCTCCGCGGCGTCCACTTCGGACAGCGGGTCGGTGATGCCCGCGTCCCGCCACAACGCGGCGGCGGCGTCCCGGCCCGCCTGAGGGTTCACCTGGTCCCGTCCGGCGAACGTGGTCGGCTCGGTGCGCATCGCGGTCGCGTGGATCCACGCCGCGCCACCGGGAACTGCGTCGCCCGAGGCTTCGTCTCCGATCACCATCGCGCAGGCGCCGTCCGAAGACGGGCAGGTCTCGTCGTAGCGGATCGGGTCCCACAGCATCTGCGACGCCTGCACCGACTCCACCGTGATGTCGGACTGCCGCAGATGGGCGTACGGATTGAGGGCGCCGTTGCGGCGATCCTTGGCCGCGACGATCGCGCCGACGTGGTCGGGCGCGCCGGACCGCCGGATGTACGAGCGCACGTGCGGTGCGAAGTAGCCGCCCGCCCCGGCGCCCACCGGCATCTGGAACGGCGGCAGGATCGACAGGCCCCACATGGCGTTCGATTCGGACTGCTTCTCGAAGGCCACGGTCAGCACCCGCTTGTGCACGCCTGCCTGCACGAGCGACGCCGCGACGAGCGCGGTCGAGCCGCCGACCGAACCGGCGGTGTGCACGCGCAGCAACGGTTTCCCGGTCGCGCCGAGCGCGTCGGCGAGGAACAGTTCGGGCATCATCACGCCCTCGAACAGATCCGGCGCCTTGCCGAGGACGACGGCGTCGATGTCGTCCCAGCCGGTCCGGGCGTCGAGCATCGCCCGGTCGATGGCCTCCCGGAGCAGACCGGGCATGGACACGTCGGTGCGTTTGGCCTTGTGGTGGGTCTGGCCGGTTCCCAGTACGGCGGCGAGGTGCTTCACGAAAGGACCTCCAAGGTCGCGACCAGGTTCTGCTGGAGGACGGGGCCGCTGGTCGCGTGGGCGAGGGTCTTGCGCGCGCTGCCGTCGAGGATGCGGTTCGCCGCCTCGCCGATCCGCGCCAGCCCCGCCGAGAACATCGGATTGCCGGTCAGGACGCCGCCGGAGGGGTTGATCCGCACCTGGTCGCCGAGGCCCAGCGCGTCGCGCAGGATCAGTTCCTGATGCGTGAACGGCGCGTGCAGTTCCGCGACTTCGACGCCGTCGAGGTCGAGCGCCCGCCCGGCGGCCGCCGTCGAAGGCGACTTGGTGAGGTCTCGGACGCCGAGCGCGGGGGAGTCGACGCGGTGTTCGATCCCGGTGATCACCGCCGGGCTGTCGACGAGGTCCGCGGCCCGCTCGGCCGACGCGAGCACGAGCACGGCGGCGCCGTCGGTGATGGGAGCGATGTCGTGGGCCCGCAAGGGATCCGCGAAGTAAGGGGCGTCCAGGAGCTCGGCGACCTCGACCGTTCCGGAGAGCTGCGCGGCCGGGTTCCCGGCGGCGTCCGCGCGGCTGCGCGCGGCGACCTCGGCGAGATCCTTTTCGGACCAAAGGCCGGATTCGAGCCCCAGCCTCGCCTGGATCCCGGCGACGCTCACCGAGTCCGGCCAGAGCGGCGCGACGACGTACGGGTCCATTTGCAGGGCCAGCACCCGGCGCAGTTGCCCGGCGGAAGACTTGCCGAAGCCGTAGACGAGCGCCGTGTCGACCTCGCCCATCCGGATCTTCAGCCAAGCCTCGTACAACGCCCAGGCGGCGTCCATCTCGACGTGCGATTCGTGGATCGGCGGGAAGGCGCCGATGGCGTCGACCGCGGCGATGAACGAGAACGCGCGGCCGGCGAGGTAGTCCGACGAACCCGAGCACCAGAACCCGATGTCCTCTTTGGACAGACCGGTCCGCTCGAAGACCTCGGCGAAGATCGGCACCAGCATTTCCACGCCGTTGGTGGTGCCCGGGGTGCTGCGGACGTTGGGGGCCTGCGCGAAGCCCACGACTGCTACATCTGGCACTGTGGTCCTCACAGATGGTGGGCGAAGGATTCGTACGGTGCGTCGGGCTCGCCGGTCGGCTCGAAATGGCCGATGTTCTCCAGCGACGTCCACCATTCGTCCCGCGGTTTCCAGGCGGCCCGGACCCGCATGCCCATCCGGACGTCGGCGGCGTCGCAGCCGAGGACCAGATGCAGGAACGCGATGTCCGCGCCGTCGAGCAGGATGTACGCGGCCACGTAGGGCGGTTTGATCTTCTGGCCGAGGAACGGCACGTTCACGATGCAGAACGTCGTGACGATGCCGGTGTCGGGCAGTTCGACCTCATCGGTGGTCGGGATGCCGTCGGTCGGGCAGGCGCCACGCGGCGGGATGTAGACCTTCTCGCAGGACGGGCAGCGCTGGCCGATCAGTTTTCCCTCGGCGAGCCCGCGCAGGTACCGGCTTTCCTCCGGTGACGCGGAATGTTCGTAGCGCAGGTGGATCGGTGTGATCACCACGCTGACCGGCGCGCCCTCTTCGCGTTTCGCGACCGGCGGAGGCGCCTCGGTGGCTTCTGTGCCGGGGCCGTCGGCGGGGACGAAGTAGGCGATGTCGCGGATGTGGCCGACGGTCTCGTCCGCCCAGCGGATCCGGACCCGTTGTCCGGTGTGGACACTCGCGGGAGAGCCGGCGTCGACCGCGTGCAGGATCGAGCTGTCGGCGCCGTCGAGCCGGATCAGCGCCCACGCGAACGGCCGCGACAACGGCTGGCCGTCGACGGGTTCGGCGATCCAGGACCAGGAGACGATCACGCCCTCGGAAGCCACCGGCACGAATTCGGACAGCGCCTCGGCGGTCACGGGATCGTATTCCAGCGGCGGCACGTGGACGCGGCCGTCGCTGCCCCGGACGCCTTCGACTCGGCGCTCGCGCAGGGCGTTGACGAACCGGCCGAGCACCGGGCCGACCGAACGCGTGTAGTCGAAACCCACGTTGAGCGGGGCCGACAGCGGGAGTTCAGGTGCGCTCACATTCTGAGTGAAACACGTTCTCGATTTTCCGGCAAGACGGCTCATCTGGGCCTCGCTGACGGTTGCTCTTGAGTGGAACGCGTTCTAGATTTGCGAGTATGCCGACTGCCACCGGGACACTAGGGGTCTGGAACATCGCCGCGCAGGAGCCGGAGCGGGTCGCACTCGTCGATCCGGACGGCCGCTCGATCGGATACGGAGAGCTCGCCGCGAAAGCGAACGCTTACGCGCGGGGGCTGCAAGCCCTCGGGCTCGAAGCCGGTGACGTGGTCGTCGTCCTGCAGCCCAACGGCGACGAACTCGTCGCGGCCTATTTCGCCGCCATCCAGTCCGGCCTGTACATCGTGGTGGTCAACTGGCATCTTGTCGGGCCGGAGGTCGCCTACATCCTCTCTGACAGCGGTGCCAAGGCTTTCCTCGCGCACGAACGCTTCGCCGACGTCGCGATCGCGGCCGCGGACGAGGCGGGCATCCCGGAGCGCGGGCGGTTCGCCGTCGGCGACGTCGAGGGCTTCCGCCGGATCGAGGAACTCGGCTCCGGCGAGGGCGACGGACGTCCGGAGCGGCGCACGGCGGGCTCGCCGATGCTCTACACGTCGGGAACCACGGGGCGGCCCAAGGGTGTCCGGCGGCCACTGACCGGCGCCGACCCCGACTCCGTCCCGGGCGCGTCGACGTGGTTCTTCGGTATCTTCGGGCTCGCGCCGCACGACGACCACGTGCACCTGTGCGGGTCGCCGCTCTATCACACGGCGGTACTGAACTTCGTCGCGATTTCCCTGCAGCTGGGGCATACCGCGGTGCTGATGGACCGCTGGGACGCCGAGGACATGCTGCGGCTGATCGAGCGGCATCGCGTCACGCACAGCCACATGGTCCCGACGCAGTTCCGCCGTCTGCTCGCGCTGCCGGACGACGTCCGCGCGGCCTACGACCTGGGTTCGCTGCGCGTGATGATCCACGGCGCCGCGCCCTGTCCGCTTGAGGTCAAACGCCGGATGCTCGACTGGTGGGGCCCGGTCGTCACCGAGTACTACGCGGCCACCGAAGGCGGCGGGACGGCGATCTCGGGGGAGGAATGGCTCAAGAAGCCGGGTTCGGTCGGGCTGCCGTGGCCGGGTTCGACGATCAAGATCCTCGACGACGAGGGCACGGAACTGCCCGCCGGCGAGACCGGCACGGTGTACATGAAGATGGGCGACTCGAAGTTCGAGTACCACAAGGACCGGGCCAAGACGGACAAGGCGCGGGTCGGGGACCTGTTCACCCTCGGCGACGTCGGGCATCTCGACGAGGACGGCTACCTCTTCCTGCACGACCGCAAGGCGGACCTGATCATCTCGGGCGGGGTCAACATCTACCCGGCGGAGATCGAGGGCGAACTGGTGATGCACCCGAAGATTGCCGACGTCGCGGTGTTCGGCGTCCCGCACGAGGACTGGGGTGAGGCGATCAAGGCCGTCGTCCAGCCCGCGGACGGTGTCGAGCCCTCCGAGGAGTTGACCGCGGAGATCCTCGAGTACGCGGCGTCGCGTCTCGCGAAGTTCAAACTCCCGCGTTCCGTCGACTACTTGCCCGAACTCCCGCGCGACCCGAACGGAAAGCTCTACAAGCGCAAGCTCCGCGACCCCTACTGGGCCGGTCACCGCGTCCCCTGACGCATTTCGTCCTCTGAATGCGGTAGTTCGCCGACGAACTACCGCATTCAGAGGACGAAACGCAGGGGTCAGCGGCCCCGAAAGACGGGCTTGCGCTTCTCGGCGAAGGCGCGGGGGCCTTCCTTCGCGTCTTCGCTCGCGAAGACCTCGATGCCGTACTGGGCGTCGAGCTTGAAGGCCTCTTCCTCGTGCGTGCCTTCGGTGTCCCGCATGGTCTTGAGGATCGCGCGGACCGCCAAGGGACCGTTCGCGGAGATGAGGCCCGCGAGTTCGAGTGCCTTGTCCAACGCCTTCCCGTCCGGGACGACGTGGCCGATCAGGCCGATCCCCAGCGCCTCGGCCGCGGTGATATGCCGTCCGGTCAGCAGGAGGTCGGCGGCGACGGTGTACGGGATCTGGCGGGGGAGCCGCACGGCCGAACCGCCCATCGGGAACAGGCTCCACCGCGCCTCGGACACACCGAACTTCGCGCTCTCACCCGCGACGCGGATGTCCGTACCTTGCAGGATCTCCGTGCCGCCGGCGATCGCGGCGCCTTCGACGGCGGCGATCAACGGCTTCGTCAGCCGGCGGCCCTTGAGCAGGCCCTCGATCCGGCTGGGATCGAACGTGCCCTTCTCGAACGAGTCCGACGGCGAGTTCTTCGACATCGACTTCAGATCCGCGCCCGCGCAGAACGCGCCACCCGCGCCGGTGAGCACGCAGCACCGGATGTCGTCGTCCTCGTCGACCCTGTTCCACGCCTCGACCATGATCCCGAGCATCTCGCCGCTGAGCGCGTTGCGGGCCTCCGGCCGGTTCATCGTGACCACGAGGGTGTGTTCGATCTTTTCCACCAGCGCGTGCGGTTCGCCCACCGGGACCTCCACTGACTTCACTGAAAGAGCGGCCATTGCCCAGAACGATAACATGTTCTACTTTGAGGGAGTGGCACTCAACATCGCGGATCTACTCGAGCACGCCGTCGACGCCGTGCCGGAGCGCATCGCGGTCGTCTGCGGCGATCGGCGGGTCACCTTCGCCGAATTGGAAGAGCGCGCCAACCGGCTGGCGCACCATCTCGCCGCACACGGCGTGGGACCCGGATCCCACATCGGTGTCTATTCCCGGAACTCGATCGAGGCCCTGGAATCGATGATCGCCGCGTACAAGCTGCGCGCGATCGCGGTCAACGTCAACTACCGCTACGTCCACGGCGAACTGCGGTACCTGTTCGACAACGCCGACCTCGTGGCGCTGGTCCACGAGCGCCAGTATTCGGACAAGGTGGCGGCCGTCCTGCCGGAGACGCCGAAACTGAAACACGTTGTCGTTGTCGACGACGGAAGCGACGGCGACTACTCGTCCTATGGAGGCGTGGATTACGAAGCCGCGCTCGCCGAAGGCTCCCCCGAGCGGGACTTCGCCGAGCGCAGCGCCGACGACATCTACATCCTCTACACCGGCGGCACCACCGGCTATCCCAAGGGCGTCCTGTGGCGCCACGAGGACATCTGGCGGGCGCTCGGTGGCGGCATCAACTTTGTCACCGGCGAGTACGTCCCGGACGAGTGGACGCTCGCTGAGCAGGGCAAGTCGGGCAGCCTGGTCCGGCTCCCGGCCGCGCCGCTGATCCACGGCGCCGCGCAGTGGGCCGCGTTCGGCGCGCTGTTCACCGGCAGCCCGGTCGTGTTCGTCCCGCGGTTCGACGCGCACGAGGTCTGGAAAGCCGTGCAGGACAACAAGGTCCAGGTGCTCACCATCGTCGGTGACGCGATGGCGAGGCCGCTGATCGACGCCTATCGCGAGGGCGACTACGACGCGTCGTCGATCGTGGCGGTGTCGAGTCACGCCGCCTTGTTCTCCCAGTCGGTGAAGCAGGAATTCCTGTCACTGCTCCCGCATGTGGTGATCACCGACGCGATCGGTTCGTCCGAAAGCGGGTTCACCGGCATCGGCATGGTCAGCAAGGACAGCGATCATTCCGCCGGTCCTCGGGTCAACTTCGGCAAGGACGCGATCCTGGTGGACGACGACGGCGCGCTCGTCGAACCGAAACCGGGCGCGATCGGCCTGATCGCCCGGCGCGGGCACGTCCCGCTCGGGTACTACAAGGACCCCGCGAAGACCGAGAAGATCTTCGTCGAGGTCGACGGCAAGCGGTACGTCGTCCCGGGTGACTACGCGCGTTACGAGGAAGACCTCACGGTGACCCTGCTCGGACGGGGGTCGCAGTGCGTGAACACCGGCGGCGAGAAGGTGTACCCGGAGGAAGTGGAGGGCGCGCTCAAGTCGCATCCGGACGTCTTCGACGCGCTCGTCATCGGCATCCCCGACGACCGGCTCGGCCAGCGGGTGGCCGCGGTCATCCAGCCGCGCTCCGGCAAGGATCTCGACGTCGCCGCGCTCGAAGCGCACGTACGGACCGAGATCGCCGGCTACAAGGTGCCGCGCAGTCTCTGGCTCGCCGAGGAGATCGGGCGGTCACCCAGCGGGAAACCGGACTATCCCTGGGCGCAGCGCTACGCCGCCGAGCACGAGCCCATCACCATTCAACCGGCGTAAGGAGTTTCATGCGGACGTCTCTGTGCGACCGGCTCGGGATCGAACTGCCGATCGTCGGGTTCACCCCGTCCGAGCACGTCGCCGCGGCGATCAGCCGGGCGGGTGGTCTCGGCGTGCTGGGCTGCGTGCGGTTCAACGACGCCGCCGAGCTCGACGCCGTCCTGTCCTGGATGGACGAGAACACCGGCGGAAAGCCCTACGGCGTCGACATCGTGATGCCCGCGAAGATCCCGGCCGAAGGGACGTCGATCGATCTCGCGAAACACATCCCGCAGGGGCATCGCGACTTCGTGGAGCGGACGCTGCGCGATCTCGCGGTGCCGCCGCTGCCCGACGACACCGACGAACGCGCGGGAGTGCTGGGCTGGCTGCATTCGGTCGCCCGGTCCCATGTCGAGGTCGCGCTGAAACACCCCATCCGGCTGATCGCCAACGCGCTGGGGTCGCCGCCGGTGGACGTCATCGAGCAGTGTCACGCGAAGGGCGTGCCGGTCGCGGCCTTGGCGGGCAAGGCCGAACATGCCGTGCGGCATGTCGACAACGGCGTCGACATCGTTGTGGCGCAAGGCTATGAGGCGGGCGGGCACACCGGCGAGATCGCGTCGATGGTCCTGCTGCCCGAGGTGGTGGACGCCGTCGGCGACCGCGTCCCGGTGCTCGCCGCCGGCGGGATCGGCTCGGGCAGGCAGGTCGCGGCGGCGCTCGCGCTGGGCGCGTCCGGGGTGTGGATGGGTTCCTTCTGGCTCGCCACCGAGGAATACCTCCAGACCATGGGGGAGTCCGAGGCGATGCAGCGCGCGCTGGTCGCGGCGGGTTCGTCCGACACCGTCCGGACGCGGATCTACACCGGTAAACCGGCGCGGCTGCTCAAGACGCGGTGGACCGAGGCGTGGGCCGCGCCGGACGCGCCCGAACCGCTGCCGATGCCGCTGCAGAACCTGCTCGTTTCCCACGCGCACAACCGGATCCACCACGCGGCCGATCCGAGCGTGGTCTCGATGCCGGTGGGGCAGATCGTCGGGCGGATGGACCGGGTGCGCCCGGTCGCCGACGTGATCTCGGAGCTGGTGTCGGGGTACGAAGAGACACTGTCGCGTTTGGACAAGACCCGCTGAGGTTGCCGCGAAGTCCGTGAAGGCCTCCTTGCCTACCTTCAGGGTAGGGAAGGAGGCCTTCACGGACTTCGCCGGTGAGGTGAGGCTGGGTCACAGTGGCTTTCGCGACACGGTGGCAGGGCGGCCGAGAACTGCCCTCGCCGCGACACGGCAGCCCCTTGAAACGAGAAGGTCCCCTTCACCTCGTCGCTGTGGTGAAGGGGACCTTCAGGGCATGCCGTGCGAGAGACTAGAGACCGGCGGCCGCGTTCTTGATCGCGGTCGCGAAGGTGCTCACCTCGGTGTAGACGCCGGGAGCGTGCGCCCGCGCGCAACCCTCGCCCCAGCTGGTGATGCCGACCTGGATCCAGGCACCGGCGCTGTCGCGACGGAACATCGGGCCGCCCGAGTCACCCTGGCAGGTGTCGACGCCGCCGGAGTTGACGTTGCCCGCGCAGATCTCGGCGCTGTCGATCAGGTCGGCGTAGCTGCCGCCCTGCGCCTTGCAGGTCGAGTCGGAGACGAACGGAACGTTGGCCTTGAGGAGGTAACGCTGCTGCGCCCCGCCCTCGGTCGCGGCGCCCCAGCCGGCGACGGTGAACGTGCCGCTGTTGTTGGCGGTCGTGGTGGCGATCGGCAGCGTCGGGATGCCGCTGACCGGGCTGGCGAGCTTGATCAGCGCCCAGTCACCGCCGGTGGAGGTGGGATAGGTCGGCGACCGGTACACGTAGGTCGACTTGACCTTCTTGGCCGCCGTGCTCTGCAGGTCCACGACGCCGAGGGTGGCGGTGATCCCCGTGTTGGCCCCGGTCCGCGACACGCAGTGCGCGGCCGTCAGCACGATCTGCGGGGTGTAGAGCGCACCACCGCAGCCCATGGAAAGCCTTACCATCCAAGGAAATTCGCCCTGAGCGGCGCGGGTGCCACCGACCACGTCGGTGGACGGCGGCTGCGCGGCCGCGGCTTGCGGAGCCGTGGCGAGACCCGCCAGGGTTCCGGCCGCCGCGACGGCGATCAGGGTCTTTTTGAGCAGGCTGAACCGACGCTTGATGTTCAAGGGTTCATTCCTTCCGGCTGTCCACAGTGGAGGCAGGGAGACTGACTGCGGCCAACTGACTACAGCAGGTGGGCATACGCCGGGACAACCAACTTTCTTCGGATCTTTCGGCCGATGGTGGTGATTAACGGACGTCCGGGCCTGACTGCCGACGAATGGCGTGGTCCGGAGCGCCCAACGCCTCTACTCCTGGACCGGCGAGCGCCGGAACCGCCGGAAGGCTGAACGCTCCGTCACACCTGCCCGATCCGCCGAACGAGGTGCCCGTTTCGTCCACGAGTGTGAGCGTGGCATGAACACTTCGTTCGGGTCAGTACAGGCATGGGGAAACGGGCCTAGGATCTGGATCGTGAAAGCGCGTTCGCCAAGACTTCATCCACCCGCCGACGGCCCGGTTCGGGACGGAATTCCCGAGCACGGCCGCATTCCCCGCTATTACGCGGTCAAAGTCGATCTGCTCGACGTGATCTCCGAATTAGGGCAAGGAGCGGTACTTCCCACCGAAAGGGAACTGTCCGAACGATTCGAGGTTTCCCGCGCGACGGTCCGCCAGGCCGTCGGTGAACTCGTGCTCGAAGGGCGGCTGAGCAGGCGGCAGGGGAGCGGCACGTACGTCGCGGGCCCCAAGCTCGTCCAGCCGCTCGCCTTGGTGAGTTACACCGAAGGACTCAGGAGGCAGGGCATTCAACCAGGGCGGAATCTGATCTCTTTGGAACGCCGGGAAGCGGGCCCGTCGCTGGCTTCGGAACTGGAAATCGACCCCGAAGACGACGTCATCCACATCGAACGGGTGCTGCTCGCCGACGACGAGCGGGTCGGGCTGGAATCGACCTATCTCACCGCCGCGCGATTCCCGACGCTGATGGATGTGTTCGATCCCACACAGTCGCTCTACGCCTGTTTGCGGGAGCGGCTCGGGGTCGTCTTCGATGGCGCCGAGGAGCGGGTCGAGACCGTGCTCGCCACGCCCCGGGAGGCCCTGCTGATCGGGACGAACCCGGCGCTGCCGATGCTGCTGATGCACCGGACGTCGTGGGGGCCCGACGGGATCCCGTTCGAGCGCGTCCGGTCGCTGTTCCGAGGCGACCGGCTCTCCTTCGAGACCCGACTGGGCCGCGTGGAGTAGCCACCTGCCGCATTTGGTCCTCTGAACGCGGTATTTGCGGATTCAACGACCGCATCGAGAGGACGAAACGCGAGGTAATGTAACGCGAGGATAACAGGTCTGGTCCACATTTCGGAGGCACTTCACCTGCGGTTAGGGCGGGGGTCACGGAGCGTTGGTGCGCGCAGGCGAGCGTCTGCGGTGTGCGAATCCTCATCATCGGCGGCGGAGTGCTCGGCACCCAGCACGCCTGGCAGGCCGTCGAACGCGGCCACGACGTCGTCCAGATCGAACGGGAACCCGAGGCCAGGGGCGCGTCCGTGCGCAACTTCGGCCTGGTCTGGGTCGGCGGCCGCGCCAGTGGCCCCGAACTGGAGACGGCCGCGCGGGCGCGAGTGCTGTGGGAGCGCATCGGGGAACGGGTCGAAGGGATCGGCTTCCGGCCGAACGGCTCACTCACCGTCGTCCGCACGGAGGCCGAACTCGCCGTCGCCGAGGCCTCGGCCGCGAGCACGGAGGACCGCGGCTTCAAGCTGCTCGACGCAGCCGAGACCAGGGAGCTGAACCCGGCCCTGCGCGGTGACTTCCTCGGCGCGCTCTGGTGTGACCGCGACGCCGCCGTCGAACCGCGCGTCGCCCAGCCCGCCCTGCGCGCCGAGCTGGCGAAATCCGGCCGATACACCTGGATGCCCGGCCGTGAGATCCGCGACCTGGCCGATCGCGGCGTCGTCGACGACGCGGGCGAAACCCACGAAGGCGACGTCGTGGTGCTGTGCACCGGCGCCTGGACCGGTGGCCTGGTCAAGGAACTCGCCGGGCAGCCCCCGGTCCGCCGGGTGCGGTTGCAGATGGCGCAGACCGAGCCGCTCGGGGAAACCCTCACCACCACGGTCGCCGACGCGGACAGCTTCCGGTACTACCCGGCGTACCGCGGCGAGGCCCTCGACGGTCTCAACGCGAGCCAGCCCCAGGGAGAGATCGCCGCGGCCAACGCCATGCAGCTGCTCATGGTCCAGCGCCTCGACGGGTCGCTGACCATCGGCGACACCCACGAATACGACGAGCCGTTCTCGTTCGACACCACCGAAGACCCGTACGACCACCTGGCCGAGGTCGCCGGCGAGCTGCTCGGACGGCCGCTCCCGCGCATCGCCCGCCGTTGGGCCGGCGTCTACGCCCAGACCACCGACACCACCCGGATCGTGCATCGCGCCCGCGTCGCGGACAACGCGTGGCTCGTCACCGGACCGGGCGGCCGGGGGATGACCTGTTCCCCCGCCATCGCCGAAGACACCGCAGAGGAGCTGTCCTGGTGAACACCGAACTCGTCGTCCTGGACATGGCCGGGACCACCGTCGTCGACGACGGCCTCGTGATCCGCGCCTTCACCGCGGCGATCGCCGCCGCCGGAGTGTCCGAAGAGGACAGTCTCTTTCCCGGAATGCTCGACTACGTCGTCGAAACGATGGGGCAGTCCAAGATCGTCGTCTTCCGCGCACTGCTCGACGGAGACGAAGAACTCGCCCGGCGCGCGAACATCGCCTTCCAGGACGCCTACGAGAAACTCGTCGCCGACGGCCGCTGCGAGCCGATTCCCGGCGCCGAGCAGACGATCCAGGAACTGCGCGCCCAAGGGGTGAAGGTCGCGCTCACCACCGGCTTCGCACCGGCCACGCAGAACGCGATCCTGGACGCGCTGGGCTGGCACGGCCTCGCCGACGCCGTGCTGGCCCCGGGCGAGGGTGTCCGAGGCCGCCCGTACCCCGACCTGGTCCTCGCGGCCGCGTTGCGGCTCGAAATCACCGACGTCCGCAGGATCGCCGTCGCCGGTGACACCGCTTCGGACGTCCAGACCGGGCTGCGGTCCGGCGCCTCGATCGTCGCCGGCGTGCTCACCGGATCGGCGAAGAAGCCGGAGCTCGAAGCCGCCGGCGCTACCCACGTCCTCGAATCCGTCCGCGACCTCCCCGCCCTGCTGTCCTAAAAGGAGCTTTGACGACATGAAGAAACTCGCGGCCACCGCCCTCGCCGGGCTGCTCGCCCTCACCCTGGGCGCCTGTGGCGGAACCGCCGGTGGCGCTTCCGGCGACCAGACCGTCACGCTGTACACAGTGGACGGTCTGGAAGACTGGTACGCCCAGCGCTTCGAGGAGTTCAAGGCCAAGACCGGGATCACCGTCCAGGCGGTGACCGCCGGATCGGGCGAGGTCGCCTCGCGGGTGGAGAAGGAGAAGGCCAACACCCAGGCCGACATCCTGGTCACGCTCCCGCCGTTCATCCAGCGGGCCGCGTCACAGGGCTTGCTCGCCACCACGGCCCCCGCCGGTATCGACCAGGTCGCCGCCGGGCAGAAGGACGGCCAGGGCCGCTACTTCGCGATCATGAACAACTACCTCAGCTTCATCCGCAACCCGCAGGTCTCCCCCAAGACCTGGGACGACCTCCTGTCCCCGTCGCTCAAAGGCAAGCTCCAGTACTCGACCCCCGGCGAGGCGGGCGACGGCACCGCGGTCCTGCTGCAACTCCAG
The DNA here is from genome assembly GCF_056435665.1 of Amycolatopsis sp. NPDC043887. Classification (NCBI taxonomy): domain Bacteria; kingdom Bacillati; phylum Actinomycetota; class Actinomycetes; order Pseudonocardiales; family Pseudonocardiaceae; genus Amycolatopsis; species Amycolatopsis sp. NPDC043887. The sequence continues at coordinate 170,536 of NZ_JBWKEB010000008.1, forward strand.
CACGTACTCGGTGACCAGGGCGCACTCGACTACCTCGCGAAGCTCGAAGCCAACAACGTCGGCCCGTCGTCCTCCACCGGCAAGCTGCAGCCAAAGGTGGCGAAGGCCGAGATCCTGGTGGCCAACGGCGACGTCCAAATGAACCTGGCCGCGATCGAGAAGAGCGGCGGCTTCGAGGTCTTCTTCCCGGCCGACGCGCAAGGCAAGCGCTCCACCTTCGCCCTCCCGTACTACGCGGGCCTGGTCAACAACGCGCCGCACGCCGAAAACGCCAGGAAGTTCCTGGACTTCCTGCTCTCAGCCGAGGTGCAGGGCAAGGTCGTCGACGCCTTCGGTGCCCCGTCGCGGACCGACGTCACGCCGTCCGGCCCGCGGGCGGACAAGGTGAAGGCCGCTCTCGACGGCGTCGAGATCTGGCAGCCGGATTGGGACGCCGTCCTCGCGAAGCTCGACGCCGACCTGGCCGCGTACAAGAAGGCCGTGGGCCGATGACCCCGGCGGTCGAATTCCGCGGCGTTTCCGTCCGCTTCGGCCAGACGACGGCCCTCTCACCACTGGATCTCACCGTGGCTAGAGGGGAGACGCTGGCGATGCTCGGCCCGTCGGGCTCCGGCAAGTCGACGGCCCTGAAGGCACTCGCGGGTTTCGTCGTGCCGAGCACCGGCCGGGTCCTGCTCGATGGCGAGGACGTCACCGATCTGCCGCCGCACAGGCGCGGCCTCGGCGTCGTCGTCCAGAGTTACGCGCTGTTCCCGCACATGCGGGTCGAGGCCAACGTCGCTTTCGGCCTCAAGGCGAGGAAAACGCCTCGCGCCGAGACGGCGAGCCGGGTCGCCGAAGCGCTGGAGCTGGTCGGGATGGGCGAGTACGCCCGTCGCTACCCGCGTGAGCTTTCGGGCGGGCAGCAGCAGCGGGTCGCGCTCGCGCGGGCGCTGGCGATCCGGCCCCGTGTGCTGCTGCTCGACGAACCACTGTCCGCTTTGGACGCCGCCCTGCGCGAGGACATGGTCGCGGAACTCCTGCGGCTGCGGGCCGAGCTCCCCGACACCACGCTGATCTACGTCACCCACGACCAGGGCGAGGCACTGGCGCTGGCCGACCGGATCGCCGTCATGCGCGACTCGAAGCTGGTCGAACTCGGCCGGAGCCGCGAGCTCTACCAGCGTCCCTCGACGGAATTCACCGCGAGCTTCCTCGGCGCTTCCAATCTCATCCCGGTCGAGCTGATCCACCCCGACGGCACCAGGGTCCGGCTCGGCGACCGCGAGCTGGCCGCGGATCCGGCAGGCACGATCCGGACGGGGCAGTCCGTCGCGCTCGGCGTGCGGCCGCACCGGATCGGGATCACCGCGGTGGACGCCCCCGGCGCGCTGCCCGCGGTGCTGCGCGGTGTCCAATGGCGCGGCACGGGCTTCCGGCTCGACCTCGAGCTCGCGCACAACGGGGACGAGGTCCGCGCCGAAGTGCCGGACATCGACGGACTTCCGAGTGTGGGGGAGCGGGTCGGAGTGTCCATTCCGGACGGTTGCCCGCTGGTGGGCGTCGGATGACCGGCCTCGCACTGGCCGCGACGGCCGCACCGGCGCGGCGGCGGGAGAAACAGCCCGGACGCGGCTGGCTCCTGCTGCCGCCGGTGCTCGTCCTGCTCGGGTTCTTCGGCTATCCGCTCGTACTGGTCGTTCTCCAATCACTGGAGTCGAAGACCGGCGAGGTCGGGCTGTCGGTCTGGCTGGACGTGCTGGGCTCGGCGGAATTCCGGGACGCCGCCTGGAAGACCGTCGCGCTCGCGCTCGCCGCCACCGCGGGCTGTGTGGTGCTGGGGACGTTCCTCGCGCTGGTGATCGCTTTCGTGCCGTTCCCCGGCGCGCGAACGCTTTCGCGGCTGGTGGACACCGTGCTCGCGTTCCCGTCGTTTCTCATCGCGCTCGCGTTCACCTTCATCTACGGCAGCGCGGGCATCCTGGGCGCGGGCGGGTTCCTGTACTCGCCGTTCGGGATCCTGCTGGCGGAGATCACCTTCTACACGCCGTTCGTGATGCGGCCGGCGCTCGCCGCGTTCGGCCAGGTCTCGTCGGCGCAGATGGAGGTCGCGGCCAGCCTCGGCGCCAAACCCGGCCGCGTGCTGCGCCAGGTCATTCTCCCGGAAGCCTTGCCGTCACTGGCATCCGGCGCCTGCCTGACCATGCTGCTGGCGATGAACGAGTTCGGCATCGTGCTCTTCCTCGGCGCGAAGGACGTCACGACGCTGCCGATGCTGGTCTACGGCAAGGGGATCGTCACCTTCGACTTCCCACAGGCCTGTGTCATCGCGGTGGTCAACGTGGTCTTCTCCCTCGCCCTGTACGGAACCTACCGGCGACTGACGAAGGGAGGCCGTCGTGCTGCTGTGGACCAGGCGTAGCCGTGTCCTGCTGTGGGCGGTGTTCGCGGTGTTGTTCACCGCGATCGTGCTGGCGCCGCTGTTGATGATCGCGCTGGCGTCGGTCGCCGGGAACTGGACAGGACTGCTGCCGGGGGCGCTCACCGGCTCGCATTTCGCGCAGGCGCTGTCCGGGGAGACGTTCGCGAGCCTCTCCGTGAGCATCCAGACCGGTGTCATCGCGTCGCTGGTGTCGGTACTGCTCGGCACGTGGGCCGCGCTCGCGTCGCAGTCGGTGCCGCCGAAGCTGCGGAAGGCCGTCGACACCCTGTTCCACCTGCCGATCGCGGTGCCGTCGGTGGTGCTGGGGCTGGCGCTGCTCGTCGCGTTCAGCCGTCCGCCGCTCGCCTTCAACGGCACGCGCTGGATCGTGCTGCTGGGGCACGTGATGATCCTGCTGCCGTTCTCCTACAGCACGGTCTCCGCCGCGATCGCGCGGATGGATCCGCTGCTGGCACAGGCCGCCGCGAGCCTCGGCGCCTCGCCGGTCCGGGTGCTGCTGCGGGTGCGGCTGCCGGTGCTGCTGCCGTCGATCTCGGCGTCCGCGAGCCTCGCGCTGGCGATGTCGATGGGCGAACTGGGCGCGACGATGATGCTGTACCCGCCGGACTGGCGCACGCTGCCCGCGAGCATCTTCGCGCTCACCGACCGGGGCCAGGTGTTCCTCGCGTCGGCGAGCACCGTGCTGCTGCTGGCCGTCACGCTCGCCGGGGTGGTGCTGCTCGGGCTGGCCCGGGGCCGCGCGGCCCAGCGGTGATGCAACCGTTCGCGAGGTTCGTTCCGTCTTGACACCATGATGAACGCAGCGAAGACGCTGGGCGCGGGGCTTGTGCTCGCCGCGACGACGGCGGCCTGCGGCGCGGGCGGCCCCGGAGCGCCGGCGAACACGAGCACCCCTCCGGTCGTCACCACATCTTCGGATCTGCCCACCTCGCTCCCGGCGAGCCCGCCGGCGGCGAAACCGCCGATGTCACGGCCGACCGTCGGCCCGCCGCCCTCGGACAAGATGCTGCCGCCGTCCCAGGTCGACACCGAACTGCCCGCGCAGGTCAGCGCCGAGAACGGCGGCCTGAACGTGCACCTCGAACTGAGCGGCTGCGACCAGGCGAGGGCGAACCTCGCCGAAGAGAACGCGCAGCGGGTCGTGGTCCACGTGACCATCGACCACGGGAAGCCGGGGCAGATGTGCCCGCAGGTGATCCGCTACGCCGTCCTGCCGGTGAAACTCGCCGAGCCGGTCGGGGCCCGGACCGTCGTCTTGTAAGCGGGTTGAGATCATGTGCAACCCCACCGCGGCCTCGTTCCGTCCTAGCCACATGAGGTACTTAACGAATGTCATCGGCCTTGGCCTGATCGTCGTTGCGGTATCCGCTTGCGGGGCGCAGAACCAGGCAGCGGAACCCGCGGCCGGACCCGGGAGCGGAACCCTGAGTACCGTGCCGCCGTCGCCGACCGCGCCGCCGTCCTCGTCCCCGACGCCCGCGCCGGGGAGCCAGCCGGGTGTGCCGGGCGCGCCTCGCCAGGAGGTTCCGGAAGGCAGCACCAAGCTGCCGGACAAGCAGCTCGACGCGTCGGCGCTGCCCGCGGACTACCCGCGCGAGGTGTACACCAGCAACGGCGGGACGATCCTGAACATCCGCGGCCAGGAAGGCGGCTGCGGGCACGCGACGGCGGAGGCCGCGCAGCAGGACGGGACCAGGGTCACCGTCAACCTGACCGAACTGAAGGGCCAGACCGGCCAGATGTGCACGATGGACATCCGGCATCCGGTGATCTCGGTGGCGCTGTCGGCGCCGCTGGGGGAGCGGACCGTGGTCCTGAAGCAGATGCGATAACGCCAGGACGTGCCATGAGGTCCGTGAAGGCCTCCTTCCCTACCTTCAGGGTAGGCAAGGAGGCCTTCACGGACGTCAGCGGAAGCTGATCTGCAGCACCGGTTCCGAGGTGGCCTCGAAGAAGTCGTTGCCCTTGTCGTCGATGACGATGAACGCGGGGAAGTCCTCGACCTCGATCTTCCAGACCGCTTCCATCCCCAGCTCGGCGTACTCGAGGACGTCGACCTTCTTGATGCAGTCCTGCGCGAGCCGCGCGGCCGGGCCGCCGATCGAGCCGAGGTAGAACCCGCCGTGCTCGTTGCACGCGGCGGTCACCTTCTTGGACCGGTTGCCCTTCGCCAGCATCACCAGCGAGCCGCCGGCGGCCTGGAACTGCTCGACGTAGGAGTCCATGCGGCCCGCGGTGGTCGGCCCGAACGAGCCCGACGCGTAACCCTCGGGCGTCTTCGCCGGGCCCGCGTAGTACACGGGGTGGTCGCGAAGGTACTGAGGCATCTCTTCACCCGCGTCGAGCCGCTCGGCGATCTTCGCGTGCGCGATGTCGCGGGCGACGACGAGCGGACCGGTCAGCGACAGGCGGGTCTTCACCGGCAGCTGCGAGAGCTGCGCGCGGATCTCGGCCATCGGCCGGTTCAGGTCGACGGTCACCACCTCGTCGGACAGATCGTCCTCGGTGACGTCCGGCAGGAACTGCGCCGGGTCGCGCTCCAGCTGCTCCAGGAACACGCCGTCGGCGGTGATCTTCGCCTTCGCCTGACGGTCGGCCGAGCACGAGACAGCGACACCGACCGGGCAGGACGCGCCGTGACGCGGCAGGCGGATCACCCGGACGTCGTGGCAGAAGTACTTTCCGCCGAACTGCGCGCCGATCCCGAACTGGCGCGTCATCTCCAGCACCTGCTGTTCGAGGTCGACGTCGCGGAAACCGTGGCCCAGCTCGGAACCCTCAGTGGGCAGGTCGTCGAGATAGCGGGCGGAAGCGAGCTTCGCGACCTTCAGGTTGAACTCCGCCGACGTGCCGCCGACGACGATCGCGAGGTGGTACGGCGGGCAGGCCGCGGTGCCGAGGCTGCGCAGCTTCTCGTCGAGGAACTTCGCGAGCCGCTTCGGGTTCAGGACGGCTTTCGTTTCCTGATAGAGGAACGTCTTGTTCGCGCTGCCGCCGCCCTTGGCCATGAACAGGAATTCATAGCTCGGGTCGCCTTGGCCATCTTTGTGATAGAGCTCGATCTGTGCGGGCAAGTTGGTGCCCGTATTGCGCTCATCCCAGAAATTCACCGGCGCCATCTGTGAATAGCGCAGATTCAACTCCTGATAGGCGTCGAAAATACCGCGCGACAGCGCACGCTCGTCGTCGGCGCCGGTGAGCACGCCCTCGCCGCGTTTGCCGATCACGATCGCGGTGCCGGTGTCCTGGCACATCGGGAGGACGCCGCCGGCGGAGATCGCCGCGTTGCGCAGCAGGTCCATCGCGACGAAGCGGTCGTTGCCGCTGGCCTCGGGGTCGTCGACGATCGCGCGCAGCTGCGCCAGGTGTGACGAGCGCAACAGATGCTGGATGTCGGTGATCGCGGTCTTGGCGAGTTTGGTCAGCGCCTCGGGCTCGACCTTGAGGAACTTCCGGCCCGCGGCTTCGACGACCTCGACACCTTCGGTGCCGATCAGCCGGTACTCGGTGTGGGTGTCCTTGGCGAGCGGAAGGACTTCGGTGTACTGGAACGTGGTGGGCGCCACTGCGCGGGCTCCTTTGCCGGCATCGGGAACCCGCTCACGGTACCCAAGCCCGGCCAAGGCGTCCGCGAGGCCACGGCTGACGTAACCGAGGCCACTGCCGGTGGGCGCCGACGCCGGCGAGCCGAGGGTGTCTTAGGTACGTACTGCCGGTGCGTGGATGGCGGTTTCGCGTGACTGGACGGACGACACGCGTGCTTAGAGGGACGACACGCGTGTTCGGGCGGACGACTCTCGGCGGAACCCGGCCGCGGTCGTGTCGTTCATCCAGTCACGCGTGTCGTCCGGTCGGTCACGTGACATCGCCGGTGCTGGACCTCGTGAGTGGCAAGGACGGTGAGAACACGAAATCCCACTCACGACCCACCGGGCCGGCTGCAATTCGCACTCCGCATTTTGTCGCCGGGCCCCACAAATTAGTTCGGGAGGCCGGGCCCACCCCGACGGACCCGACCTCCCGGGGAAAGCGATCCGGGCGCGAACGCCCGACCGCGAAGACTTATTGCCTGCTCGACGGTCTCGTGACGCAGGTCATAAGTCAACGCTGCCGAACGGGTGTTGCTTTTTCCGCGCCGAAAGGTGTTGTGGCATTACGAAGCGTAGGCGCGCAGGCGGTCCGCCCGCTCACCCTGACGCAGCTTCGACATGACCTCTCGCTCGATCTGCCGAACGCGCTCACGGGAGAGCCCGAAGTGCTTGCCGATCTGGTCGAGCGTGCGCGGCTGGCCGTCGTCGAGGCCGTAGCGCAGGCGGATCACCTGGGACTCGCGGTCGTCCAGCGTCGCGAGCACGCGGCGCAGGTCGTCCTGGAGCAGACCGGAGATCACGGCGCTCTCGGCGTCGGTCGCCTCCGAGTCCTCGATGAAGTCACCGAGCGGGGCGTCCTCCTCGGTGCCGACCGGCATGTCGAGGCTCACCGGGTCACGCGAGTGGTCGAGCAGGTCGGAGATCTTGTGCGCCGGGATACCCGACTCGGCGGCCAGCTCCTCGTGGGTGGCGTCCCGGCCGAGCTGCTGGTGCAGGTCACGCTTGATGCGCGCCAGCTTGTTCACCTGTTCCACCAGGTGGACCGGCAGCCGGATGGTGCGTCCCTGGTCGGCCATCCCCCTGGTGATGGCCTGGCGGATCCACCAGGTGGCGTAGGTCGAGAACTTGAACCCCTTGGAGTAGTCGAACTTCTCCACCGCGCGGATCAGACCCAGGTTCCCCTCCTGGATCAGGTCGAGCAGCGGCATCCCCCGGCCGGTGTAACGCTTCGCGAGCGAGACCACGAGGCGGAGGTTGGCCTCCAGCAGGTGGTTCTTCGCGACGTGGCCGTCACGCACGAGAGCGGACATCTCCGAACGCCGCTTCGGCGTGAGCCCCTCGGCCGTGTCGAGCATGTGCTGGGCGAACACGCCCGCTTCGATGCGCTTGGCCAGCTCGACCTCGTCGGCGGCGGACAGCAGTGCCGTCTTGCCGATTCCGTTGAGGTACACGCGAACGAGGTCCGCGGCCGGGCTCTGGGCGTCGAGGTCGGCGTCGGTGAGCGCCCCCGTGCTCACCGGCTCCTGGGTGGATTGCGCCGGGATACGGCGCTCGCGAATCCCGCGCGCTTCGCGTTCGAGAGTCTGGACTGACATTCTGCCTCCCCGGTCACGGGCTGAACGTGCTGCGGTTGTCCGCCGGTCCGTCTCGGCGTAGCAGGCCCTGTGGAAAACCGGCTACTCCTCGTCGGCCCAGCTTGGCTGGACACTTGGCTCAACGCCGGGAGGTCCGAAAACGTTCCCGGCGGCTACAGAGGAGACGGGCGGCTGACCTGGGGCGTTGCTCCACCAACCCTGAGCTTTTCCTGAGAATGCTCGTGCCGAGGAGAAAGAATCGTGGTCTAGACCTCTAGGAGGACGGTGAACGGACCGTCGTTCACGCTCCGGACGGCCATCATGGCCCCGAAGCGGCCGGTTTCGACCCGCGCGCCGCGTTCGCGCAGCGCGTCGACGACGGCTGTCACGAGGGGCTCGGCGACCTCGGGCCGGGCGGCCGCCGTCCAGGACGGACGGCGGCCTTTGCGGGTGTCGCCGTAAAGAGTGAACTGGCTTACGACGAGCAGGGGAGCGCCGGTGGTGGCGCAGGATTCCTCGTCGCGAAGTATGCGAGCTTCGTGCAGTTTGCGGGCCATCGTCGCCACCTTGGACACGTCGTCGTCGACGTGGATTCCCAGCAGCACCAGCAAACCCGGCTCGTCGATGGCGCCGGTCACCTCGTCGCCGACGGTCACGCTCGCTTCCGTGACCCTCGCCACCACCGCCCGCATCAGACGGCGGGGAGGAGCATGCCGTGCCGGACCAGTTCCCGGACGACGGGCAGCGCGGCTTCGGCCAGCTCCTCCGGTTCGAGACCCTGAGCGGCCGCCAGGAGCACGATCAGGTCCTCCAGGGGAAGCGCGCCCTGGCAGCCCGCGAGCAGCCGTGTCGCGAGTTCGTCCACTTCGTGCGACCACCCGGGCCCGTCGGTGCGGTGCAGCCGCTGGACGGTCGTGGCCCAGCCCTCCTCGCCCGGCTCGGCGACGCTCTCCAGAAGCACCGTTTCCGGCACCCGGAACCGGACATCGAGGAGCGAATCACCATTGGCGCGAAGCCATTCCACCCGATCCAGCCAGTTCGCGGCCTCGGCGCCCAGCGGATCGTCGTAAGCCTGGCGCAGGTCTTCGCACACGATCGTCGGAGTCGCGCCGTCCGCCCGCCGGAGGGTGACGAAGCCGAACCCGATCCCCTGGACGTCGTTTTCGTCGAACCAGTCGAGCCACGCTCCGGATTTCGCGCGGCCTTCGGGGGAACGGGGATCGATGCCCGCGTCCCGCAGCCACGTGCCGACGTACAGGCCCGGGTCCGCGATGTCCCGCTGGACGAACCACGCGTCGGTCTCGGCGGGCAGCCAGCGGGTCACCCGATCGCCCCAGTCCTCACCCTTCACGTGCAGCCAGGACGCCAGGAGCTGACCCGTGCCGCCGTCGTTGAGGAACCCGGGCAGCTGGCGCACCACGAGCGCGCTGGCGTCGTCACCCGCGAGCCCGGAGTCGCGGTAGGTGTAGTCGACCCGCGGCGGGCCGACCACGAACGGCGGATTGCACACGATCTGGTCGAACCGGCGCCGCGCGACCGGCGCGAACCATTCGCCACGGACGAGTTCGACGTCCAGTTCGTTGAGCCGGAACGTCGCCGCCGCCAGTGCCAGCGCGCGGGCCGAGACGTCGGTCGCGGTGACCTTCTTCGCGTGCCGGGTGGCGTGCAGCGCCTGGACACCGTTGCCGGTGCCGACGTCGAGCAGGCTGCCGACCTCGCGGCGGCTGGTGGCCCGGATCAGGCTGAGCGAGGCGTGCCCGACGCCGAGCACGTGGTCTTCGGGCACGGTCGTGCCCAGGACGTCGGCGTCGAGGTCGGAGACGACCCACCACGAGCCCTCGTCGTCGCCGTGCGGGCGGACGTCGAGTCCGGCCCGGTAGCCGTCGGAGGCGGGCACGAGCAGCGTGGCGGCGACCGCGTCATCGAGAGACAGTGGCGCGAAAGCGGCCTCGACGTCCTTCGCCGGTTCGGTCGACCCCAGCAGGAAAAGGCGGATCAGCGTGCCGAGCTCACCCGCGTCGCGGGTCGCGCGGTAGGCGAGTTCCGGTTCGCCGCGGCCGAGGGCGGCGTGCGCGGAGCCGAGGGCGCCGACCACGCCGTCGGTGTCGTACCCCGTCCGGCGGAAGGCGTCCCGCAGCCTCGCGCAGGCGTCGTCGGACAGGTCGGGGAGGGCCGCTCGTGTGCTCACGTTCGGTAATACTGCCAGGATGGCGTGGTGAGCCTCGAACGTGTCCTGGCGCCGCTGCAGGCGGCGCTGCCCGGATTGGAAGACCTGTACACCGACCTCCACCGGCATCCGGAGCTGTCGTTCGCCGAAACCCGCACCGCCGCCGAACTGGCGAAGCGCCTGGAGGCCGACGGTTACGAGGTGCACACCGGGATCGGGCGCACCGGTGTCCTGGGCGTGCTGCGCAACGGCCCCGGCCCGAAGGTGATGTTGCGCGCCGACATCGACGCGCTGCCGGTCGAGGAGAAGACCGGCCTGCCGTACGCGAGCACCGCGCGCGGTGTCGACGCCGACGGCCGCGAAGTCCCGGTGATGCACGCTTGCGGCCACGACATGCACGCCACCTGGCTCTCCGGTGCCGCTTCGCTGCTCGCGGCCGGACGCGAGCACTGGTCCGGCACGTTGATGGTCGTGTTCCAGCCGGGGGAGGAGGCCGGGGATGGCGCCGTCGGCATGGTCCGCGACGGGGTCTTCGGGCCCGCCGGCAAACCCGACGTCGTGTTCGGCCAGCACGTCGTGCCCGGTCCGGCGGGCTGGGTGCTGACCAGGCCGGGCGTGATCATGGCGGCCACCGACGCGCTCCGGATCACCCTGCACGGCCGCGGCGGGCACGGCTCGCGCCCCGAGACCACGGTGGACCCCGCGGTACTCGCCGCGTCCGTGGTGCTCAAGCTCCAGACCATCGTGTCGCGGGAGATCTCGGCGACCGAGTCGGCGGTGGTGACCGTCGGGTCGCTGCACGTCGGCACGGCGCACAACATCATCGCCGACCACGCCGTCCTCGAGGTCAACATCCGGTCGTTCGACCAGGCCGTGCGGGAGAAGGTCGTCGCGGCGGTCGAGCGGATCGTCCAAGGTGAGGCGGCCACCGCGGGTGCGCCGAAACCGCCGGAGATCGAGCGGATCGGCGCGTTCCCGGTCACCGAGAACGACGACGCGGCCACCGAGGGGCTCACCGCCGCCTTCCGTGACCACTTCGGCGAGAGCCGGGTGATGCCCGCGCCGCTGGTCACCGGCAGTGAGGACTTCAGCGAGTTCGGCCGCGCGGCCGGCGTCCCGTCGGTGTTCTGGCTGGTCGGCGGCCTGGACGAGGGCAAGGTGATCGCCGCGATGACCGCCGGGCGCTTCGAACAGGACGTCCCGTCGAACCATTCGCCGCTCTTCGCGCCGATCCCGCATCCGACGCTTTCGGCCGGCGTCGAGACGCTCGTGGTCGCGGCTCTGCACCGGCTCACCCACCCGGCTGTCGGATGAGCCGGGCGAGTGGGAGCATGGAAGCCGGAGGTGGTGCTGTGAACGCGCCCGCCCACGGTCCCGAGCCGAGGGAACCCGCTCCGGTGCTGATCACCGAAGCCGCCCCGTCCTACGAAGACCAGCTGGCCAAGCGGAAGCGGAAGTACATCATCATGATGTCGTTCCGCATCCCGTGCCTGATCCTGGCCGGGATCTTCTACCAGACCTGGTGGCTCGCGCTGGCACTGATCGCGATCTCGATCCCGCTGCCCTGGGTCGCCGTCCTGATCGCCAACGACCGGCCGCCGCGCAAGAGCGAGAAGGTCAACCGCTACCAGGCCGAACCGACCCGCATCGAAAGCGGCGGCCATCGCGTCATCGACGGCGGCTGACCCGTTTCGCGCTCCCAGCCGCGTGACATGAAAGGCCCCTTCATTGCAAATTTCGCAATGAAGGGGCCTTTCATGTCAGTTTTTCGCTACGGCTGCGGCCCGACCTTCGCGACCGCGCGGGCACCCAGCCGCGTCCCCGCCCGGAGCACCTCCACGGTGGACTCGCCGCGCAGCCACGCCGCGAGCACACCGGCGTCGAACGCGTCGCCGGCGCCGGTGGAGTCGACGCACTCCGCGGGCTGGGACGGCACCGAGGTGATGGTGCCGCTCGCGTCCACCCAGCTGGCGCCGTCGAGACCGGCGGTGACCACGACCTCGCCGACGTAGTCCAGCAGTTCCTTCGCCGCCTCGGGATCGCTCGCCCCGGTCAGCGCGACCAGTTCGCTGGTGTTCGGCATCAGCAGGTCGACGCCGCGCACGTCGTCGAGGAAGGCCGCGGGATCGGTGATCAGCGTCGCCGCCTGCGGGTCGACCGACGTCGTCAGCCCGGCCTTCTTCGCCGCCGCCAGGGAGGCGAGCGCGGCCGGCCGTGACGACGGGTACAGCAGGACGTAACCCGAGAGGTGCAGGTGGCTCGCCCCGCTCAGGGCCGCCTCGGTGATGTCTGAGGGGCTGAACTTCGCGTTGGCGGCGCGGTCGGCGAGCATGCTCCGCTCACCGGCGCCGTCGACGAGCACCACGACGCAGAACGTCGGTTCCTCGGGGTCCACCGCGAACTCGCAGCGGACGCCCGCCGCTTCCAGTTCGCTCTTCACCATGCGGCCGCCGGAATCGTCCCCGATCCGCGCGACCAGCGTGGTCTCCGTGCCCTCGGCCCGCAGCCACAGCGCGGTGTTCGCGCCCGCGCCGCCACTGGTGAAGTGGACCTTCGCACGGATGTCGCCGCCGTGCGGGATGGGGCCTTCGTGCCGCGCGACCACGTCGAGGCCGACGTCGCCGACGACGACGATGCCGCTCACGCGGCGTTCCCGGCGAGCGCGACGGCCACTTCGGTGGCCAGTTCCGCGTTGGACAGCACCAGCGCCTCGTTCGCGTCGAGGCTCACGCCCTCGCTGGCGGTGTGGAAGTGCTCCAGCAGCACGGGCGTGACGTCCTTGCCGTGCACGCCTCGTGACTTGAGGAGTTCCAACCCTTCGGCGAGCAGCCGGTCGTGCAGTTCCTTGTCCATTTCGGACGCTTCCGGGATCGGGTTCGCCAGCAGGACACCGGAATCCGCGTGCGCCCGGTGGGCGGCGATGACCGAGGCGGCCTGCGCGGTGTCGTCGACCCGCCACGGCACCTCGAAGCCGGACGAGCGGAGGTAGAACGCGGGGAACTCGCCGGTGCGGTAGCCCAGCACCGGTACGGAGTTGGTCTCCAGCACTTCGAGTGTCGCGGCGATGTCGAGCACCGACTTCACCCCGGAGCAGACGACCGTGGTCGGCACCTTCGCGAGGACGCCGAGATCCGCCGAGACGTCCCAGCTCTGCGCCGCGCCCTGGTGCACGCCGCCCAGCCCGCCGGTGGCGAACATGCCGATCCCGGCCGCGGCGGCCAGCGCCGCGGTGCTCGCGACCGTCGTGGCCCCGGAGCGCCCGAGGCCGACGGCCGGGCCGATGTCGCGCAGGGAGAGCTTGTCCAGGTCCGCGCCGGGCGCGCAGACGCGTTCCAGCTGCTCGCCGGTGAGGCCGATCAGCGGGACGCCGTCGAGGACGGCGATGGTCGCGGGGACGGCGCCGCCGTCGCGCACGATGTTCTCCAGCCGCCGGGCGACGTCGAGGTTGCGGCCGGGCGGGAGACCGTGGGAGAGGATGGTGCTCTCCAGCGCGACGACGGGGTCACCGGCGGCGAGGGCGGAGGCGACCTCTTCGTGAAGGGACAGTTGCGGAGTCACGAACGAACATCATCGGTGATGTGGGTCCGCGTCACGCCATCGGGTCAGTTCGTTCGCGAGGTTCTCGCGCGCCTTGCTCTCCCAGCGTGCCCGCGCGATGTCGCTGCGATACAGCCGCGGCCTGGCCAGCAGGTTCTCCAGCACGGTCGCGCGTCCCGCCCGCCAGTCCTCGTCGGAGTAGATCGAGTACTCCTCTCGGACACCGCTCGCGTACTCCTCGTAACGCTCCGGTGTGGCGCCGAGGATCGCGAGGTCGGCGTCGAGCAGCGCCGTGGCGAGGAGGTCGTCGTCCGGGGCGGCGTGATGGATTGTGCTCAGGACCAGCTCTCCGGCGCGCTCGACATCCGCTTCGGGGACGCCGGCGTTGGTGAGTTCGTCCCGCGTCCAGGCCGCGCTCGCCCGTTCGTCCTCGCCGGGACGGGCGTCGTACACGACATCGTGCGTCCAGGCGGCGATGGCGACGAGGGCGCGTTCGCGGGCGCCCAGGCCGAAGGCGACGGCGAGGTCGCCGCTGTCGTGGGCGACGGCCGTGACGTGCCGGAGATCGTGGTATCGGCGATGTGGTTCGGAGTAGCGGGTTTCGAGGTCGTTCCACGCGACGGCGGCGATCCGGTGATCGCCGCCGAGCCTCGTGATCGCGGTGGGCCAGTCCATCAGTCGAAGATCCCGCGCGCCTTGGCCACCTCGTGCAGCCATCCTTCGAGCTGTGGCTCCCAGTTGACCCGGTCGAGCGCCGCGTGGTCGACCTTGAACAGGCCGAGGAACTCCTGGCCGCGTCCGCCGAACCCGCCGCTCTTGGACACCCGGACCCGTTTGGTCACCTCCAGCACGACCTGCGTCTCCGACGGCGAGGACAGGAAGGTCACCGCCACCGAGGTGAAGACGGGCGCGAACCGCGGCGAAGGGGTGAAGCGGATCTCCTGGAAGAACGGGAGCTGCTGGACGGCGCCGTTGATCCGGCCGCGTTCCAGCACGGCCTCGCGGAAGAGGAAGCCGATCCGGCTGAAGGCGTCCAAGATCCGTTTCTGCGCGGGCAGCGGCTCGATCGCGGCGCCGTCGACGTCGACCGGGTCGGTCACGGAGTTGGCGATGTCGAGGCAGGTTTGGAGGCCGACGGCCATCCCGTTCAGTGGCTTGCCGAAGACGCTGGAGATCGGTGTCTCCCAGGGCAGGGCCACCTCGAACGGGATGCGGACCTGCTGCCCAGGCCCGATCCGCTCGTTGCCCGCCAGCTGCTGGGTGCCGAACTCGAGGTCCTCGACGCCGGGGCGGCGTTCGTCCGGGAGGGTGACCCTGGCGAGCAGCTTCACTGAGAGGCCGTTGATCTCTTGATCGACTTCGCCGCCGAGCAGCAGGACCTCGCCGCGCAACGGGCGGCCGGGGGAGACCGTGCGGTCGAGCAACCGGGCGTCGATCTTCGCCCCGCCCGAGCCGAACGTCGCGAGCACCTTCTGGAACATGGGCGAGATCCTGCCAGGTCGTCGGTGTGCGCAGGAGGATTTGGGGCATTATGGAGGGGTGAGTACACAGACCCTTCCGAAGCCGGATACCCGTCCCGAGGGCACCGACGGCACCGACGACGATTCGCCGAAGATGTTCCACTACGTGCGCAAGAACAAGATCGCCGAAAGCGCGGTCATGGGCACGCACGTGGTGGCGCTGTGCGGTGAGGTCTTCCCGGTGACGAAGTCGGCGAAGCCCGGTTCGCCGGTCTGCCCGGACTGCAAGAAGATCTACGACGGTCTCAAGCCGGGCGACTGAGTGTCCGTCCGGTGTCCGAAACCGGACAAAATCTGAAAATCCTTCACATGGTGGCTGCCCGTCCCGGAATTCGCTGGTAATCAGTACGCGCCAGCGAAAACCCGCCGGGACGGAGCCTTCATGCGTAGAACCGGGATCGTGCTCGCCATCGCCGCGTTGGTCGCGGTGTTCTCACCCGCCGCCGCCCAAGCCGTCACAGGCTGGACCACTGTCGGCTCGGACAACGCCCGCCCGCTCGACGAGGGCCAGGGCCTGGCCACCATCGAACGGCCGTCCGGGACGATCTACCGCTACACCGGGATCGCGACCGTTCCCGTGAACCTGTCGTCCCAGGGCTGGAACCACGTCGGAGACCCTGGCTCCGCGCGGGGCTGGTACGTCGAGCCGTACCAGCGCGACGACAGGGGAGCGAAACTCTTCCGCGTCGAGTCGCCCGACGGGACCTGGGCGAACTACACGCACACGCTGGAGTCGTGGGAGGCGAACAACAACTCGTTCGCCGCCGTGACCCCTGACGCCCGCTGGATGGTGGCCGGTGAGTGGGGCACGATGGACCGGCTCCTCGTGCACCCGATGCCCGGCGTCGCGCATACGAACCCGTCGGCGAACCTGCCGTACGCGTCCGCGATCCGGCTCGACAAGCCGGTGCGGGACATCCAGGGCTGCGACTTCGTCACCGCGACCCGGCTGCTGTGTGCGTCCGACGACCCCGAGGGCGCACTGTTCGGGACCACGAAGCCGCTGCTGCAGGTCGACCTTTCCGGCGCGCTGTCCGGTTCGGATGTGACCGGGCGGGTCACGTCGCTGGGGCAGCTCCCGCTGAAGAGCATGTGCAGCGGGAACTTCGAGACCGAGGGCATCGACGTCGCCGCCGACGGCACCCTGCGGGTCGTCATGCTTTCGCCCTCGTGGTGTGTGGCCTTCGACAGCAAGACGTGGCGGTTCCGGAAGGCGTGACACCCGTGCTTGGAGCCGGAACTCGCGTGCTTGAAGGCGGAACTCGCGTGCTTGGACGCGTACCGGCTCCAAGCACGCGAGTCACGTCCCCAAGCACGCGAGTTCCGGCTCCAAGCACGTGACCGGTGGCATTTAGCCGGCTAAGTGCGAAGCGGCGAAAGGCACGCCGGGCGCCCACCCAGGCCCCGGCGTGCCTTCCTCCCCCCACCCCCCAGGTCTACGAAGCCGGCTCCGGGGTCAGCGTCTCGGTGGCCGGTGCCGAGGACCGCCGGGCGTCCTTCTTCGCGCGGCGCTTCTCTTTCCGTGTCTCGACCATCGTGTACAGCGTCGGCACCAGGATCAGCGTCAGCAGGGTCGAGCTGACCAGCCCGCCGATGACCACGATCGCCAGCGGCTGCCCGATGAACCCGCCCTGTCCGGTCAGCCCGAGCGCCATCGGGACCAGCGCGAAGATGGTCGCCGCCGCGGTCATCAGGATCGGCCGCAGCCGTCGCCTGCCGCCTTCGACGACGGCGTCGGCGACGCTCATCCCCGAAGCCCGGTACTGGTTGATCAGGTCGATCAGCACGATCGCGTTGGTCACCACGATGCCGACGAGCATCAGCATCCCGATCAGCGCGGGCAGCCCCAGCGCGGTCCCGGTGGCCAGCAGCAGCCCGATCGCGCCGGTCGCCGCGAACGGGATCGACACCAGCAGGATCAGCGGCTGGATCAGGCTGCGGAACGTCGCCACCATGATCAGATAGACGATCGCGACCGCGGCCAGCAGCGCGAGGAACAGGTTCCCGAAGGCCTCCTGCTGGTCTTCGCTGACCCCGCCGAGCTTGTACGCCGCGCCGCCGGTGAAGGTCAGTCCGTCCAATTCGGACTGGATGGCCCGCGTGGTGGCGGCCAGGTCCGCGCCGGTGTTCTTGGCGGTGACCGTGGTGCTCAGCTCGCCCGAGGTGCGGTGCACCGCGGCCGGCCCGTCCACTGTGGACACGGTGGCGACGGAGTCCAGCCGCACCACGCCGGTCGCGCTCGGGATGGGCAGCGCCTTGACCGCGTCGACCGACACCGGGGCCGTGCCCGCTCGCAGCACGATGTCCGTGCGCTGACCGTCGACCGGCAGCTGGGTCACCGTGCGGCCGGCGATGGCCTGGTTCGCGATCTGGCCGATCGTGGTCGCCGAAAGCCCGCTCGCGGCGGCCTTGGCGGCGTCGACCTCGACCTGCACGCGCGGCGAACCCTGCGCGAGGTCACTGGTCACCTCGGTCAGGTCCGGAACGCCGGACAGCGCCTGGCGGACCTGCTCGGCGGCCGGTTTCAAGGCGGCCTCGTCGGGAGCGGTGACGGTGATCGAGACCTGGTCCGAGTTGAACCCGCTCGCCTCCGCACCGATCTTGACCTCGCCGAGCTCCGGCTTGTCGAGCTTGCCTCGCAACCGCTCGGAGAGCGCGTCGAGGTCGGTGTCCTTGGCGACGGTGACCTGGATGCTGGTCGCCGTCCCGCCGCCACCGAAGAAGCCGCCTCCGCCGATGCTCACCTGGTAGGTCTCGACGGCGGGTTCGGCGGCGAGCGCCTGCTCCACCGCGCCGGCGGCCTTCTCCTTGGCCTCGGAACTGGTGCCGGGCGGGAGCTTCTGCGAAAGGCTCAGCGTCGTCGAACCGGACTGGTCGAGGAAGTTGGTGTTCAGCTGCGAGGCCAGCCCGACCGTGCCCCCGAAGATGATCAGTGCCAGCAGGACCACGGTGACGCGGCGCCTGGTGGCGAACCGGATCACCGGAACGTACCCGCGCTGCAGCAGCCCGCGGCGTTCCTTGTCCTCGGCGGCCTGGCGCGTGAGCTCGGCCTCGCGTTCGTCCGCCGGCGCCTTGGGCGGCTTGAGGAACCAGTACGCGAGCACCGGCACGATCGTCAGCGACACCAGGAGGGACGCCAGCAGCGCCACGGTGACCGTGATCGCGAACGGCGAGAACAGCTCGCCGACGAACCCTCCCACGAAGGCGATCGGCAGGAACACCGCGACCGTGGTGAGGGTGGACGACGTCACCGCGCCCGCGACCTCGCGCACGCCGTCGAGGACCGCGCGCTGCTTCTCCTCGCCGTACGCCAGATGTCGTTTGATGTTCTCCAGCACCACGATCGAGTCGTCGACCACCCGTCCGATGGCGATGGTGAGCGCGCCGAGGGTGAGCAGGTTCAGCGAGAGATCGCCGGTCCACAACGCCAGCAGCGCCACGACCACCGAAAGCGGGATCGACACCGCCGTCACCAGGGTGGAGCGCACCGACATCAGGAACAGCAGGATGACCACGACCGCGAACGCCAGCCCGAGCAGCCCTTCGGTGGTCAGGCCGCTGATCGCGTCCTTGACCGGGGTGCCCTGGTCGAACACGACGCTCATCTCGGCGCCGATCTTCTTCGACAGCTCGGGCAGCCTGTCCCGCACCGATTCCGAGATCGCGACCGCGTTCCCGTTCTCCACCATCGTGATCGAGAGCCCGAGGCTCGGCTTGCCGTTGGTGCGCGTGATCGAGGTCGGCGGCGCGAAGCCGGCCTGGACGTCCGCGACATCACCGAGCTTCACCGGCTTGCCCGCCGGCGCCCCGGGACGCGACGGCTGCGACGGCGTCAGGTAAAGGTTCTTGATCGTGTCCACTGTGGTCGGTCCGCCGCCGACCTGGACGGTGAGCGTCTTGTCGCCTTCGGTCAGCGTCCCGGCCGGGACGGCCGCACCGGCGGTCTGCAGCGTGGTGGCGATCGACGACGGGTCCACCCCCGCGGCGGCCAGTTTCGCGTAGTCCAGCGCGATGGTGACCCGCGGCTGCCGCGCACCGGTCACCTCGACCTCGCGGACACCGTCGATCTTCCGCAGTTCCGGCGCGACCTCCCCGGTCAGCGCGGGCGCGAGCGCCTGCGGGTCACCGGTGGTCCCGGCGGCGAGCAGCACGACCGGGAGATCGTCGGTGGATCCCGCCGACACCGATGGCTCGCTGTTCTGCGGCAGCCGTGCCTTCAGCCCGTCGACGACGCGCTGGATCTGCCCGACCGCCGCGTCGATGTCCGTGCCGAACTCGAACTGCGCGGTGATCCGCGACAGCCCCTCCGACGACGTCGAGCTCAGCTCTTCGAGTCCCTTCAACCCCTGCAGCCCGCCTTCGAGCGGCTCGGTGACCTGACGGTCCACCGCGTCCGGTGACGCGCCCGCGTACGGCGTGATGATCTGCGCCTGCGGGAACTGCAGTGACGGGAACAGCTGCTGCTTCAGCTGTGGCAGGGCGAAGGCGCCGAAGCCGATCACCACCAGGGCGAGCAGCCCGATGAGACTTCGGTTGCGCAGGCTGAGTCTGGCCAGCGTGGACATGGCGGTATCCCCCAGGAAATGGCTCGGGACGGGCGGGTTACCGCGAGCCTTTCATGGCTGGGGGTGGAGTGGATTCACACCACGGGTGGAATCGGAGTACGACTTCGGGATGAGGTCCCGCTCAATTTCGCCGTTCCGTCACCTGATCGGCTTCGCTCTGCGTTTCTTCGTTCACCGATTGTTCCCGCACGTGTTCGGCGTCACTGTCCGGGGAATCGCCGTTCTGGCGGGGACGGCGGAGCGGGACCGTCGTCCGTTCCCACAGTTTGCGGCCCTCTTCGGCGCGGATCCGTTCGTTCGCGCGTTCCATTTCCAGCCGCCGCCATTTCCGGCGCTGCCGTTTCGTCGCCTTGGCGGGCCACAGTTCCTGGATCGCGCTGTTGAAGTACGCGCCGCCGACCACCGCGAGCCCGATGAAGAACATCAGCAACAGGAACGCGATCGGCGCGGCGAGCGCGCCGTAGGTGTAGCCGGTCTTGGTGATCCAGTTCAGGTAGATCCGCAGCCCGATACTGGAGAGCAGGAACACGACCATGGCGAGCATCGCGCCCGGCAGCCCCCGGTGCCACGGCAGCCTGCGCGGCAGGGCGAGCTTGTACAGCGTCGTCAGCGCGAGCACGATCATCACGGCCAGCACCGGGTAGTACAGCGTGCCGACCCAGTACGACACCGTGTCGCGCCAGTCGGTGGGGAAGAACTGGGGGAGCAGGTCCGGCCCGATCGCCAGCAGCGGCAGCCCGACCACCAGGATGACCAGCCCGGCCAGGTACAGCAGCAGCGCGAAGATCCGCTGCCACACGTCGTTGCGGACGCCGTACTGGTCGTGTGCCACGGTGATGGCGTCGACGAACGACGACATCGCCGACGAACCCGCCCACAGGGAGATCAGGAAGCCGACGGAGACGATTTCGCCCTTGCCGACGAACAGGATGCTGTTGACCGTCGGCTCGATGATGTCGTGGACGGCGTTGTCGCTGAAGATCGTCTTGCTGAAGGTGATGATCCGATCGTGGACCGCGGTCACGACCTCCTGGCCGAACCAGTCGCCGACGAAGCCGAGGCAACCGAGGAGCCCCAGCAGCAGTGGCGGCAGGGAGAGCGTCTGCCAGAACGCGGCTTCGGCGGCCTCGGAGAAGATGTTGCCGTCCCACGCCTTGCTGAGCGTGCGGCTGAGCAGGCGCAACGGACCCCTGCGGCCCTTCGCGACCTCGGCGGCCGTGTCCGGACGGCCGTTCTCCTCGCTCATGCAGCTCCTCCGACGGCGCCGAGCGCCCTTGACGGTGTCCAGCATGGTCCATGCCGCGCCATTCGGCTCGCCACCCCTGGGTTTTCGGGTGAGTAACCCGACAACGGGGGTGGCGCTTCCGGCGTTCCAGTGGCCCGCGAGGTAGGCTCCCCCGAGTGCCCTCACCTCAGGCGCCGGCGTCGCGGCCGGATACCCAAGTGGGGGTTTTCGCTTGTGTCAGGGTGGATGACCAGGCGTTTCGGGTGAGGGAGGAGGGGAACCTGCATGTCGGAAACGGTTGAACGCGATCGGGGCGAGCTGGGCGCGCCTCCCGCGGCGAAGGACAGCACCGCCCGGCCGCTGCGTGCCTGGCAGCGGCGTGCGCTGACGAAGTACCTCACGAAGAAACCGCAGGACTTCCTGGCCGTCGCGACGCCGGGCGCGGGCAAGACGGTGTTCGGTCTCCGGATCGCCGCCGAGCTGCTGAGCGACCGGACCGTCGAGCGGATCACCATCGTCGCGCCGACGGAACACCTGAAGCACCAGTGGGCCGCCTCGGCCGCGGCCGCCGGTATCGCGATCGACTCGAACTTCCGCAACGGCACCGGCGTCACCTCGCGTGACTACCAAGGTGTAGCGGTGACCTACGCGCAGGTCGCCGCGCATCCGACGCTGCACCGTGTGCGCACCGAGAACCGCAAGACCCTGGTCATCCTGGACGAGATCCACCACGGTGGTGACGCGAAGTCCTGGGGTGACGCGGTCCGGGAGGCGTTCACGCCCGCCGTCCGCCGTCTCGCGCTGACCGGGACGCCGTTCCGCAGCGACGACTCGCCGATCCCGTTCGTCACCTACGAACCCGACGGCTCGGGTTTCCAGCGCAGCAAGGCCGACCACTCCTACGGTTACGCCGACGCGCTCGCCGACGGCGTGGTGCGGCCGGTCGTCTTCCTCGCCTACTCCGGCGAGGCCTCCTGGCGCACGAGCGCGGGGGAGGAGTTCACCGCGCGGCTCGGCGAGCCGCTGACCGCGGAGCAGAACGCGCGGGCCTGGCGCACGGCGCTCGACCCGGCGGGCGAGTGGATCCCGTCGGTGCTGCAGGCCGCCGACACACGCCTCACGCAGCTTCGCGCCAACGGCATCCCGGACGCGGGCGGTCTGGTGATCGCCACCGACCAGGACTCCGCGCGCGCCTACGCCAAGATCCTGCAGCGCATCTCCGGCCAGAACCCGACGGTCGTCCTCTCCGACGACCCCAAGGCGTCCGGCCGGATCAAGGAGTTCTCCGATTCGACCGACCGCTGGCTGGTCGCGGTCCGGATGGTGTCCGAAGGCGTCGACGTGCCGCGGCTGGCGGTCGGCGTCTACGCCACGAGCGCGTCGACCCCGCTGTTCTTCGCGCAGGCCATCGGCCGGTACGTGCGTTCGCGCAAGCCCGGCGAGACGGCTTCGGTGTTCCTGCCGAGTGTGCCGGTGCTGCTGGAACTGGCCAGTGAACTGGAGGCGCAGCGCGACCACGTCCTCGGCAAGCCGCACCGTGAGAAGGAGGGCTGGGACGACGAGCTCCTGGCCCAGGCCAACCGCACCGAGGACGAGCCGGGCGAGGAGGAGAAGGCGTTCACCTCGCTGGGCGCCTCCGCCGAGCTCGACCAGGTCATCTACGACGGCAACTCCTTCGGCACCGCGGTGTTCTCCGGTTCCGACGAGGAGCAGGAGTACCTCGGCCTGCCGGGGCTGCTCGAACCGGACCAGGTCCGCGCCCTGCTGCGGAAGCGGCAGGAGGAGCAGCTCTCCGACGAGAAGCGGCGCAAGCCCAAGGCCGAGGAGGCCGCGCCGATCGCGCGGCCGCAGTCGGTCAGCGAGCGGCTCGGCAGCCTGCGCAAGGAGCTGAACGCCCTGGTGGGCGTGCACCACCACCGGACGAAGAAGCCGCACGGCGCGATCCACAACGAACTGCGCCGGGTCTGCGGCGGGCCGCCGACCGCGATGGCTTCGGTGGAGCAGCTGGAAGAGCGGATCGTCACGCTGCGTTCCTGGTGACCGCCCCGCCCCGTGCAATGAAGGGGCCTTTCATAGCAGAATTTGCTATGAAAGGCCCCTTCATTGCGTGTAGTGACCGACGAACAGCCAGGCTCGATCACGCTGAGTGAGTGGTGGCGGTCACACCGTCAGCGCACCTAGACTTCGTACGTCTTGCTACGGCCACGTTGCCAAACCGTGTCCATTTGATGAGGCTTAATCGATTCAGCCGTCTTCCGCGAAACCCGTTCGGCGGCATATGTTGTCGCCCACAACATATGCGCGATGGTGCGACCGGTCCCTCAGGATCGCCGCCCGCGAGCAAGATCCGGAAGGAACGAGGATGCGCAGCAGAACCCTTACCCTCCTCGCCGCGACGGTGGGCGCCGGCCTGGTGCTCTCCGCCTGTGGTGCCAACACCGCAGACTCGGGCAGCAGCAACTCCTCGCAGTCCGCCCCCGCCCCGGGCGGCGCCGCCGCCGGCGGCAAGGTCGGCGTCATCCTGCCGGAGACCGCCACTTCGGCGCGCTGGGAGTCCTTCGACAAGCCGTTCCTGACCAAGGCGCTCAAGGACGCGGGCTTCGACGCCGACGTCCAGAACGCCCAGGGCGACGTCCAGAAGTTCACCACGCTGGCCGACGGCATGATCGCGCAGAACGTCAAGGTCCTGATCATCGCCGCCATCAACGGCGAGGTCGGCGCGGCGGTCGCCCGCAAGGCGCAGGCCGCGGGCATCCCGACGATCGACTACGACCGCCTCAACCTCGGCGGCAGCTCCGACTACTACGTCTCGTTCGACAACGAGAAGGTCGGCCAGCTGCAGGGCCAGGGCCTCGCCGACGCGCTGAAGGACAAGAAGGGCGCCGAGGTCGTCATGATCGAGGGCGCCCCGACCGACAACAACGCGACGCTGTTCGCCAACGGCCAGAAGTCCGTGCTGCAGCCGAAGTTCGCCAGCGGCGACCTGAAGCTCGTGCGGGAACAGGCCATCGACAACTGGGACAACCAGAAGGGCGGCCAGACCTTCGAGCAGATCCTGACCGACAACAAGGGCAGGGTCGACGGCGTCGTCGCCGCGAACGACGGTCTCGCCGGCGCGGTCATCACCGTGCTGAAGAAGAACGGCCTCAACGGCAAGGTCCCGGTCACCGGCCAGGACGCCACCGCGGACGGCCTCATGGCGATCCTGCGCGGTGACCAGTACATGACCGTCTTCAAGCCGATCAAGGAAGAGGCCGAAGCCGCGGCGAAGCTCGCCGTGCTGCTGGCCAAGGGCGACAAGGCGGGTGCCGACGCGCTGGCCACCGGCAAGGCGAAGGACCCGAAGGGCAACCGCGAGGTCAAGTCCGTGCTCCTCGAGCCGAAGATGACCACCAAGGACGGTGTCAAGGAGGTCGTGACGCAGGGCTACGTCAAGGCGGCCGAGATCTGCGGCGGCGACCTGGCCGCGGCGTGCACGCAGCTCGGTATCTCCTGACCCGTTCAATCCAGACGACCGGGCCGGTGCGTTCTCCCGACAGCGCGCACCGGCCCGGTACCCAGCCGGGAGAACCCCCATGAGTGAACCCATCCTCGAACTGAAGCAGCTGAACAAGAGCTTCGGGCCGGTCCACGTCCTCCACGACGTGGACTTCAACGTGCGCGCCGGCGAGGTCACCGCGCTGGTCGGCGACAACGGTGCCGGCAAGTCCACTTTGGTCAAGTCGATCGCCGGGATCCACGGCTACGACTCGGGAACGGTGACGTTCCAGGGCAAGCAGGTGAACATCCACGGCCCGCGTGACGCCGCGGATCTGGGGATCGAGGTCGTCTACCAGGACCTCGCGCTGGCCGAGAACCTCGACATCGTGCAGAACATGTTCCTCGGCCGCGAACGCGGCAGCAAATGGCTGCTCGACGAGGCCAGCATGGAGAAGGCCGCCCGCGAGACGCTCGCGTCGCTGTCGGTCCGCACCGTGAAATCGGTCCGTACGCCCGTTTCGGCCCTCTCCGGCGGGCAGCGGCAGACCGTCGCGATCGCCAAATCCGTCCTGTGGGACTCGAAGGTCGTCCTCCTCGACGAGCCGACCGCCGCGCTCGGTGTCGCGCAGACCCGCCAGGTGCTCGACCTCGTCCGCCGCCTCGCCGAACAAGGTCTCGGCGTCGTGCTGATCAGCCACAACATGGCCGACGTCTTCGAGGTCGCCGACCGTATCGCGGTGCTCTACCTCGGCCGTCTCGTCGCCGAGGTGCACACCAAGGACGTCACCCACGGCCAGGTCGTGGAACTGATCACCGCCGGTCGCTCCGGCGACCTCGGCCTTGCCCGCCCCGAAGCCGCCGTCCTCTGATCCGAGGCGAGAAAGAACCGGAAATGACTGAGACACCTGCAAAGCCCGCCTCGCCGGAGGGGGGCAAGCCGACGGCCGCCGCGCTCAACCCGTCGGCGGCCATCACGGACTTCGGCATCGACACGACATCGATGTCGACACGCGAGGCCGTCGGCGACTACTTCTCCCGGCTCAAGGCGGGACAGCTGGGGTCGCTCCCGGCGCTGCTCGGCCTGCTCGTGCTGGTGATCGTGTTCGCCTCGCTGTCGGACACCTTCCTGACGATGAACAACATCGCGAACCTGATGGCCCAAGGCGCAGGCAAGGCGATCATCGCGATGGGCATCGTGTTCGTGCTGCTGCTCGGCGAGATCGACCTGTCCGCGGGCACCGCGTCCGGGGTCACCGCCGCGGTGCTGGCGATGCACTACGTGCGCAACGGAAACCTGTTGGGCGGCATGGGGAACGGCGTGTTCATCGCGTTCCTCGTGGTACTCGCGATCGCCGCGTTGCTCGGTGTGGTCCTGCGGATCTGGGCGGGTGTCGGATTCGCCGTGCTCGCCATCGCGCTCGTGCTCTCGGGAACCGCGGCGAACCCGTGGATCGAGATGCTGCTCGCGATCAGCGTCGGTGGCGCGATCGGTGTCCTCACCGGTTTCCTCGTCTCCAAGATCGGGATGCCCTCGTTCGTGGTGACGCTGGCGCTCTTCCTGGCCTGGCAAGGGGTCATCCTCCAGTTCATCGGTGAGGGCGGCACGCTCGGCATCAGCACCTCGGACGTGCTGTTCAAGGTCGCCAACGGCAATCTGTCCACTGTGGGCAGCTGGGTCCTCTTCCTGATCGCCGCGGGCGGGTTCGCCGCGGTGACACTGGGACAGCACTTCTCGCGGCTCAAACGCGGCCTGGTCACGCAGCCGACGCCGATGGTGCTGTTCAAGGTCGGCGCTATCGCCGTGGTCGCCGCGATCGCGACCTATCTGCTGACGCTGAACCGCGCGCCGAACCCGAACATCGTCATCTCCGGTGTCCCGTACGTCGTGCCGATCGTGCTCGGCCTGCTGGTGCTCGGCACGTACGTGCTCAACCGCACCCAGTACGGCCGTCACATCTACGCCGTCGGCGGCAACCGCGAGGCGGCTCGCCGCGCCGGTATCAACGTCGAGAAGATCCGCGCTTCGGTGTTCGTCATCTGCTCGGCGGTGGCGGCGGTCGGCGCGATCGTCTACTCGTCGAAGGTCGGTTCGGTCGACCCGCAGGCCGGTGGCCTCAACACGCTGCTGTTCGCGGTCGGCGCCGCCGTCATCGGTGGCACGTCGCTGTTCGGCGGCAAGGGCCGGGTCGTCGACGCGGTGATCGGTGGCCTCGTGCTGGCGGTCGTGGAGAACGCGCTCGGCCTGCTGAAGCAGTCGGCGGCGGTGGTCAACATCGTCACCGGTCTGGTGCTGCTTCTCGCGGCCACGGTCGACGCGCTGTCCCGGCGCCGCGCGGCTGCGTCGCCGCGCTGAGTCCGCATGGAATGATGAAGCCCGTGACCAGCACACCCGTTGCACGACCAGACGAGGTGCGCAGGCACAACCGCACGACCTTGCTCCGGTTGCTGCACGTCAGCGGCCCGAGCACCAGGGCGACCCTCGCCACCGAGCTGGGGCTCAACCGCAGCACCATCAAGACCCTCGTCGACGGCCTCGCGGAAGCGGGTGTCGTCGAGGAGCGGGTCCCGAGGCCGGGTCGAGGGGCGGGCCGCCCCTCGCTCCTGGTCCTGCCGCAGCCGCACGCGGCGGTGGTGCTCGCGGTCGACCTCCAGGTCGAACACGTGGCGATCGCGCTGGTCGGGTTCGGCGGCCAGATCCTCGGGCGCAACAGCTGGAACCTCCACGGCCGGACGCGGGAAGCCGACGAGGTGATCACGCACGTGATCGAGTCGACCACCGTGCTGGCGGGCGACCTCGGTGTGCAGCCGATCGCCGCGGGGGTGTCCGTGCCCGGCGTCGTCCGCCGGGCCGACGGGCACGTCCACGAAGCGCCCAACCTGCGCTGGACGGATGTGGCGCTGGGGGAACGGCTCGGCGGTGTGCTGCGCATCCCCGTCCTGGTCGGCAATGACGCCGAACTCGGCGCCATCGCCGAACACCTGCGCGGCGCCGCGCGGGGCTCTTCCGACGCCGTGTACGTCTCCGCCGACGTCGGTGTCGGGGGAGGGATCATCGCGGACGGTTCGTCGCTGCGCGGCGGCGCGGGCTACGTCGGCGAGATCGGGCACATGGCGATCCGGCCGGGCGGCCGTCCCTGCTACTGCGGATCCAGCGGCTGCTGGGAGACCGAGGTCGGCGAGGCGGCGTTGTGCCGCGCGCTCGACCTGCCGGAGGACACCCCGCGCGGGGCGATCCTGTTCGAACTGCGCGAACTGGGCCGGGATCCGCACGCGGCCGAGGAGCGGCTGTCGGAGTTCGCGGAATGGCTGACGCTGGGCCTGGTGAACGTGGTCAACCTGCTCGGCCCGCAGTTGGTCGTGCTCGGCGACCTGCTCACCGTGCTGCCCGACTCGGTCGTGAAGTCGGTGGCGGCCGAGGTCCGGCGGCGGAGCCTCGTCAGCCGGGCCGTGGGCGGGACGCAGATCGTGAGCTCCGCGCTCGGGGCGGACGTGAAGCTGCTGGGTGCCGCCGAAGCCGCCTTCGAGATGATCCTGGACACCGTCTAGCTCGCATTTAGTCCTCTGGATGCGGTAGTTGCACACGCAAGGACCGCATCCAGAGGACTAAATGCGTTCTTGCGCGAGGCCGGACAGCAGGGCCACCAGGGCAGCGAGGGACTTCTCCTTGGCGGCGGCGGGGTCTTCGGCGTGCGCGATCATCAGCGCCGCCTCCGCGCAGGCGCTCAGCGCCAGCTGCGCCAGTTCCGGGATCGGCGCGTCGATCAGCAGCCCGTCCGTCGCGGCGGCCTCCAGGATCTCCGTGATCAGGCCCAGCCCGTACCGGCTCTCCAGCTCCCGCCATTCCTGCCAGCCGAGGACGGAGACGGCGTCCGTGAGCGCGATCCGCACCACTTCGGGCCGCAGGCACAGGTCCAGGAACCGGCTCAGCACGCCGAGCGCCCCCGCCCACGGGTCGTCCGTGGCGCGCAGGACGGTCTTCAGTTCCTCGGTGATCTCCGTTTCGATCTGCTCGATCACGGCACGGAACAGGCCCTGTTTGTCCCCGAAGTGGTGGTACAGCGCGCCGCGGGTGACGCCCGCCGCCTGGACGATCTCGTCGGCGGGCACGGCGGCGTAACCCTGTTCGGCGAACAGCGTCCGCGCCGCCGCGATCAACGCGGCCCGCGTCGAGTGCGATCGTTCGGTCTGGCTACGTCGTGGCGTGGGCACGCAGGAATTCCACCATCATGCCGCTCAGCCGCTCCGGCTGGTCCTCCGGCACGAAGGCGTAGGAGTCCTCGATCGTCTTCAGTTCGGCGTTCGGCAGGACCCCGGCGAGTTTGCGGCCCAGCCACAGCGGGAAATGCCGGTCTTCGGGCGCCCAGGCCAGCAGCACCGGCTTGGTGAACGCGGGCAGCCGCTCGGCGGCGGTCAGCGTGTACCGGTTGTCGACGCTCGCGGTGAACCGGCGCAGATCGTCGCGGATCTCCGCGCTCCGGCGGCTGGGCAGGAGGTACGCGTCGAGGATATGGTCCGGGACCGGGTGTTTGGCCAGCCAGAGGAAGTCCGTCGTCTTCAGCAGCCACCGCGAGCGCAGCGCCAGGATCATCAGCCCGACGCCGCCGGGAATCCGGGCCAGCGGGCTCAGCCCCGCGAACAGCGGCGGCAGGAAGCGCTCGTAGGAGTCCGACGGGGTCAGCACGACCCGGCCCACCCGTTCCGGGTCCGTGGTCATGAGCAGTTGCGTGAGCGCGCCGCCGGTGTCGTTCGCGACCACGGTGACGTCGGCCAGGTCGAGCACTTCGAGGAACCGCGCGATGAGCGCGGCGACCCCGGGCGGGCTCAGATCGGCGTTCGGGACCGGGATCTCGTGCGACCCCAGCGGCCAGTCCGGCGTGAGGCAGCGGAAGCCGGCGTCGGCGACCGCCGGGGCCACCTTGCGCCAGAGCAGGCCGTTGGTCAGCAGTCCGTGCACGAAGACCACGGGAGGGCCTTCGCCGCGGTCGCGGTAGCGGATGCGGGCGCCGCCGAGGTCTGCCTCGTGCACCTCGCCGAGAAGGTCGCTGGTCGTCATGGCAATAAACATACATTCTGTCTGTATGTTTTTGAAGCGTAAAAAAGGGCGGTCGGCTCTCTCCCTGAGGAGTAGCCGGCCGCCGGTGGTCGTGGACTGGTGGGCTACCGCTGAATGTCCGCGGACATTTCCTTGAGCTTCGTTTCGTGTGCGCGGGCGTGGTGACCACAGAAGAGCAACTCGCCACCGGTGCTGAGAATGGCTCGAACCTGGGCTGCAGCTCCACACCGGTCGCATCGGTCGGCAGCGGTCAGTTCGGGGCGGGTGAGCGTCGGTGAAGTCATTGGAGTCTCCCTCCGTCCCGGCACCGGTGGCCCGGTGCCATCGATCCAGCTACGACCACTTCGGCACTGATGCCGGCAACGTTCGTTCCCGGCCCCGCCGTGTTCGTGCTTCCACTCTTCCAGACGTTTGGCGACCCGCAAGTGTTCCCGTGCGGGTGTCTCATTTGTCACTGGTAATTACCTCGGATGCCGTAGCGTAATCACGCAACGTGGGAGACGACTCCCCGTGGAACCGTCTTTTCCCACGTCAGGCACCATGCGAGGGTGGGTATCGCAGTCGTCCGGAACCGTCTTCCGAGCGTGCCGTCGCCGGTCTTGTTCGTTCTCAGCGGAATTTCCATGTACGCCGGTGCGGCCATCGCCGTAGGTCTCTTTTCGGTCGCCTCCCCCGCGGGGGTGGCCTGGCTCCGCTGTCTCGGGGCGGCGGTGGTCCTCCTGGCGTGGCGCAGGCCACCCCGCTCGGCGTGGACCGGGCGCGCGTTCCTGCTCGCGGGCGCCTTCGGCATCGTCACCGCCGGGATGAACGTGCTCTTCTACGAGGCGATCGCGCGGCTGCCCCTCGGCACCGCGGTCGCCCTCGAGTTCGCCGGGCCCGTGGTGGTGGCGGCGTTCGGTTCGCGCACGCGCCGTGACGTCTTCGCGCTGCTGCTGGTGGCGGCCGGGGTGGTCGCCATCGCGGACGTCCGGCTCGAAGGCAGCCTGCTCGGCGTGCTGTTCGCGCTCGGCGCGGCGGCCGCCTGGGCCGGGTACATCCTGCTCGGGAAGCGGGTCGCGGTCGGCGGGAACGGGATCGACGGGCTGGCCGTCGGGTTCGCCGTGGGCACCGTGGTGCTGTCGCCGCTGGCGCTCGGCACCGGCGCGGTATGGGGTTCGCCACGTTTGCTGCTGCTCGGCATCGGGGTCGGGGTGCTTTCGACCGTCGTGCCGTACGCGCTCGACCAAGTGGTCCTGCGCAAGGCCGGGCGGGCGCGGTTCGCGCTGCTGCTCGCGTTGCTGCCGGTCACGGCGGGACTGGTCGGCTTTCTGTGGCTCCGGCAGGTCCCGACCCTGCCCGAGGCGATCGGCACCCTGGCCGTCGTCGCCGGGGTCGCGCTGCGGTCGCCGGGCAAACGTGATGGCCCGGCGCCTCCCTGAGCGGGATACTGACCAGTCTGTGGCGTTGCGAACACCGGGAGGACACGTGGCCGAGATCCGGCGGGCAGTCACCGTCGAGGAGGTCGTCGCCGCTCAGCATCTGTTCGACGGGCCCGCGCAACGGGACGCGTCCGAGAAGTTCCTGGCGGGGGCGGAGAACCATCTCCTGATCGCCTACGAAGACGGCGAACCCGCGGGGATGATCACCGGCACCGAGGTGACGCATCCGGACAAGGGCACCGAGATGTTCCTCAACGAACTCGACGTCAGCCCGGACTACCAACGGCGCGGCATCGGCCGCGACCTCGTCGACGCGCTGGCCGGGATCGCGCGGGAACGTGGTTGCCGGGGGATGTGGGTCGGGGTCGAAACGGACAACAAGGCCGCGCTGGCGACCTACGCTTCGGCCGGGGCGTCGAACGACGGGCCGTTCGTCATGCGGTCGTGGACGTTCGAAGACTGATGTCCTCCGGAATCGACGGCGACCGTACGGGGCTGTCCGGGCGGCGCTGGCTGCCCGGCGGCGAGCACCTCGTCGCCGTCGCGCGGGCCGAACTGCCGCAGAAGGACGGGCTCGCCGGGCCGTTCACGGCGCTGGCCGCCCTGCGCGCTGCGGGGTTCGACGTCGCGGGACAGGACGAGGTCGCGGCGCTGTCCGGCACCACGACCGAAGGCCTGTCCCGGGCGATCGGGGCGCTGTCGGGCGGACGGCTCGCCGCCGTGTCCGCCAGCGGGAACTGGGCACCGCAGTCGTTGTTCATGCTCCTGGCCGCGCTGTGGCATCTGCCGCGCGTCGCGTTGATCGCGGAGGTCGACCCGGCCGAATTCGGCGCGCACGACACCCCGGCGCGAGCGCTGCTCGACTACCTCGACACGGGGATCCCGCCGCTGTGGTCGTCCCGCTGGCGCCCGTCCGCCGCTCACCACGTGCTGGCGACCGGCATGCGGATCGGTGCCGAAGGAACCCTGGTGTCCATTATGGACGGTTATCCGTCCTTGGGGGACAACGGATTGCACGACCAGCCGGTGGAATGGGTGGCCGCGGCGCTGAAACGGATGCTGGTCGTGGTGGACGACGGCGACGCCGAGGCCGCCGTCGCCGCGATCACGACGGCCGGTCTGTGGGGCGGTTGAGGTCGTTCTGTGCGAAACGGGAATGTGCGAACCGGGAATGCGTGCGCCCGTAGAAGACATAGATCAGCAAGCCGAGCAGCAGCCACGCGGCGAACCGCAGCCAGGTCATCACGTCCAGGTTCAGCATCAGGTAGAAACACGCCAGCGCCGCCACGATGGGCAGGTAGGGCGAAAACGGCACGGTGAACGGACGTTCCAGGTCCGGACGGCGTTTCCGCAGCACCGGGACGGCCACCGCGACGATGATCATCGCCGACAACGCGCCGATGCTGACCATATCGGCGAGTTCGGAGATCGGCACGAACGCGGCCAGCGCCGCGATCAGCACCGCGCCGGCGATGGTCATCCGGTGCGGGGTGCCCCAGCGCGGATGCACCGTGCCGAACTTCTTCGGCAGCAGGCCGTCACGGCCCATCGCGAACCCGATCCGGCCGATCGTCACCAGTTCCACCATCATCACCGACGTCAGCCCGGTGACCGCGCCGAGCGAGATCAGCGCGCCCACCCAGTGCTGCCCGACGCGGTCGAAGGCGTCGGCGAGCGGGGCGCCCGCGTCGATCTCGGTGAAGGGCACCATCCCGGTCAGCACCAGCGAGACCCCGATGTAGAGCAGCGCGCAGACGCCGAGCGCGCCGAGGATGCCGACGCGCAGATCGCGTTTCGGGTTCACAGTCTCCTCGCCGAGGTTGGCGAGTGCCTCGAAACCGGTGTAGGCGAAGAAGACGACGGCGGCGGCCGTCACCATCCCTGCGATCCCGTAGACGGACTGTTCGAGTCCTAGCACGGCTTGCACGATCGGCTGATGCAGGGGCCCGGCCATCTCCGTCGGCGCCTGGGCGGGCGGGATGAACGGGGTGAGGTTCTCGCCGCGGACGTAGAACACGCCGACCGCGAGGATCAGCACGCAGACCGCGACCTTGACCAGCACGAGCAGATTCGTCACCCGCGCCGACTCCTTGATCCCGAGGACGGCGATCACGGTCAGCACGGCGATGATCGCGACCGCGCCTATGTTCACCTTCGCGTCTTCGCCGAACCACTCGGGGGAGAGCCCCATCAGATTCGCGAGATAGCCGGACCAGCCACGCGACACGACGGCCGCGCCGAGGGCGAATTCGAGCAGAAGATCCCAGCCGATGATCCAGGCGAAGGTCTCGCCGAGGGTCGCGAAGGCGTAGGTGTAGGCGCTTCCCGCCGTCGGCACGCTGGACGCGAGCTCGGCGTAACAGAGCGCGGCCATCCCGGCCACGACGGCACCGAGCACGAACGACAACGTGACCGACGGGCCCGCGTGGGACTTCGCCTCGACCCCGGCGAGGGTGAAGATCCCGGTGCCGATGATGATGCCGACCCCGAACCCGATGAGATCGCGCCCGTGCAGCCGGCGTTTCAGCTCACCCGAGTCCTGCCGTTTCAGGACCGCGTCCACGTCCAGAGTTCGCCGCATGAAGGGTCACGCTAGAAGATCACCGTCCACCTCGCAGATCGGTGGGTCCAGGTGGTCGTGAGTGGCGATTCGTGTTCTAACCCGAATCGCCACTCACGACCACCTGGAGCCATCACCCCTCCAGTACGACGCCGTTCTCCTGCGCGAGGATCGCCGCCTGCACCCGCGACCGCAGTTCCAGCTTCGTCAGCACGCGGGACACGTGCGTCTTCACCGTGGTCTCGCCGATGTGCAGCCGGGTCCCGATCTGCGCGTTGGACAGGCCGCCGCCCAGGCACGCCAGCACTTCGCGCTCGCGTTCGGTCAGGTCTTCGAGCCCGTCGGGGACCAGCGAAGGCTCGCGGGTCCCGGCGGCGAAGGCGGCGATCAGCTTCCGCGTGACCTGCGGGGCGAGCACTCCTTCGCCCGCCGCGACCAGTTTCACCGCCTCGATCAGCCGGGACGCCTCCACCGACTTCAGCAGGAACCCGGCCGCGCCCGCCCGCAGCGCGGCGTGGACGTACTCGTCGAGATCGAAGGTCGTCAGCACGAGGACTTCGCACAGTCCCTCCGCGGTCAGCTCCCGCGTGGCCGCGATGCCGTCGACGCCGGGCATGCGCACGTCCATCAGCACGACGTCCGGTTTCAGCGCCTTCGCCTGGCGGACGGCGGTGGCGCCGTCCGCCGCTTCGCCGACCACCTCGATACCCTCGGCGTTGCCGAGGATCATCATCAACCCGGCGCGGATGGCGCCGTGGTCGTCGGCGACCAGCACCTTGATGTTCCCGTCGCTCAAGACCCCTCCAGAGGAAGTTCGGCACGGACCAGCCAGCCGCCGCCGGACGGCCCGGCGGCGAGAGTGCCGCCCACCGCGGCGGCGCGTTCCCGCATGTTCAGCAGGCCGAGTCCGGTCCCGCCGTCGTCACCCGAGCCGGAGCCGGGACGAAGATCGTTGCGCACCTCGATGGTGAGTATGCCTCCGTCGGCGCGGATGTCGAGCACGGCCCGGCCCCCCGCGGCGTGTTTGGCCGCGTTGGTGAGCGCTTCCTGCGCGATCCGGTACGCGGTCAGGTCGACCGCGGCGGGCAGGGAGTACTGGCCAGGGGTGGACCCGATCTCGACCTTCAGCCCGCTCGCCCGCGCGGATTCGACCAGTTTGGACAGTTCGGCCAGCCGGGCGGGCGCCGTCGGTTCGATCTCGGTGTCCCCGGTGGACGGATCCGCGCGCAGGAGCCCGATCATCGCGCGCATCTCGTCGAGCGCGCTCACACTGTTCTCCCGCACCGATTCCAGGACCTTCCTGGACAGGTTCGGGTCGACGGTGGCCATCGACAGCGCGGCCTCGGACTGGATCGCGATCGCCGAGAGATGCCCGGCGATGACGTCGTGCAGATCCCGCGCCATCTTCGAGCGTTCCCCCGCGACGGCGGCCTTCCGGTCCAGTTCGCCGATCGTGGCCAGCTGGACCGCGTTCGCCCGTTCGCTGTCGGCGATGTCCCGCTGCTGGCGCACGTTGGCCGCCCACCACACCGGCGTGACCAGGAACGGCAGGAGGGCGAACGCGGCGAGGATCGCCGTGCGCCACTGCGCGGAGAAGATGAGCGCCAGGCAGACCACCGCGATGGTGCCGATCGCGGCGACACCGATCATCAGCCTGCTCGTGCGCCGCGAGCCGTAGAGCGTCGTCGCGTACAGGAAGTCGGTGAAGACGATGAGGATCGGGAGCGACGGGCCGAAGGCGATGTCCACGGCGAGCACGGCCAGCGCGCAGAGCAGCGCCAGCGGGATCTTGCGGCGCAGCATCTCCAGCCCGCACAGCACGGTCAGTTCGCTCAGCCGGATCCACAGTGGCGTGTCGTCGGGACCCGCCAGGAGCACCTGCATCCCGCTCACGTAGACCAGCACGCCGAGGACCCAGGTGCCGGAGGCGATGACGAGGTCCTGTTTCCATTCGGCGAGGTGGTTCAGGCGCGGGACGAACGTGGGCACCGCCCCATCCCAGCACACCGGGACGGGCCGCGGGGTCCTACTAACTGATGACGGTGATCTCGTGCCGTACGCCGACGCGGAGGACCGGTGTGGTCGGCGAGGCTTACGGCGTGAACAAGATCTGGGACTTCATCGCGGAAAACCCGATGGCGGCCGTGGTCGCAGGAGGGGAGATCGGTTTCTGGGTCGCCATCGTCGCCGGCCTCGTGGCCCGCTATCTGCTCAAGCTGAAGCGGACCAGCGTCGTGCTGCTGCTCCTGACCCCGGTGATCGACCTCGTCGTGCTGGTCGCGACGGTCATCGACCTGCGCAACGGCGCCACGGCGAACTTCGTGCACGGCCTGGCCGCGGTGTACCTGGGCTTCAGCGTCGTGTTCGGGCATTCGATGATCAAGTGGGCCGACGTCCGGTTCGCCCACCGGTTCGCGGGCGGGCCGCCACCGCCGCCCAAGCCGAGGGGCCGGGAGAAGCTGCGCGCCGAATGGCGTGACTGGTTCAAATGCGTGCTGGCCTGCGGGCTGGCCGCGGGGGTGCTGCTCCTGCTGATCTTCATGGTCGGCGACACCGACCAGGTCGATCCGTTGTGGGGCTGGCTGCCGAAGCTGGGGGTCGTGACGGCCATCTGGTTCGCCACCGGGCCGCTGTGGCAGGAACTCTCCCCCAAGCACGAGAGGGTCAAGGAAGGGGCTCGACGATGATCGAACTACTGGGAATCCTCCTGCTGGTGCAGGGCGGGGGCGGGCTGATCAACCGGCTGCTGGGCAGTACCGACCCGAGCTGGTTCATCCAGCTCCACCTGCTCCCGTCCGGGATGCACGTGGTGGTGAGCGCGCTGATGGTGGCCGGGGGCGTGGGGCTGCTGTTCGCCGAACGCGCCCGCAAACAGCGCCGCCGGTCAGAGTGAGACCAGCACCTGCAGGACGCCGAGGACGATGGTGACGACCGTCAGGACGACGGTGACCACGGTGAGCCGCGTGACCCGCGCGCTCACCGTGTTCTCGTAGGCGTACCGGGTCTCCTCGTCCATCGCCTCGGCCTGGCGGTCGAGCTGGGCGATGATCCGCTCCACGCCCATGCTGGTGACCAGGCGGCGCTCCAGCGAATCGACCTCGGGCGGCAGCACCGAGTGCAGCATCTCGAGGATGTCGTCGAGCGAGCCGCGCAGGAGCCGGGTGCGGCTCCCGGTTTTCCTCATCGACGCCAGCCACTGGTCGGCCAGCGCCATCCGGATCAGGACGCGTTCGAGGATGAAGAGCATCCCGTGGTCGAGCCCGCCGATTTCGCTGTCGATGCCGAAGTACGGTTCGACGGCGCCGAACGGGCCGCGCATCAGCTCGTCCTGGTGCTCGACGTAGTCGGAATCCTTGCTGTTGAGGCAGACGATCCCGCCCGCCATCGGGTAGGCGGCGACGAACGAGCGCGTGCCCCACGACGGGCCGAGCGCCTCCCTCGCGACCTCGCGGGGCACGAACCGCCAGCCTTCGTCGCTGGTCGCCAGCCCGTAGTACGGCCGGGGATCGGCGGCGACCCGCTGGGCGGGCGGATGCCCGTCGTGAGACCGCAGTTCGACGCACCAGCCCTTGCGGCCGAGCCCCTCGGTGAGGCCGCAGTCCCTGGTCAGGTCCTCGAAGATGTGGGTGACGGTCTTGAGGAGCGAGGGGAACGTCTTCTCGCCGTAGCCGCCGTGCAGCCCTTTGTCGCCGTTCGCCGTCTCGCGGCCTGAAGGCTCTGCAGCACAGCGATGGCCAAGTCGAATTCGGCGGCGGGCCCGTCCGCCGCCGCGCCGGTGATCGTGATGGCGAGGACCAGCGTCATCGCGTGATAGGCGGGATGCCAGGTGACGACGAGTTCACAGGGCAGCCCGACCGCGCCGACACGGATCGACAGCCGGGAGCCACCGGTGCGTTTGCGCAGCACCCGGCGTCGCGGCGGTTTCGTGTAGCTGGCCAGGAAGTTCTCCGCGGCCGTCCACTCCGCGCCGAGTTTCCCGTCGAGATGGGCCAGCAGCCCGCGGTCGCGGCCGCCGTCGAACACCTTCTCCGCCTCCTGCTCGGACAGCGGGACCGCCCACGCGAAGGTGAGGAGCACCGAGGTCATGCGCGACGCAGGAGGGTGATCAGGTCCCGGCCGAGATGGCGGCGCAGCGGCCCGGAGGCGTTGACCAGTTCGTCGCGGTCGATGTGCTCGTCGGCGGGACCGAGGTCGTCGAGGACGTGGTACGTCCAGTCCCACTCGGTGCGCCAGCCCGCCTCGGCCGCTTCGGCGGCGACCTCCTCGGGATCGAGGTAGCGCACCGGGAGCGCCGGGCCACCGTCGCGTAATGCTTTGTCGAACTCTTCGCGCGAAACGCGGCGAGAGCGGACTTCGGTGCCTGCTTCGACGCTGTCGAGGCTGAACGCGCCCCGCCCGATCGGCGACCGGCTGTAGGCCAGCACCAGCGCACCGCCGGGCGCGGTGATCCCGGCCAGCCGCCGCAGGATCGGCCCGACGTCCGGCGTCGGCACGTGCTGGATGACGTGACTGCACAGCACGAGGTCGTACGGGCCGCCGTCCAGTTCCGTGATCGGAGAGACGGCGAAGGAGAAGCCGGTGTCCTCGACGGCGGTTTCCCGCGCCTTGGCCAGCCGGTCCGGGTCGGGATCCGCGGCGGTGACGTCGGCGGAGAACCGCGCGAGCCAGGGGAGGAGGCGGCCTTCTCCGCAGCCGGCGTCGAGCGCCTTGACCTCTTCGCGCGGGCCGAGGATCGCGGCGAGCTCTTCGGCGACCTTGCCGAGCGCGCGGTCCTCGCTGGCCGTCCAGTAGCCCTCGTAGGGTTCGTGCCGTCGGATGAACACGCCGGTGACGTGGTCGCCGGTGTCCGGGTAGCGATAGCTCTCGGTCAGCACAGTCGCGAATATAGCCCGGATTCGCGGATTCTCCGGTGCTCCGTGCGGGATTACCATGAGTCATGGCCATCGGGCCTGTCACGCTGTACGCCGTTGTCGCTGTGGCGCCTTCGGTGCTTTTCTGGTGCGCGCTGAAGGTCCCCGTGCTGGTTCGCCGGTGGCGCCGGCGCCGTGAACCCGAGATCCCGGCGGGCCCGCCCATCGAGAAACTCGCCGCCGATCTCCGCCGGGTGCACCGCCTGCTGGCGGAACTCCCGCCCGGCGCCTCCGCCGTCCGCCGGTACGGCACCAGGCAGGCGTACGACGCGCTGCTCGTCCAAGCCTGCCGGGAGGTCGAGGTCGACCACCGGC
Source organism: Amycolatopsis sp. NPDC043887 (assembly GCF_056435665.1). Taxonomy (NCBI): domain Bacteria; kingdom Bacillati; phylum Actinomycetota; class Actinomycetes; order Pseudonocardiales; family Pseudonocardiaceae; genus Amycolatopsis; species Amycolatopsis sp. NPDC043887. The sequence continues at coordinate 208,872 of NZ_JBWKEB010000008.1, forward strand.
TGGACAGCCTCCCGGAGGGTTTCGACCGGGAGATCGAACGGCTGCGGGTCGAGGAATCCCTGGCCGAGCGCGGGCTTTCGGTGTCCTGACACGGTTTGTATCGAAAGTATGCGCGCGACCGGGAGGCTCGCGGGCATGAAGAGGCTGGGACTTCTCGCTGCACTCCTGTTGGTGTTCGGGCTCATCCCCGGGGTCGCGTCGGCCGCGGCCGCGTTCCCGAAGATGGACGCGGCCACGGTCGACGGCTTCCGCTGGACGTCCGGCTCGACCTTCGGCACCTACGGCGCTCGGATCGCCGCCCTGGAGAAACACCTCCCGGCTCGCGGCCTGCCGGAGATCCTGTCTTCGGCGAACCGGAAGGCGCGGCCGCTGTGCCACGGCACGTATCTCGCGACGGCGCTGAAACCGGCGGGATTCTGCTGGGAAGACGCGAACGACGACAAGACCAACGACTGGATCCCGCAGGGACTGACCGGTTCCGGCGACGCGGACGCGGCGACCGGGAAGGTCGGCGGCAAACGGGTCGTGGCGACGTCCTGGCACACTCCGGGCGACACGATGGTTCGTCTGTCCTTTGTGGACGCGACCGGGCTTGGGTACCGGCACGTGCTGCTCGTCGAACCGACGTCGAACGACAACTTCGCCGTCGTGCAAGGACACGGGCACGGGATGACGTGGATCGGGAACCGGCTGTTCGTCGCGACCACCGGGGGAGTGGTGCGGGTCTTCGACACCACGCACTTCTGGAAGGTCGACGACAGCTCCGGCGTCGTCGGCAAGGGCCCGGACGGCAAGTACCACGCGGCGTTCTACGACTACGCGATGCCGCAGATCGGCGCGTACTGGTACCCCGGCGGCGGTGCCTGCACCAATGCCCCCGGGACGCGGCCGTGTCTCGCGACGATGTCGTTCGACCACAGTGACGGCTCGATCGTGACCTCGGAGCACATCCCGAACGCGGCGGGCGGCCGGGTGCTGCGGTGGCCGTTCGACCGCGCGACCGGCCTGCCCAAGGTGTCGGCCGACGGCACCGTGCACGCGAAGGAGGGCTTCGTGTCGCCGGTCTGGGGGATGCAGGGAGCGGTGTCGCGCAACGGATATTTCGTGATGACCGGCGTGTGTCCCGAGTACGCCGGGGTGGCGGGCGACCATCCGTCGTGCCTGCACGGAGGTGTCGGCGGCACCTCGACGTCGCGGCTGAGCGGCCGCGCGCCGGTGAACTCGCAGAACCTGTCGTACTGGCCCGCGACGGGGGAGCTGTGGCTGATGAACGAACAGCTCCGGGAACGGGTGACCGTGCACGTCCCGTGGACGACCTTGACCGGCCGCGCCTGAACCCACCCAAGTCCGTGAAGGCCTCCTTCCCTACTTTCAGGGTAGGCAAGGAGGCCTTCACGGACCGCTGGGTTCACGGGGCGAAGTCCCAGCGCGTCGCGCCGTGCGGTTCGGCGCCCGCCACGCCGATCGCGCGGCGCAGGGTGAGGCGGTACAGGTGCCATGGCGGCGGTCCCGCGCTGGGCGCGCTGAAGGGAGCCGTGAGCGCGTCGCCCTCCACCGTCGCGGGCCAGCCACCCGTCCGGTAGACCGCCGCCACCCGTCCCAGCGTCGCCGGGTCGGTGACCCGGTGCGCCTCGCCCTCCATCGTGAGGTCGATTCCTCGCAGCCGCACCGAAACCGAGCACGCCGGGTTCGCGGCCAGGTTGAGGGAGCGGCGCGTGCCCAGCCCGCCCTTGAAGTACAGGGCGTCGTCCACCCAGACGGCGCCGACGCCTGCCGAATGCGGGCGTCCGTCGGGACGGACGGTCGTCACGAAGAAGGTCAGGTCGGCGGTCGGGGTGTCCTCGGCGAGGATGTCCCGCGCGCGGCTCCAAGGAAGTTCCGCGGATCCGTAGCGGTCGAGGTTCTTGGTGGCGTGAGGTTTCGTCATACCCACGCGTCGAACGAGCGGGCCGTGGATTCGACACCGGACGCGAAAAACCCCGCCACCGAAACGGTGACGGGGTCTTCCGTGAACCCTGGGATCAGTCCAGGTAGTCGCGCAGCACCTGCGAACGCGACGGGTGACGCAGCTTCGACATCGTCTTCGACTCGATCTGCCGGATGCGCTCACGGGTCACCCCGTACACCTGGCCGATCTCGTCGAGCGTGCGCGGCTGGCCGTCGGTGAGGCCGAACCGCAGCCGCACCACACCCGCTTCACGTTCGGACAGCGTCTGCAGCACCGACTGGAGCTGGTCCTGCAGCAGCGTGAACGACACCGCGTCGACCGCGACGACGGCCTCGGAGTCTTCGATGAAGTCACCGAGCTGCGAGTCGCCCTCGTCGCCGATGGTCTGGTCGAGCGAGATCGGCTCGCGGGCGTACTGCTGGATCTCGAGGACCTTCTCCGGGGAGATGTCCATTTCCTTCGCGAGCTCTTCGGGGGTGGGCTCGCGGCCGAGGTCCTGCAGCAGTTCACGCTGTATACGGCCGAGCTTGTTGATGACCTCGACCATGTGCACCGGGATACGGATGGTGCGCGCCTGGTCGGCCATCGCGCGGGTGATCGCCTGACGGATCCACCAGGTGGCGTACGTGGAGAACTTGTAGCCCTTGGTGTAGTCGAACTTCTCGACCGCGCGGATCAGGCCGAGGTTGCCCTCCTGGATCAGGTCCAGGAACGCCATGCCGCGGCCGGTGTAGCGCTTGGCCAGCGAGACCACGAGCCGGAGGTTCGCCTCCAGCAGGTGGTTCTTCGCCCGCTCACCGTCGCGCACGATCCACTTGAGGTCGCGCCGCATCTGGGTGACGAGCTTCTCGCCCTCCTCCTCGGCGTTGCGGACGCGCTCGGCGGCGTAGAGCCCGGCCTCGATGCGCTTGGCGAGCTCCACCTCCTCCTCGGCGTTCAGCAGGGCGACCTTGCCGATCTGCTTGAGGTACGCGCGGACCGAGTCGGCCGAAGCGGTGAGCTCGGCGTCCTTGCGGGCCTGGCGCAGCGCCTCGGACTCTTCCTCGTCCCAGACGAAGTCCGGGTTGTCGGAGGTCTTTCCGGCGTTCTTGTCGGTCGACGTGCGGCGCCCGCGGGCGGGCGTCTCTTCGACGTCCTCGTCGGACTCCGCGTCCTCTTCCGTCTCCTCGGTGACGGAAGCATCGACGACGTCCACCTCGACCTCTTCGAGGTCCGACAGGTCCGGGGTTTCGAGGTCGGCTTCGTCGAGCTCTACCGGACCGTCTTCCGGATCGCCGTCTTCGGTCTTGGCGCCCTTGGTGGTGGGTTTCTTGGCCGGAGCCTTCTTCGCCGGGGCCTTCTTCGCGCCGGCCGCCTTGGCGGCGGTCTTGCGCGCCGCGGGCTTCGCCGCGTCGGTGGCTGCCTCGTCGGCCGGCTCGCCGGCTGCGGTCGCTGTCTTCGTCCCGCTTCGGGTTGCGGTTCTTGCGGCTGCCACTTACGCCCTTTCGCAGCGGTCGATCATGACGAGCCGAGGCGTGATGGTCTCGGCTGCCTCAAACTTCGGGGAACACCCCTCGGCCTGCGGTTTCCCTCGTTCTCGTGGGTGCCGCCGCCGTGGGCCGTGTTCCATTGTAACGACGATACGTGACAGCGTCGCGGCGCGGACCACCACCCGGCGGGCGCGACACGCCGTCCGACCCGCCGAAGTGACATCCGCGGCGCGGATGTCAACGTGGGCGCGTCAGTGCTCGATGCCCTCCGCGGCGGCGGCCGCCGCGCCGACGATGCCCGCGTTGTTCTGCAACGACGCGACGATCACCGGCGTGCGGATCTCGAGCAGCGGGACCCATTTGTGCGACTTCTTGCTGACCCCGCCGCCGACGATGAACAGATCCGGCCAGATCAGGTTTTCCAGCACGGAGAGATACCTGTTCACCCGTTCCGCCCATTCGGGATACGAGAGGCTCTCGTTGTCCTTCACCGACGCCGCGGCCTTCTTCTCCGCGTCGAAGCCGTCGACCTCGATGTGGCCGAACTCGGTGTTGGGCACGAGCTTCCCGTCCTGGAAGACCGCGCTGCCGATGCCGGTGCCGAAGGTCAGCAGCGCCGTCACGCCGCGCCGCGCGACCGGGTCGCCCCAGCGGATCTCGGCCATGCCGGCCGCGTCCGCGTCGTTGAGCATCGCGATGTCGTCCACACCGCGGCCGAGGCGCTTGGCGAACAGGGCGTCGGCGTCGGTGCCGATCCACTTGCGGTCGATGTTGGCCGCGGTGTGCGCGACCCCCTTCTTGACCACCGCGGGCAGGGTGACGCCCACCGGGCCGTCCCAGCCGGCCTGGCCGGTGATCTCGGCGACGACGTCCGCCACCGCCTCCGGGGTCGACGGCTTCGGCGTGTCGATGCGGATCCGGTCGCCGATCAGCTGTCCCTCCGCCAAGTCCACCAGCGCGCCCTTGATCCCGCTGCCGCCGATGTCGATACCGAAACCTCGGGTCGCCTCCACCACGGACGTGGTCCCTTCTCGCACGATTCAGAAGCCTGCCTCGGAGACTTTAACCGGATGTGGTGACATGGCGGACGTGGGAGTTGACGAGACGTTGCTGAAGGGTGTCGCCGAGCGTGTCGCGGGCGAGGCCGCCGAACTGGTCCACGAGGCCTGGACCGGGATGAACGCGGGCCGCGAGGTGCGCGTGGACACCAAATCCGCCGACACCGACGTGGTGACCGCGGTGGACCACGAGTCGGAACGGCTGGTGCGCGCCCGGCTCGCCGAACTGCGCCCGGGCGACGCCGTGCTCGGCGAGGAGGGCGGCGGGATCGCCGGGGACGGGGTGACCTGGGTGGTCGACCCGATCGACGGGACGGTGAACTTCCTCTACGGGCTGCCGTGGTTCGCCGTGTCGGTGGCCGCGCAGGTCGGCGGGGTGTCGGTGGCGGGCGCCGTCGTCGAACCGGTCAGCGGGCGCCGCTGGACCGCCGCGCGCGGGCAGGGCGCGTTCCTCGACGGGCGGCCGCTGGCGGTCAACGCCCCGGAGCGGCTCGACCTGACGCTCGTCGGCACCGGGTTCGCCTACAAGGTCGAACGGCGGGCGAAGCAGGCCCGGTTCGTCGCCGAACTGGCGACCAGGGTGCGGGACGTGCGGCGCAATGGGGCCGCCTCGCTCGATCTGTGCGCGGTCGCGGCGGGCTGGCTGGACGCCTACGTCGAGCACGGCCTCGGTCATTGGGACTGGGCCGCCGGCGCGCTCATCGCGGCCGAGGCGGGAGCTCTCGTGTCGCTGCCGGGGGAGGACGCCGAACTCGGACCCGACGCGACGTTCGCGGTGGCACCGACGATCGCGGCTCCGTTGCGTCAGGCGCTGCTCGACTCGGGCGTGGGCACGATCTGAGCGGCCCGCCGAGAGCTATGAAGGACGCTTTCATTGCAAATTTTGCAATGAAAGCGTCCTTCATAGCACTTGAGCGAGTTGTCAGCAGGGAGCTTCGCGGGCGGCCTTCAGCAGCGCCTGGTCGATCACCGGGGCGCCGCCGCCCGCGGACTGCTCACCGCCGCCGCTGCCCTGCTGCGCCTTCGACCACTTCGTGAGCTGGTCGAGGACCTGTCGGGCCTCCGCCTTCGGGCGGATGTCGCCGAGCAGGGTGCCGGTGGTGAGCGTGACCGAAGCGTCCTTGCGGTTGTCCTTGACCAGTTCGGCGCACGGGACCACCAGGCTCAGCGTGCGGGCCGCGGCGGCGCCGTTCTCGCCGAAGCGGATCTGGCCGCGGCACTTGGCTTCGGTGTTCTTGTAGGCCGGGTCGACGTCCGGCTCGACGATCTGGGAGAAGCCGAGTTCCCTGAGCGTGCTGGTGACGATGCCGCCCTGGCCGCGGACCTGGGATCCGTTGAGCACCTGGACGGCGACCTTGTCCGGCGGCACCGGCGCGCGGTCGTCGAGCCCGTTGTGCGTCAGGGGCGTGTAGGTGACACCTTGCTGCGGGACGGGCGGCGGATCGCAGCGGACCCTGGCATCGATGTCGGACTTGCTCGCGACGACGTTCACCCAGACGATCACCGCGCCGAGCGCCATCACCCCGATCACGATGAGCGCGGGCAGCGGCTTGCGCTTGCGATACGGCCTCGCCCCGCGGTCCCCGATGCCGTTCCCCGACGCCACCTGCCAGTCCCTTCCCCAAAGCCCGGATCCCCGGACGGTGCTTCATCTCACCATCGTGTCCGATCAGCCTATGCGTTGCGGCGAAGGTGATCGGCGCGGGCCTCCGGATAGCACCACGCGATGGCCACTCCGGGCAAGCAGCCGGGCCCAAGGGGTGAGGTACCCAACGCGGGGGCAACCCAATCGGACGACGGGCGTCTTGACAATGGCTTCATCCCCCTCCTCTCCTGTTCCCCCTGTTGGGTGACGTAATCCCGGCAATGTCTGACTCGTTGCAGAGCCGGTATCAGCGTGAGCTACCCTTCGCGGGCTCAGGCGGCAGTAAGAGGCACAAAAGAGAGACCTCGCTCACTGCCCAGCCGGGCACAAACAGGGGCGCTGGGACGTTAACCAGCGGCACGAAGGACTCACGAGCCGCGCGCTCGCGGGTCCGGGCCATCTGACATCGAAAGCATCGCAGGGGTGAGGGACTAATGGCGACCGACTACGACGCTCCGCGCCGCAGCGAAGCCGACGAGCTGGCCGAAGACTCGTTGGAAGAGCTGAAGGCAAGGCGTAACGAAAACCAGTCCGGCGTCGTGGACGTCGACGAGGACGCGACCGCCGAGAACTTCGAGCTGCCGGGCGCGGACCTCTCCGGACTTTCCGGTGAGGACCTGACCGTCAAGGTCGTGCCCAAGCAGGCCGACGAGTTCACCTGCTCCGTCTGCTTCCTGGTGCACCACCGCAGCAGGCTGGCCGAGGAGAGTGGCGGACGGCTCATCTGCCGCGACTGCGCCTGAGCCTACGGGCACAGGGGACGGCGCGACAGGGGCTTCGGGGTTTGAAACAGGAATAAAGGGGGTCGGCCCGGTGGCCGGCCCTCTTTTCCCGTGCTCAGGACTTCTCGGCGGGGTGGCGGAGCAGTGCGGCCACCTTCTCCGGATGCCGGGTGCTGAACAGCCAGTACGGCGTCGGGTCGCCGGGGTCGGTGAGCCAGACCCGCACGACCGGGCCGACCCAGCCCCGGTGCAGCACGAAGGCCGCCGGATCGGCGTCGCGGCCGAGCGCCTTGCGCTTCGCTTCCTTGTCGATGACGTCGACGTCGCCGACGAACTTGAGCGGCAGGTGCGCGTCGCGCAGCCACAGCTCCGGCTCGGCGCCGCCGGTCACCCGGACGCGAGACCGGCCGAGCGAGATCATCAGCGCGATCACCGCGGGGATCAGGACCACGTACGGCAGCCATCCGCGAATCCCGGGATATCCCATGTCGATCTCCGCCGCCAGCAGCCCGCCGCCCAGCAGCGGCAACGGCCAGCCCCACCACGGGACGTAGAGCCGCTCTGAATGCTTGACGGCGCCGCCTTCGGCCGTGTTCACGCTTTCACCCACGCCTTCAGGGTAGTCTCGCCGCCCGTGTCCACCGTTCAGGTACTGCTTTCCCGGATCGATCCTTCGGTCCCCCTTCCCGCCTACGCGCGCCCCGGTGACGCGGGCGCCGACCTCGTCACCACCTCGGATCTCGTGCTCGCGCCCGGTGAACGCGGCGTGGTAGGCACGGGTGTCGCGATCGCGCTGCCGCCCGGATACGCGGGCTTCGTCCACCCGCGCTCGGGTCTCGCCGCCCGCGTCGGCCTCTCGGTCGTCAACACCCCGGGCACGATCGACTCCGGGTACCGCGGTGAGATCCGCGTCTGCCTGATCAACCATGATCTCTCCGAGAAGGTCGTGCTCACCCGCGGCGACCGGATCGCGCAACTGGTCGTGCAACGGGTCGAACAGGCCGAGTTCGTCGAGGTCGCCGAACTCGAGCCGTCCGAGCGCGGCGAGGGAGGGTATGGCTCCACGGGCGGACACGCCACACTGGGAGCCGGAGCCAGGGAAGGAACGGAGAACTAGTGGGGATTTTCGGACGCAAGCGCGCGAAGCCGAGCGGACGGCACGCCGCGCCCGAGGTCGAGGAGCGTCCCGACAGCGCTGCCGCCGAGGACGCCGACGAGGAGATCGAGGCGCAGCTGTCGGAGACCTCCGACGGCCCCTTCGACCTCGCCGACGCGCCCGAGGACGGCATCCCGCGGATCGACCTCGGTTCGGTGAAGGTGCCGGTGCCCGACGGTTCCCAGGTCCAGGTCGAGATGGACCCGGAGAGCGGCGGTGTCCGCGCGGTGCACGTCGTCACCGAGCAGGGCCAGATCACCGTCAGCGGCTACGCGGCGCCTCGGTCCGGCGGCCTGTGGAAGGACGTCAGCACCGAGCTCACCGAGCAGTTGCGTGCCGACGGCGCCAAGGTCTCGGTCGGCATGGGGGAGTGGGGCCTGGAGCTGTCCGCGATCGTCGGTGACGTCGCGCTGCGGTTCGTCGGGGTCGACGGTCCGCGCTGGATGCTCCGGGGCGTCATCGCCGGGCCGCAGTCGCAGGCGTCGCAGGCGCCCGCCGTGCTGCGGGAGATCGTGCGGCACACCATCGTCGACCGCGGTGACGCGCCGATGCCGGTCCGTACCCCGCTGACCATCACGCTGCCCGACGCCGTCGCGCAGCACATCGCCGAGCAGAGTTAGTTTTATCGCGCGCTGTGTTATTTGATCGCGCGCTGACGTAAACGTGCCGAAGGGGCGCCGTTCGTACCCGACTCACGCTGGGTGCGGAGGGCGCCCCTTCATCACGTTTACGTGGGCCTTCGGCCCGAAAGAGGGCGCGCGACGGGTGAAGTCTCCGTCAGGCGCGGAGCGCCCTTGGGAGACCGTGTGGTCGAGCTGGCGTGCCGTCTCGGTGCTCCGGGCTAGTGGGTCCGGGCTTTCAACCAGGCCAGCACGGTCGCCCGGCCCAGTGACTCCCGGTCCGCGCCGAGGGCGGTGAGCGTCGACTCGCCGACCTCGGCGCGCGGCAGGGCCTCCGCCCAGGCGCGGGCGACCTCCGCCGGATGGATCGGGTCGTCCACGCAGGCGCCGATCCCCGCGGGCACGTCGAGGCCCTTCAGGTCCTCCAGAGACGGGGCGGGATGGCCCGCCGCCGTCCGCAGGCTCGCCGCCAGTCCGTCGCCGTGCCGCCGCCACGCGCGGCCGAGTTCCGCCGAAAGCCACTCCGGCACGCCGGCCACCGATTTCGCCAGTGCGCCGTCGACCCCGTTTTCGGCCACCAGATCCGCTGACAGCCGCGCGGCGAGCGACGCGGGTGCTCGTCCGGCCGGGCCGTTCCAGGCCGGGAGCGCGGCCAGCAGGCCGGTGCAGCGGGCCGGATTCCGCGCCGCCCACTCCGCCGACAGGTGCGCGCCGAACGAGATGCCGCCGACGAGCAGCGGACCGTGCTCGGCGGCCAGCCTGTCCAGCTCCTCGAGATAGCCGTCGGCGAGCCGGTCGCAGGGAGGCGGCGGCGGCGGGGCGATCAACCGGATGCCGAGCGCGCGCAGCGGACCGGCGAACACGGCGCGCACGAACACTTCGTCGGACCCGGTGCCGGGGAGTACTACTGCCGTCGTAGGCGGAATAGCGGAGGTCACGTTGCGATATTCCCCTAAACCCGTTCTCCTGGTCGGAGCACAGTTACGCTGGATTACGCACGGGCCGTTCAAGTCGGGGGCCCCGGAGCACAGGAGCACCGTTATGTCCGCCAAAGACGGCGGCTACTTCAGCCGGCTGGTCCGCAAGCTGACCAGCGACGTCGAGGATCTCGACGCCGACGATCTGTCCGAAAAATCCGAGGCCGGCGGAGCGCAGCGAGCCTGCGACTGCCGGTCGGGTCAAGAGGTGACGGTGCTCGGGAGACTCCGCAGCGTGGAGCTCTGCCCGACCAACGAGGCGGCGACGCTGCAGGCCGAGCTGTTCGACGGCACACAGGGTGTGACGCTAATCTGGCTAGGACGCCGCCGGATCCCCGGGATCGAACCCGGGCGAACCATCAAGGTGCGCGGCCGGATGGCCGAACGTGATGGTCAGAAGGTGCTGTACAACCCCTATTACGAACTTCAGAGCCCTGTGAGTTGATCCCGCATCGTGACTGAACCCGTCGGCGGCGAAGAGAAGACCGAAGACAAGAAGCCCCAGCCCACCCTGTTGGAACAGATGGGCGGGCTGTCCGGACTGTTCTATTCCTCGCTGCCGGTCATCGTGTTCGTGATCGCGAACGCGATCTTCGGGCTCACGGTGGGGATCTGGGCCGCGGTGGGCAGCGCGGTGGCGATCACCGTGCTGCGGATCGTGCGCAAGGAGCCGCTGCAGCCCGCGATCTCCGGGTTCTTCGGCGTCGCGATCGCGGCGTTCATCGCCTACCGGACCGGTTCGGCCAAGGGTTTCTTCCTGTTCGGAATCTGGACGAGCCTGGTCTACTGCGGTGTCTTCGTGCTGTCGATCGTCGTCCGCTGGCCGCTCGCCGGCGTGGTGTGGAACGCGCTCAACGGCAGCGGCCACACCTGGCGCAAGGACAAGAAGTCGCTGATCGCCTATTCGATCGCGACCGGCGCCATGGCGCTGATCTTCGGCGCCCGGTTCGTCGTGCAGCGCTGGCTGTACGACGAGGACCACACCGGCTGGCTGGCTTTCGCGAAGATCGCGATGGGATACCCGCTGTACGCGCTCGGCCTGCTCACCGTCGTCTGGGCGGTGCGGCGGTCGGACAAGCACCTCAAGGCGCTGGCCGAAGAGGCCCCGCGCGAAGAGACCGACGAAGAGGTCGAGGCTCGCCTGCGCGCGAAGTACGCGCAGGCGCCCGCCTCGGAGAACTAGTATCCCAGCGCTGTCCGGATCTCCGGTTCCACGTCCGACGTCGCCACGAAGAGCAGCTCGTCACCCGGCTCCAGCGGGTCCTCGGGCTGCGGCACGATCACGCGGTCCCCGCGCAGGATCGTCACCAGCGCCGCGTCACGCGGCAGGTTGAGCTCGCTGACCGCCTTGCCCGCCAGCGGCGTCTCCTCCGGGAGGGTGAGTTCGACGAGGTTCGCCTGGCTCTGCCGGAACGTCATCAGCCGCACCAGATCGCCGACGCTCACCGCCTCCTCGACCATCGCCGCGAGCATCCGCGGGGTCGACACGGCGACGTCGACGCCCCAGGCGTCGTTGAACAGCCACTCGTTGGCCGGGTTGTTCACCCGTGCCACCACCCGGCGCACCGCGAACTCGGTTTTCGCCAGCAGCGAGACCACGAGGTTCGCCTTGTCGTCGCCCGTCGCGGCGATCACGACGTCGCACTCCTCGATCCCGGACTCCTCCAGGATCGACACCTCGCACGCGTCGCCCAGTACCCAATCCGCCTGCTCGACGGTGTGCGGCTCGAACTGGTCGGCCTCACGTTCGATGAGCATCACCTGGTGGCGCCCGTCGATCAGCTCCGCGGCGATCGACCGGCCCACCGCGCCGGCCCCGGCAATCGCGACCCGCATCAGTTCTCCTCTTCCGGTTCGCGAGCGGCGACGGTGGTCACGTCGCTGACAGTGCCCGATTTCGCGGCGACGTACACGACGTCGTCGGCCTGGATCACGGCCTTGGTGTCAGGCAGCACGGCGGTGCCGAACCGCATCATGAACGCGACCCGCGCGCCGGTGGTGTCCTGCAGTTCGCGCACGCTGCGCCCGACCCAGCCCTCGTGCAGCGGGAGTTGCAGGAGCGCCACGCTGCCGGACGGGTCCCGCCACACCGAGGCGACGCCGTCGGGGAGCAGGGTGCGCAGGAATCGGTCGGTCGTCCACGGCACGGTCGCCACGGTCGGGATGCCGAGCCGTTCGTAGACCGCCGCGCGCTTGTGGTCGTAGATCCTGGCGACGACCTTGTCGATGCCGAAGTTCTCCCTGGCCACCCGCGCCGAGATGATGTTGGAGTTGTCGCCGCTGGACACCGCCGCGAAAGCCCCCGCACGCTCGATCCCGGCTTCGATCAGCACCTGCCGGTCGAAGCCGACGCCGACCACCTGCTGACCGTGGAAATCACTGCCGAGCCGCCGGAACGCCTGCCTGCTCTTGTCGATGACGGCGACGTCGTGCCCCAGCCGCTCCAGCGCCGCGGCCAGGGATGCGCCGACCCGGCCGCATCCCATGATCACCACGTGCACGCACTGCCTCCTTAGTCAGCGGACGTTTCACTCGTCCGCAGGTACCCAGACACACCAGCGCCGAACCTACCGTGAGGGCCGCCCGTTACTCCACCGTCCTCCCCGCCGCCACCCTCAACGGAGACGCTGCGCGCCGCAGCTAGTCTTTCCCGGTGTCGAAGTTCCCGACCGTATTGAAGCGGCTCGTCCTCGGACGTCCATTCCGGAGTGACCGCCTCTCGCATACGCTGCTGCCGAAGCGCATCGCGCTGCCGATTTTCGCGTCCGACGCGTTGTCGAGCGTCGCCTACGCGCCTGAGGAGATCTTTCTGACCCTCAGCGTCGCCGGGTTGTCCGCGTACGCGTTCGCGCCGTGGATCGGCGTCGCCGTCGCGCTCGTCATGCTGGTCGTGGTCGCGTCCTACCGGCAGAACGTGCACGCCTATCCCAGCGGCGGCGGTGACTACGAAGTCGCCAATACCAATCTCGGCGGCAAATTCGGGCTCACCGTCGCCAGTGCGCTGCTGGTCGACTACGTGCTCACCGTGGCGGTGTCGACGTCGTCCGGAGTGGCGAACATCGGTTCCGCCATTCCCTGGGTGGCGCAGCACAAGGTGATCGCCGCGGTAGTCATCGTGGTCGTGCTGACCGCGCTGAATCTGCGCGGAGTTCGCGAATCGGGCAAAGCGTTCGCGATCCCGACCTACGGGTTTATCATCGGCATCCTCGGCATGGTGATCTGGGGCCTGATCGAGGCGGCCTCCGGCGCCGACATGCGGGCCGAGAGCGCGGATTTCCAACTGCACGAAGAAGCCTCTTTGACCGGTTTCGCCTTCTTCTTCCTGTTACTGCGCACGTTCTCCTCCGGCGCGGCGGCGCTGACCGGGGTCGAGGCGATCAGCAACGGTGTCCCGGCGTTCCAGAAGCCGAAATCGAAGAACGCGGCGACCACCCTGCTGATGATGGGTGTGCTCGCGGTGACGATGCTGATCGGCATCATCACGCTGGCGATCATCACCGACGTCAAATTCGCCGAGCACCCGGAGACGCAGCTCACCGGCACGCCGGCGGGCTACGAGCAGAAGACGATCGTCGCGCAGATCGCGCAGGCGGTGTTCGCCGACTTCACCCCCGCGTTCTACTACATCTCCTTCGCCACCGGCATCATCCTGCTGCTCGCCGCGAACACGGCGTTCAACGGCTTCCCGGTGCTCGGCTCGATCCTGGCCCAGGACCGCTACCTGCCGCGCCAGCTGCACACGCGCGGCGACCGGCTGGCCTTCTCCAACGGCATCCTGTTCCTGTCGGCGTTCGCGCTGGTGCTGATCATCGCGTTCGACGCCGAGGTCACCAAGCTCATCCAGCTGTACATCGTGGGAGTGTTCGTCTCCTTCACGATCAGCCAAGCGGGCATGATCCGGCACTGGAACCGGTTGCTGGCGAGGGAAACCGATCCGGTGGTGCGGCGGCGGATGCGGCGTTCGCAGACGGTCAACGCGATCGGCCTCACCATGACCGGCACCGTGCTGATCATCGTGCTGGTCACGAAGTTCCTGCTCGGCGCCTGGATCGCGATCGCGGCCATGGTGGCGATCTACGCGCTGATGACCGCGATCCGGAAGCATTACGACCGGGTCGCGGAGGAATTGCGCGAAATGGACCGCAAGCCGACCGTATTGCCTTCGCGCAACCACGCGATCGTGCTGATTTCGAAACTGCACCTGCCGACCCTGCGCGCGCTCTCCTACGCCAAGGCCGTGCGCCCGGACGTCCTCGAAGCCGTCACGGTGAACGTCGACGACGTCGAGACCCGCAAACTCGTCCAGGAATGGGACGACCACAATTTCAAGGTTCCGCTGAAGGTGATCGAATCGCCGTATCGCGAGATCACGAAGCCGGTGCTCGACTACGTGAAGCGCGTCCGCGGCGACAACCCGCGCAACGTGGTGACCGTGTTCATCCCCGAGTACGTCGTCGGGCACTGGTGGGAGCAGGTCCTGCACAACCAGAGCGCGCTGCGCCTCAAGGGACGGCTCCTGTTCCAGCCCGGCGTCATGGTGACGAGCGTGCCGTGGCAGCTCGAATCGTCGGAAAAGGCGATCAAACGCGACCGCAAGGCTCGTCCGGCGGCCGGAGACGTGCGGCGCGGGTTCTCCCCGGTCGTCAAGCAACCCGAAATGAAGAAGGACGAAGCAGAATGAGTGTGGACGCGTCGACCGGCACATGGCTCGGACGAACGATCGAGCTGGAGGTCGGCGCGGTCGCGCACGGCGGGCACTGCGTCGCGCGGGCGGAGGGGCGAGTCGTCTTCGTGCGGCACGCGCTGCCCGGCGAGCGGGTCCTGGCATCGGTCACCGAGGACAAGGGCGGGTCGTTCTGCCGAGCCGACGCCGTCGAGGTCCTGGAGGCGTCGCCGGAACGCGTCGAGGCGCCGTGCCCGCTCGCGGCGCCGGGGGAGTGCGGCGGCTGCGACTGGCAGCACGCCACGCCCGGCCATCAGCGTGAGCTCAAGGCCGCCGTGGTCATGGAGCAGCTGAAGAGGCTGGCCGGAATCGACCGCGAGGTCGTCGTCGAAGCTCTCGACGGTGGCCCGCTGGACTGGCGCAGCCGCGTCCGGCTCGTCGCGGGCAAGGACGGCAGGGCGGGTTTCCGGGCGCATCACAGTCATCGCGTGATCGCGATCGACGACTGCCCGATCACCGTCCCCGGCGCGCTCGACGACGTCGTGTCGCGGAAGTGGCGCCCCGGCAGCGAAATCGAGGTCACCAAGGACGACGAGGGACAGGTGCACCTTCGCGACCTGTCGACGGTCCACGGGAAGACCCGTTCGCGGCAGCTGGCCGGTGGTATCGCCGTGCAGCACGCCGCGGGCCGTGACTGGCGCCTGGACGCCCACGGCTTCTGGCAGGTCCATCCGGCCGCCGCGGACGCGCTCGCCGCCGTCGTCGCGGAATGGGCGGAGGCACCGCGTGACGGCGTGGCGTGGGACCTGTACGCCGGTGTCGGCCTCTTCGCGTCGGTGCTCGCCGAGCAGGTCGGCCCGCGCGGGCGCGTCCTGGCCGTCGAGTCCGGCCGCCGTGCCGTCGCCGACGGCGAGGAGAACCTGGCCGACCTCCCGCAGGTCCGCTGGCGCTCCGGCCGGGTCGAGCACCTGCTGGCCGACGCCCCGAAACCGGTCGACGTCGTCGTCCTCGACCCGCCGCGCAAGGGCGCGGGCAAAGCCGTCGTCGATTCCATCGCGGAGGGTTCGCCCGACCGGATCGTCTACGTGGCGTGCGACCCCGCTGCCTTGGCGCGAGACATCGCGCTGTTCGCCGAGCACGGATACGGGCTGGTGGATCTGCGCGCTTTCGACGCTTTCCCGATGACGCATCACGTCGAATGCGTTGCGTTGCTGCAATAATTCGGTATTTGTAATCCGTCGGAATGGATCGGCTTCGTTCGGGTTGTCCTGGTGTCGGCGCGCTCGCTAACTTGAGCCTCGTGTTCACGAGGTAATGCGGATACTTCGGGCACTTCGACTTCGACGCGAACGGATTCCGAATCATGGGTTATCTAACTTCGGTATGTGGTGATTGCGACGGAAAAGGCTGTGCCGGCTGCGACGGTCACGGCACGATCACCATTGTGGAGGACTGACCGAGTGGAACCGTTGATGCTTCCTCCCGGCGTCACCGCTCAGGAAGTCAGCTATCGCAATGGCCGGAAACAAGTCATCTACACGGCGCCTTATCCGTCCGAAGGGCCGGTGCTCGTGCGGGATGTGATGGGCAGGCAGGCATGGATGTTCATGTACGCCCACTTCGTTTTCACCTGGGTGGAAGGAGCGGTCCGCGTCCAGGTCAGTCACGGAACCCTGAGCGGGCCGAAAATGCCTCTGTGGTCCGGAATCAGAATCCCCGCCTATTGGTCGGCGCCGGCGCTGGCCGAGTTCGGCAAGGCGTGGGCGCTGGAGCAGATGACCGGTAGCCGAGGCACCCCGGCCGTTGTTTCCGTTTGAGATCGCGCGAGGCGGGGTTCAGGTGGTCGTGAGTGTTTAGGTCGCTGGAACGCAATGCCACGTAGCTTAAGTTGATCTTGGGTGAGGGTGACGGGTGGGGTGAAGGCTCACTTCGCTGCGTCTGATGCGACGAAGGGGCACCTTCGGCCTGGTCGTGGGTCGAGGGGGTCGTGGGGGGGGGTTTTGGGTTTTCCCCCCAACCCCCCCCCCCACCCCCCCCTTCTTCCCCCCCCCCCCGTCGCAACCACAAAAT